>CAZLEE010000141.1:0-11792 GCA_964558455.1 uncultured Verrucomicrobiota bacterium | reverse complement strand
CCGTCAAACTCTGGGAGTCTCTCCAGCAGAGCTGGAGGATTTATTGGGTATTAAGAATGGAAACAAAATGTTTTTTTCATATTGTTCCTTTTTACAGATTGAAAAACGGGGCATCCATGGCATGGTCTGTTTTCCTTCTCATTTTAGCCTTTTTTGCCCGCTCCGGCATATTCGTGACGTATGAGCTGTGGCGTGAGCGCATCCTGCCCCCAAAATCCCATCGTTGTCAACATCAACAGGTTAAAAATTCAGTTTTCTGCCTTCTGCTTTCCCAATTTCTGCTTTTCCCTCTCCGATTTCAGCGTTTCAGCGTTTCAGTTTTTCAGCGTTTTCCCTTGTCTGGTGCGGGATGTAAATTGACATTCCGGCCTCCGGGAGGAAGCCTTGGTGACTCTGAAATGAAAATACAGGCATCCATGCGCGGTCAGACAACCCCGGCCAACCCGGTCCGCTCCAACAATGGTTTTCGGGCGGTTGCGGCAATATTGGTTCTGACACTTCTCCTCGCCGGCGGCGGACGCGCCCGGGCCCAAATCCCCGCCCTGGATGAATTGGCGGGCGACTGGCAGAACGCTTCCAATCTGCTTTCCATGCCCGCGCTTAACAGCGGGCTGGGGTCGGCGAAGGCGGCGCGGGAGGCGCTCTCCATCGGTGACCTCAGCTTTCCGCCCATCACCATGACCGGCGGGACCGGGGCCATGCTGATTGACGGCCAGGCGCCCGCGCTGGATCAGACGCGATGGTATCCCTATCAAGTATTACGCACGGCAACGGCGGGCAATCTGAAAATCGGGGCGGCGGTGCGGATGCTTTACGAACAACGGGGTTTGTTGTTTCACATCGCGGTGACCAACGACGGGACTTCCGGGCAAACATTCGAGTTGAAAATCAATCTGTCCGCGAACACCTCGCGCCACATTCGCTGGGGCTGGGGCGTGCCAAGGGACAAGGAGACCAACCGGTTTGCCGCGATGACGATGGATGAGGGCCAGTCGTTGCCGCTGCTCGATTCCCGGGGCGAACTGGCCAACTGCTTCAGTTTTGAGCGCAAGCCGGACGGGCTGTCGGCCCAAGGGGATTCCGGGCGGGCGGTTTGGCGCGCGACGTTGCGCCCCAAGGAAGTATTGTCTGTCAACTATGTGCTGGCCATGGGCGAGACAGACCAGGCTGTCCACAATCTGGCCTCAAACACGGCGGCGCATTTTGACCAGGCTTTTGCCCAGGTTGAAAACGATTGGGAAAAGCGGTTTGACGCCATGTTCACGGTGAAAAACCCTTATTTCTCCGGCCATTTACCCGTGCTGGTCAGTTCCGACAAACCGTTGCGGCGCCTGTATTACATGAGCGCGGTTTCGCTTCTGAGCGTTTTGCGCACCGGCTTCCCCGTGGCCCCGCGCGTCTATGTCAGCAACACCCCGGAAAGCAACTGCACGATGATGTATTTCTGGGACACGCGCGAATGGGCGACAACCCTGGCCCTGCTCGATCCGGTCATGATGAAACGGTATCTGCGCGACTGGCTGGGCAAGGGGATTTATAACGGTTACGCGGAGGAATATAACACCGGCACCCTGCAAGGCCCGTGGTACAGCGCCAACGATTACTCGGTTTTCATTCTGCTCAACTGCTATTTGAACATCACCGGCGACCGCGCTTTTCTTTCCGAAAAAATCAACGGCCAAACCGTCCTTGAACACATGGACGCGATAGCCACCAATTGGAAAACACTGGTCAAACCGGGCCGGACCCTGGCGGATTACGGCAAGGCCGCGAATCTTTTGGAGTGCGTCCCGACTTACATCCACGAGGTGGCTTCGTTCAACGCCGCCAACGTCTGGATGATGCGCCGCACGGCCGAAATTGAGGGGGCGGAAGGAAATAAAACCAGGGCCGGGGAATTGCGGGCGGAAGCGGCCCATCTGCTTCCCGCCGTGCTTGCGCTTTATGAACCCGGACAGGGGATTTGGGACGCGCTCCACCGCGACGGCTCGCGTGTGCCGGTCCGCCATGTGTTTGACTTCGCCACCATCGCCCTGACCATCCCGGACGATCTTTCGCCCAAAATGCGCGGGGAAATGACCGGCTTCGTCGGGCGCGAGCTTTTGACCGATCACTGGATGCGGGCGCAATCGCTCTCCGACATTGCCGCGTTAAAATCGAACCGGCCGGATCACGGGCCGATGGGCGCTTTCTGCGCCTGGCCGGCCGAAACGATGGCTGCGATGTGCGCCTTGGGGGAATTTGACCAGGCGCTGAATTTTCTGCATCGCTGCGTGGGCGTGACCTACGAGGGGCCTTTTTCGCAATCACGGGAATTGACCGGCAAAACGCCGGACGCGCCGGCGCGGATCACCAGCCGGGGCGGCAGTCCGAACAGCCATCAAACCTACAACGCGAGCAATGGCGGTTCCTTTGCCGAAACCATCATCCGCAGCTTTTTCGGTTATCAACCCGACCTGTTGGGGCGCGCCCTGATTTCCAACGCAACCCCGCGCGGTTTTGAGGGTCAATTGCTGAACGTGCGCCAGGGTGATAAACTTTTCAACATCAGCAGCACCGGCCAGGGTTTGCAAGTCACGGCTGGAAAATAAAATTTTCCCGCTATTTAATCGGGTTGTGCGCGACACCAATAACGGCGACATTGGAAAACAGAAAGCTTATGACGATCTTCCTTCGAATGATGCGGTCGCGATGGCGTTGGATGTTGCTTTTTGTTTTTTTGATCGGGCCGGGCGCGGCGAGGGTTTCGGCTACCCCTCCCCCGGGCTACTATCTGATCTGGTCGGATGAGTTTGACGGAACTTCCTTGGATTTAAGCAAATGGTGGTGCTGGCTGGGGCCGGATCATCAGGCCACCGACGTGCCGCAGGCCGACACGGTGAGCAACGGTTTCCTGACCATCACTTGTTACAACACGAACACGGCTTATTACAGCGGCTCGATCTCCAGCCAGGGGCTTTTTTGTTACGGCTATTACGAGTCGAGCATCGAATTCAACGGCTCAGCGGGGGTGTGGTCGGATTTCTGGATGAATTCGCCCAACACCGGGGTTTATAACAACAACCCGTCCGACTCGGGTTCCGAAGTGGATATTTGCGAGCACCGTTACACCGATGCGGGGGATGCGGACAATATCAACCAGGAAGTGCAGCAGGCGATCCATTGGAACAACGAGGCGGTCGATGAGCTTACCGCCATCATCGGGCCGTTTGGCACCAACCTTGGCACCGGATTTCATACCTACGGCCTGTTGTGGGACCGGACCAATAATTATTTTTATATAGATGGCAGCCAGACTTGGGTGACCAATGCGGGACATTCCGACCGAACCGGAGAGGTGACGCTCAGTTCGGAGCTGACCAATGGCGGGTTTGCGGGAAATATCCCGGCGAACGGCTACGGCAGCCAGACGGCAAGCACGACGACAATGGTGGTGGATTACGTGCGCATCTACGCGCCAACCACCACCGTCTTTTGGACCGGGGCAAACACGGCGAATTGGAGCGACAGCAATAGCTGGCTCTCGAACATGGTTCCGAATTCGGGCAGCGATTGTGTTTTCACCCATTTCACCGCCGGCAACCAAAACATGACGCTCGATCAGGCCATGGCGGTCAACAGCCTGGCTTTTCAGGACGGCGGGCCGTACACGATCAGCGGCAATCCCCTGACCATCGGCGGCAACGGCATCGACACGGTCTCCTCGGCAGTAAACACAACGATCAATTCCCCGGTGGTGCTGGGCGCGGATCAGAATTGGAAGATTGCCCAAAACCTCGTCCTGGCCGTCAACGCACCGGTCAGCGGCACGGGAAATTTGACGCTGACCTGGCTTGGCACAGTGCAATTGACAGCAACGAATACGTGCAGCGGAACCACGACCATCAGCAACGGGACGCTCCAAGTCACCGGCAGCATGAGCAATGCGGTTGTGGCGGCGGGCGGGACTTTGAGCGGGACGGGATTGTTGACGGGACCGGTGTCGGTCATTGCCGGCGGCATACTTTCGCCCGGGCCGGGCATCGCGCAACTTGTGATCAGCAACACGCTGGCGTTGCAACCGGGCGGTTCGGCGGCAATGGACGTCAATGCCGCCACCGGCGCGTCGGATGATGTCACAGGTTTGACGCAAGTGACTTATGGCGGCGCGCTGATCCTCAACAATCAGGCCGGCGCTTTTGCGGCGGGGAACGCGTTCAAATTGTTCGATGCCGCCAGCTATACGGGCGCCTTCAGCTCCATCAGTCCGACCTTGACGGCGATTGGTCTGAATTGGAACACCAACACACTGGCGGTGGACGGGACCTTGCGGGCGGTCAGCGCCGTCATTGCCAAGATGACCAATGTGGTGGAAAGCCGTTTTGGCAACAGCACGACCGGGAGCAATAATTCGGCCTTTTCGTTCAGCGGGTTTTCCGGCACCATTTCAGCCACCAAGAGCAGCGCCGCCGGATGCACCTCGCCCGGCAGCAGCCGTTTCACTTCGACAGCCAGCACCACCACGGCGTTTTCCGTGACGCCGAACCTGGTGGCCGGGACAACCTATTCCGTGGCCGTATCCTGGGGATACAATAGTTCGCCCTACGAGGAAACAGCCGCCATCGTGGCAAGCCCGACAGCGACGGGCGTGTCAAACAACACATTTCCCGCCACGACGAAAGCATTTTCCAGCGGCACCGGTGACGCCACCAATAACACCTGGGTAACCGTGGGCAACATCACGGCCAGCGTGAACAACCCGGTGATTACCTTCACCTACGTCAGCGGACTTTCTTCGGGACGGTGGTATGCCGACGCGGTGCGGTTCATCTCGCAACCGCCCAGCCCGGGCGCGATCACGGCCAGCCAGGCGGGCGGAAATTATATTTTGAATTGGCCGGGAAATTTCATTTTGCAAAGCGCGACCAATGTATCCGGCCCCTACACCGACATGCCTGGACCGGTTGTGGTGGGTCCCTATACGAATTCAACCAGCGCCTCCCAACAGTATTTCCGCCTGCGGCAATGAACGGCCGGCTAGGGAAACAACCGCTGAAATTTTCCAATTTCCGCCTGAACATCCTCCCGGCACACCACCGCTGAAATCGCGCACAAGCCGTCCGCCCCGGCTTTAATGACATCCGGCGCATTGATCAGGTTGATTCCGCCGATGGCGACGAGCGGAATTTTGACCGCGTGGCGGATTTGCCGGATCAATCGGTTATGAAATAGTATCCCTTCACGATTCGATGCGTTGCATTTTTTCGACGGTGGGCCGGTCCAGATTGTAAAGGCAGTCAAATAAAGCGATTTTAAAGGAGGCGGGGCCGTGCGATTTTTTCGCGGCAAGTTCAGCCGCAATCTCGTAGCAAGCCAAAGCGCAGGCGGCGGCCCGGCTGTGATCCCGCTCCACGGCGGCGAAAGCGCCAATCACGGAAGCAGCCATGCAACCGGTGCCAACAACGCTCGTCATGAGCGCGTCCCCGTTTTTGACATGATAGATCCCCTGCCCGCCGGCCACGATGTCCACCTTGCCCGTGATGACCACGGTCGCCTGGCGGCGCACGGCAAGCTCCTGCGCCAGTTTTTCCAAATCACCTTCAACCTCGGTGGCATCGACGCCTTTGGTCCGCACGCCGGCTCCGCTGACGCGGGCGATTTCGGAGGCGTTCCCCTTTATGACATTGATTTTGACCTGGTCGAGCAGCTCAAAGACCTTGCGGTCGCGCAAGGCCGTCGCGCCCGCGCCGCACACGTCAAGGATGACGGGGATGCCTTTCTGGTTCGCAACGGCCGCAGCAATCTTCATCGCCTCCACAATTTCCACCGTAAGGGTGCCGATGTTGAGAACCAGGGCGGAAGCGATCTGCGTCATGTCGGCCACCTCCTCCGGCGCATGAGCCATGACGGGGGAAGCGCCAAGTGTTTTGACAATTTGGGCGCAATCGTAAATCGTCACCCAGTTCGTCAAGTGATGCACCACCGGGCTTTCCTGGCGCACTTTTTCGAGCAAATCGTATGCGTTTAATTCTGTCTTCATCGTCTGACTCAGGCGGGGCCGCCCGCCCGCCGGAGAATACCCGGGTCCGCTCCAGAATTCAAACGACAACCCCGCGCCAAACGGCTAGATTGTCTCCAGAAAACTGAAAGCGAGGAATGATGAAACTATATTGCGACACCTTCCCAACTCCATTCGGAGACTTCTCCGTGGCCGTGGACGAAAACGGCACGGTGGTCGCCACCACTTTTGGCAACGAGGCCGATTTGCGCGCGCGTCTCGCATCGGATGAATTGCTGCGCCAGCCCGGATATGCGGCGGAAGCGAGACGCGAAATAACCGGATTTCTCCGGGGCGAACTCCGCGAGTTCACGGTAAAGACGGTTCCGCGCGGGACTGATTTTCAGAAGCGAGTCTGGTCCGCGTTGCGCCACGTTCACTATGGCCGCACCTGCACTTACGGGGAATTGGCCGCCGCAGTGGGCAATCCAAAAGCGGCACGGGCGGTTGGCCGGACGAACGCGGCCAATCCGGTCTGCCCCATTGTGCCGTGCCATCGCTGCATCGGCGCGGACGGCTCGCTCACCGGCTTTGGCTTTGGAGAGGCGATAAAACAACGCCTGCTCGACCTCGAAAGCAAAACGCGCTGATTGGTCTGGAACGTCGATTATTTCCCGGCAGCCGGCGCGGGTTTGTCCGGGACAAGGCCCTTGACCCGCGCCGCATAAGGCTCGATTGGCGGCAGTTTGTCGGTCGGTGTGCCGAGGTAGAAATAGGCGTTGGCGCACCAGTCGTCCTCGCGCTCAAAGGCGCTCAGGGGTTCTCCTTTTTCCAATCCTTCAAGGGTCATCATATGGCTGCCGTCGCCGGCCCGGACGAGCGAGGCGAGTCCGGTTTTTTTCATGTGTTTGATAAGCTCATTTCTATCGGGACAGCCGATCTGCTGGATGGTCACGCGAATGTCCCTGGCAAAATAAACGGGGTCGGGACCCTGCAAACGATAGAAGGCATAATGTTGTTGCGCGGCGTCGGCGACGGTGCAGCCGTGCCAAAGATGGCTGTATTGGCCTTCGCCCCAGCCGGTCGCTATGTAGTCCTCGCTGCCGGTGCCGCTGAGGGTGGGATTGCCGGTGTCTCCGTCGATATACATTTTGACCTCGCCTTCGCCCCACCAGGAGTAGCCGTATTTTTCGGTGTCGGCGTTGATGCCCATATTGCAACCTAGAAAGCGGCCCCGGCCCGCCGTGCGCGGGAGAATCTCAAAGTCCCGGCGCAAGGTGGTGGGATTTTCGCGCCTGTAATGGGCATGAAAATAACAGGTGCTGGAATCGAGTTTGTCACCAAGGGTGTATTCGACGTCGTAAAAGAACATTTCGCATTTTTTGGGGGATTCGTTGGTCACAATGATCTTGAAGCCGTGGCGAAACGGCATGGGGATGCGGCAGTTGAACGATCTGCCTTCGGGATTATCGAACCAGGCGTTCTCAAACACGACGGGTTTTGCGAGCGGCTGGCAGAAGAAATCGCCAAGAGGGGCTTCCACGGCGGGTTTGCTTTCGCCATCCCAATACATCTTGATGACCATGCCGCGCATCAGTTCCGGCGAACGATCTGGAATGGTAACCCACATGCGCCGGACAATGCCGGCGCCGGCGCCGTGCGCCATGATGAGCGATTCCCCGGCTTCCATGGGTTTGCAAGCGGCGCCCTTCCGTCCAAAATTGGCCGTTGCGCCCCGCCCTTTTTGCCCGTCTGGATTTTCCATGCTGGCCCAGCGGGTCTGCACCCCGGCCGGCACATTGAACAGGGCGCCGGTTTCAGCGGCGCGGGGCGCGGCGCAAACAAGAAAGCAAATGGACGCGACCAGGAGAATCCGTGGGCGTGAAAACAATTTGGCGACAGGCATGGTCATTTGAATGACGCGCATTCTGCGGCGAAATGGCGGAAAAGGCAACCAGACCAATTGCGGGCTTGCCCGACCGGGGTTCTTCTGTTAGTCCATTCATGAACCATGACTGCCATTGCCGCAAATAATTATCCCAAATTGCATAATGCCATGTGGCCCGGCCTGGTCGGCAAAGGCGGACCCGGGGCGGAACCATGCATCGACCTGGATACGATGCTCGAACTCACGGCCAGGGCGGAAGTCAACGGAGTGCGGTTCGACGGGGTGGACCTCTTTCTCTTTGAGCCGCATGTGAGCATCGACATTGGCGATGAGGGACTGAAAAAGTTGGCGGACAAAATCCAGCGCAGGAAATTTGTCATCGGCTCGGTGGTGGCGCCGGTGTGGAGGCCGACCGGCGGAGGTTCAGCCATGGGCGGGATGGAAGAGCGGAAGAAATTCGTCGGGCAAGTGGAAAAAGCGTGCCGGATCGCGGCGAAACTGACCGACCTGGGAGTGCGGCCTTATGGAGTGGTGCGGATCGACTCGGCTTGCAGCGTGGCGGAATGGGGGAAAAACCCGCGGGCGAACACAAAAAAAATCGCGGCAACCTTCAAAGAAGCGGCCCGGATAGCGGCCGGCCACGGCCAACACCTGGCGGCGGAAGGGGAGATTTGCTGGGGCGGCATGCATAGCTGGAAACACATGGTGCAACTGCTCGAAGAAGTCGGACGACCGGAGCGGGTGGGGTTCCAGGCGGATATGGCCCACACCCTTCTTTACACCCTCGGCTACAACGCGCCGGAACACCGCCTCGTGCCGAGGCGATTTCACTGGGAACCGGACGCGTTCCACGCGGCGATGAAAAAAATGACGAAAACGCTGCGGCCCTGGACGATTGATTTTCATGCGGCCCAGAACGATGCGACAGTCAGAGGCTCCGGTTCGCATGACAAGACGGGCCGGCATTGTCTGGCCACCGATGTCAACGGCAAGCTGAACATCGCGCGCGACGCCGGTTACTGGCTGCGGGATGAGGCGGGCCGGGTGACAAAAAAATTCAGCCACATTTGCTGGGACGGCTGTATGTTTCCCAATGAGACGATGAAGAAACAGGAAACATGGAACACCGTTCTGGCCAGCATGATGCAAGTGCGCGAAAACCACGGCTGGAACGGAAAATAGCGAAAAAAACGGCCGTTTTTTGGAGGAACCCATGAAAAAATTGAATATCGGGATCGTCGGCGGCGGCCTCATGGGCCGCGCCCATTCCAACGCCTTTGACAAGGTCAATCATTTTTTCGACCTCGAATACAAACCGGCGCTGAAAGCGGTTTGCGGGCGCGACGCGAAAAACGCCGCCGCCTTCGCCGCCCGATGGGGTTATGAATCCATCGAAACCGACTGGCGCAAGCTGGTGCGGCGCGATGACATTGATTTGATTGACATCGCCAGCCCGAACAACACCCATGCCGAAATCGCCATCGCCGCCGCCAAGGCGGGCAAGATGGTGCTGTGCGAAAAACCGTTGTCGATGAACGGGGCCGAAGGCCGGGTCATGACGCAAGCGGTGGAGAAGGCAAAAGTGCCGAACATGGTCTGGTATAATTACCGGCGGGTGCCGGCGGTCACGCTGGCCAAGGAGTTGATTGACGAAGGGCGCCTGGGCCGCATTTTCCATTATCGGGCGAAATTTTTGCAGGATTGGACGATCAGCCCCGACTTGCCCAAGGGCGGGAGGGGCTTGTGGCGTTTGGACGCGAAAACGGCCGGCAGCGGCGTGACGGGGGATTTGCTGGCGCATTGCATTGACACGGCCATCTGGCTCAACGGTCGCATCGACAAAGTCACGGCCATGACCGAAACCTTCATCAAGGAACGAAAAAACGCGCTGACCGACAAGATGGAAAAAGTGGAAATCGACGACGCGTGCGCGTTTCTGGCCCGGTTCGCCAACGGGTCCATGGCCACGTTTGAAGCGACGCGTTATGCGCGGGGACACAAGGCGGAGCAGACTTTTGAAATCAACGGCGAACACGCGTCAATCGCATGGAATTTGCATGATTTGCACCGGTTGCAATATTTCGATCATCGGGACGAGGGACGGGTGCGGGGCTGGCGGTCCATCCATGTGACGGACGCCGACCAGCCTTACATGAAAAACTGGTGGGTGCCGGGGCTGCAAATCGGTTACGAACACAGTTTCATCCACCAAGTGGCGGATTTTCTGGAGGGATTAAGCAACGGAAAACCGGCCCATCCAACCTTCCGGGACGCCTTGGAAACCCAGTATGTTTGCGATGCGGTGCTGAAATCGGCCGCAACCGGAATATGGCAGAAGGTGGCAAACCGGGCCTGAATCAGGGTCAATGCAACAACTGATAATGCCCGATCCAGGGCAGCGGTTTGCAAACGCCGGAAGCGGCGTGAATGATGCCGATGATGATAAAGACGAGAATGCCCGTCGGAACCGCAAAACCCATCAGAATCACGAGAAAACCGATAAACGGGATGACGGCCATCGCCGCCATGGCGCACGAAAGCACCAAGGAAGCAATAAACAACACAATACCCTGGTTGGTGTGGAACCGCGCATAGCGCGAGTTGGGCGCGGCCAGCAACGGAATCAGGAAAAGTATGCCAAGATAGGCCAGCACGGCGAACACCTTGTTTTGTTCAACATCGTATGCTTCCGGGTCCATTGAGGTGCTGGGTACCTTGGGCGGCTGGCTCGGGCTTAGGGGCGGCACCGGCGGCGGCGTCATTCCGGGAGCGGCGAAGGACGCGAATTCGGGCACATTGCAGGCGGGAACCCAATCGTTCATGCCTTGTTTCCAAACCAGCGTCGCGCAACCAATCCGGCCTTTTTGGAAAAGCTCTTGCAGGGTGGTGGTTTCCACGGGTCCGCAGGCCTGGCCGTTTTGCACGTAGTGCCACATAGATATCGTCCCTTAAATCGAACACAGCCCCGTCAAAATGTCCAGCCCATTCCACGCACCATTTCCGCAAAACCCGGACAAAAACACCGTCCAGCCGCCGGTTGAAGACGCCGACAAACGAGTCGCCGCACCGCGCCGCCATCCAAAGAGACCAGCCAAACAGCCCCACGGTAAGGAGACGGTTCGGCCAGGCGTCCAAGGCCCACTGATACTTCCAAATCCACGTGGGATTCCGGCTGAACGGCCCAAGGTAATAAATAGGCCACAGATCACCCGCGCCGGGACCGCGCGAACCGACAAGATCGCACAACAAGTGCAGGTGGAAGACAAGCAACGCGAGCCAGAACACCTGCCATCGGTTTCGCCCGAACAGGGCCAAAATAGCCGAGCAAAGCAGCGCTGCCGGCAATCCATGCGCCAGCCAATGGTGGTATTCGGGGTAATAATATACCTGGCCGTGTGCAAATGAGCCGTTGAGTATATCAAGGACAATTCCCAGCCCGTCCAAATCCGGCGCCACGCCCGCCAGTGTCACCAGGCGGCGATCCCTCAGGTTGTCGGTCGTCTTGGCAGCCACGATCCAGCTCGCCAGCAAATGGGTGATCGGCGACATCCTAATATCAGCTTAAAAACAGCAAAAACGGGTCACGCCTCCGATTGTCGTCCGCCGCCGCCGAATTTGTCAATGATTGGGTTAAGCGGGTCCCCTTTTCAGCCGACTACAAGGGGTATGCAACGTGTGACGAATCCGTCTGAGTCGCCCGCGCAAGCCAGCCTGCATTCTTTAGCAGAGGCTGGCCAGGATGCCATTCCCGACCCGTTGCGCGAGGAATCCGCGAAAAGCACTGAGGAGCTGTACCAAAAAGCCATAAGTGGCGCATGCGCAGTATCATACACCTACGATTTCATCTCCAAATCCTATAAGTTCATGGGCGCCGGCATTGAGGGGTTGATTGGATATAAACAGGAGGAGATTAATTCCGCCCTCTGG
>CAZLEE010000140.1:0-11825 GCA_964558455.1 uncultured Verrucomicrobiota bacterium | reverse complement strand
GAACCCTCAACGAACTTCAAGCAAAATGAACCAAACTATGGGTTGACCCCTTTTCTATTCAGTTCGTTGTATCGGGTGGTAAGGCTTCGGCTGTTCCGCCGGCCGGTCAGAACCTTCCACAGATGATATCGCGAGCAACCCAGGGCCTCAGCATCCTTGGTTATGCCCTTGATTCTCTTCTTGACGTTTTTTCGTACTTCTGTCATATTGTGCCGCGTTACGAAAACAAATTCGCAAAGTTTGCGAATTTACGCAACAAAAATCTGAAAATATTTTAGGGATGCCACTCAATAGCTTGAAAATTATTCGCGAAGCCGCTGGGTTTAAGCGGGCAAAAGACCTTGCTTCCCATGCGGAAATCAGCCCCAGCCATCTGAGTACACTGGAGGGAGGCAACGGAAAATTTACCAACGAAGTTCTCGAAAAACTTTGCAAAGCTTTGAATGTTTCACGGGACCAAATTCTCAAACAGCCCCCTCAGCTTTTACCCAATGGTTCACCCCAAAACACGGTCAGAACTGATTTAACAGCCGAGCAAATCCGCCTAACCCACCTGGAAAAAATGTTGATTGATCTTGCCAGCCACCTGCCTGGCACGCAGGGTGAAGCCAGAACAGCTTATATTTTGTCGCTCTGGGGAACCTTAAAAGAACTATCCGCAGGAAAGGAACCAAAATGAAAACGATCAAAATTAGTTGTCCGCACTGCAATCAGCACATTGAAGCGCCACGCGAATATTCCGGCAAAGACCTGGACTGTCCCGCCTGCGGAAAAGCCTTTCTGGCGCCGCCGCGCAGCAGCCGGGTTTTTAGGACGCTTTTAACTGCCTTTGGAGCCACTTTTCTGCTCGTCATTATTGTCGCGACTGTGTTGATTGTGCTTGCTCAACACGAAGTCAGTTTAACAAAGAAGCAATTTGAAGCCGATGACCGAGCGCTTCACCCGGAAAAGTTTGAGACCTCCACGCAGGCCGTCTGGCGATTGGAAAAGGAAGCCGAAGCTGTGTTGCTAAAAGGTTGCTCTAATTATCTCGGATACAGCCGCACTATAGACCACTACATTGATATCGAACCAGATATCAAAACCAACTGGGCTGGCAATGCCACCATAGATTTTATCAACAAAAACGGCGGCATGGAACGAACAAACTTGATATTTACTTTTTTGGTTTATAATCACCATTGCGTTGGCTACGTGGATGATGGCGCAATGTGGGACCGGGAAATGAAAGAGATGCAGCGTTTAGCCGGGAAATGAAATTCAACCACCCATCAACATCGCTCGGCAAAACCACACAAATTTCATAATCACAAACAGTGACTGGTATAAATGGGAGCCGTTTGATTCGCTCGGTCTCAAGGAAAAACGCCGCTGGTGGAAAGGCCCATTCCCCACCAAGCCGCCGCCGCCGCCGCCAAAGGCCAGCAAATGATCCGGTAGGGTGAGACTCTGTCGAACCCCAATCCGATTGAAATCGAGTCAGGGCTCGACGGAGATGGAACTTCCGAAACGGCAGAAGGCTGGCCCGCTTTGCGGGCTGTCTCGCCCTACCGGGAAAGACAGAATCCGCGTTTCAGCTTTTTTCTTGACGCGAGGTCCCGCGTCAAGCTAAAGTCCCACAGTGCGCCGGAGGAGGAACAAGTTCCCCTCCGGCGTTGCTGTTTAAATAGTTGACAGGAGCCGCCCGGTTTCTGTTTTTCCCCGCCCCTTCATTTTACCTCCGCCGTAGGTCTTATCAAATTTCAAAACCGTGTTCTAATCGCGTCAACGTGAAAAACACGAACACCGAAAAGAACAAAATGAAAAATGCAAAAAAATCGCTGGTCCTACTTGGCGCCAGCTTTGGCGCCGCCTGCTATCTTTTGACCTCCGGTTGCACAACTACCACCGAAACCGTCACGCCGCCCAGCGGAACGAACGCGGCCACCACCAACGTCGTCACCACGACCCAGGGCCTTGATCAGGCCACTGTCGCGCAGATTGACGCCGCCGTCTCCAACATCGTCGCCAACGCCCCGGCCGCCATCGCCGACGCCCAGGCCATCAGCGCCCTCGTCCACGGCACGAACAAGTAATTCCCCGCGATGCACCCAACCATTGGCAAATGTATCGCGGGCATCGCCCTGGCCAAAGCGGTCAACGCCGGCTTCGCCACCGGCCTGGCCGGTCATTAACGAAAGGAGGTGATCCCATCTATGCCGCGGAGGAAGACAAGGAACCCAAAGAAGAGGATGACACACCACAACGCACATCATCGCATCGCTCTGGTCTTTGCGTTCCTTGTCTTCCTTTGCGGTTTTTTCCTCTTAACCGGTTGCGCCATTCCCCCTAGTGGTCCGGTCGTCTCTCACACCATCCACCGTTATGAAGGCCGGCCAGATGGTTTGATTGCCGTGGAAGAATGGCGCGATAAAGCATTCAGCCACGGCTGGTATCTCTTCGTGGATCCGACCATGCAAAACATCAACACCTGGCACACCAATCAAGCCGCCCTGGGCGGATGCTCATATTTCAGCGCCAGCTCAGTCACCATCACGGTGGACACCAACACGGCCGCCATCATCGGCGCTGGAGGCACGGCCGCTGGCAACATCATCGGCGCGGCCGCAAAAGCGGCAGTCAAATAGAAAGGAAAATCACCATGACCACTCCAGACCAATTAAAAGAATTGACAGTCGCCGTCTGGAGCGTCGGCAAGCGCATCGTCAACCGCCTGACGTGGATCGTCCTCCTGCTGTTCATCCTTTTAATCCGCCTCTGGCTGCACCCCAAATGAATCCGCCCCGGACACATATTTACGATCCAGAAAACGCCGCCGCGCTGGTAAAGTTCGCGGCAGCCGCATATGTGGTAGGGCGACGCTCCAGCGGAGCCGGTAGCGCGGGAGCGCAGCCCTGTCAAATAATCGAAAACCAAGCCACCGACACGCTGGCGGTGATTTATTCATCGGAAACCGACCTCGTCATCGCCTTTCGCGGCACACAAGACCTGCGCAATTGGCTGACCGATTTGGACGCCCGCATGGTCAAGACAGATTTCGGGCGCGTCCACGCCGGATTCTGGAACGCCTGGTGTTCCGTGCGTAAACAAGTCAGCGCGATGGTCGATCACAAAAAGCGCGTTTGGTTCACCGGCCATTCTTTAGGCGGCGCGCTGGCCATGATCGCCGCCGCTAATTTCGCGCTGCCTCCCGATGCCAACATTGCCGGCGTTTACACCTTTGGCCAGCCGCGCGCGGCCAACGCATCCTGGCGTGATGCTTACCACCACGATCTCGACGGTGGTTTACGCGGCCGCACCTTCCGAGTCATCCACAATCTCGACATCGTGCCCCACGTCCCCTGGCTTCTAGGCCGCTACCAACACTGCGGCCACGAAGCATTTTACGGAGCCGGTTGCGCGGGCGCGCAACCCTGCCAAGTGGACCGTCCCTTCTCCCAATACGCCCTGGCCGACCTGGCCACCGCCCTGTCCGTCTGGCGACGCGGCCCGCTGCAAATCGAGCAATGGCTGGCCGATCACCACGTCAGTCGGTATCAGGCCCTATTTACACCGGAGGCACAGGCATCCGGCCTGTCCCAGCCGGCCTCCGGACGGGTGGCTTTACCTTTTCCCGATCCGTTCCCGTTCAATACAAAACCATGAACACCCTCCAAATTTGCTCCATCGTGGTCAGCGGCATCTGCGTCATCATCACCACATGCCTGGCCTGGATCATGATGTTCCGCAAAAGCCAGACCGAAGTCACTTTCAGCGGGACGCCCGTCGATAAAAAGGAGTTTGAGAGACACGTCGAACAGGATGTGATCGACCACAACGCCATTCATTCGCGGCTGGGCGGCATCGAACGCGGCGTGGAAGCCCGCGTCAACGCCCGCATCGACCGGGCCGAAACCGAAAACAAGGAAAGCCGCCGCCTCATGCACCGGGAAATAGAAACCATCGGCAAAGAAGTGGCTGCTCTCAAGACCGCCTCCGACCTGGCCAACCAACGCTCCATCATGATGGACGCCAAGCTCGATCGCCTCATCGAAAAATCCAATGAAAGCTGAACAACGCGAACTCTTCCGCGACACCATCCTCCGGTCTTTCCGGCAAATGCGGGGCGGCATGAACCTCGCCACGCTGGCAGTTATCGTCCGGTCCTGCGGGTTCAAGGATTTTGAAAACGCCGATCTGGAAGAGGACATCCAATACTTTGTTGACAAGGGTTTTCTGGCCGATGTGCCCAAGAGCCACAGCGTGGCCATCAAGCTCTGGCGCATCACGGCCGCTGGCATCGACGATTTGGAAGGGAGGGGCATCTGAATGGAGAAATTCGACATCGCCCGCCTGAAAGAGATCCTCAGCCAATACGGCGCGGAATGGGAAACGTGGGAAGATCAAAAGACCGGTTCCTACGAACATGCCCTGGCCGGTTCCTCCTTGGAACACTTGGAGCATTTTTACTCTGTGCTCTTTACGCCGGGCAAAACGGACGAGGAGAAAATCATCGACTGCCCGCCCTGGCCGTCTGGGACAGCGCGGGCCGGCCAGCAGCCCAGCGCCGGCCTCTTGAGCAAGATCGCGACCCGGATCAGAACCGAATCGACACTCAACAGCGTCGGCCGGATGTCCCAATTCATCGAGCGGGTTGGCGAAAAGTGCAAGCAACTCCCGGGCGCGCAACAATCCAAGGTCCTCGATGGCTTTGTCACCGTCCTGCAGGAGGAAATGGTTACAGAGAACCTATCTGGCGTCCCGATGGCGGCGATGCTCAAGCCTCTCGACCGGCTCTTGACCAAAGAGCAAATGGACCGCGAATCCAATACGCAGGCGGAAAAAAAGCGCCAGAAGGAAAAGGACCAGCAACTCAAACAACAGCAGATCGCTCAGAGCGATCGCCGCATCGCCTTGCTGGAATCCAAAGTCAAAGCCGCTTCGGACGAAGTGAAGAAATTGCGCGAGCCTGGCAGCCAGCTCTCCGACGACGAGCGCAAGGCCATCGTGGCCAAGGTGGACGAAATCTTGGGACTCAAAAGCTGATGGCCGCCATCATTCCATCCTTCAAAATCGACGCGGACGGCAAGCTGTCCAAATACTTCCTGCCCCATCAGGTGGCGTGGATTCTGGACGAATCGCCCATGCGCCTGGCTGAGAAATCCGTGCGCATCGGTTGGACCTATGCCGACGCGTTTAAAAATGTCCGCGCCCGCATCCAGCACAAAAACCGCGATTACCTCTTCGCCACCAAGGATCAGGCCAGCGCCACCGAGTATGCCCAGACCGCGTTGAAGTTTGCCGACATCTTCAACTTCACCCGTTACATCGTCTCCAAGGGTGAAGACTCGGTTAAAGTCTCCAGTAAAAGAGACAACGGCGAATCGTTCACCGAGGAAGTTAAGTTCAACTATATCAAGTTTGACAGCGGCTCGCGCATCATCGCCTTCAGTTCCAATCCCTACGCCATGGCCGTGTTCGGCGGCGATGTCGGATTGGATGAATTTGCCAAGCATCCCCAGGCGGAAAAGCTCTGGGAGACCGCGCAGGGCCGCGTCACCTGGGGATTCAACTTGGGCGTCTGGTCCGCGCATGATGGCACTGACACGCTCTTCTACCAGTTCGCGCAGGAAGCCAAGGCCGGCAAAGGCGGCTGGTCCTACTACCGCGTCACGATGGAAGACGCCGTGGAACTTGGCCTGGTGGAAAAGATCAACCAAATCCAGGGCACTCACTACACCCGTGAGGGCTTCATTCAGGATTGCAAAAACCGCGCCCGGTTGCCGGAGATTTACGAGCAGGCGTATAACTGCAATCCCTCCGGATCAGCCAGCGCCATCGTCCCGTGGTCCCAGCTCGCCAATTGCTTTCGCGATTACGAGATCGAGCGCGTCCATCTGGAATCAAACACCATCACGGAACTGTTTGGGGCATACGTTCCCTCTCAGAAAGAAGCGCGGGAAAACCGTATCACCCAATTCATTCGCGGCCAGTTCCCGAAACTCTTTGCGGCCATCCAGCGCAACCGCCTCGGCTTCGATGTCGCGGCCAGCGGTGAAGGCGACCTGGCATGCATCTACGTCGATCGAAAGCAGTCCCCGCGCCTGGAATTGGCCGGACTTTTTACCTGCCGCACGGATGATTGGAATTTCCTCAAGACTGCCCTGTGGGCCTTTCATCGTCATTTGCCCTCCTTGCAAAGTGCTGGCGACGAAACAGGTCTCGGCCGTCAAATCTGTTGGGAGACAACCCAGGAATTTCCCGGCATTTTCACTGGTGTCAACTTCTCATCTGAGAAACACGACATGGGCTTCGCGCTCATGAATCAACTGACGGTGGCTGAGAAGGTGTTTCCCAAGAATCAACCCGATGTTGGCCAGGACTTCTTTGCCCTGCGCAAGATTTTCAGTGGCGGCAAATGGCACTTCACCGAGGGCCGCAACCTGCTCAATCCCGCCAGCCACTGCGACATCGCCTGGGGCGGTGGCTTGTCCACCAAGGCCGACAGCCTTCAGGCCGCGCCCGGTGAAATCTACCTTTTCCCCGAGACGCTGCAGAGCCGCAACCTGCGCGACCGCGCCGAAAGGACCATCGCGTGAAAGCTACTTTCCCCGCCAAGCATCCACTGCCACGCCAGCCGCGCGAGCATATTGCCATTTCGGCGAGTCAAATCCTCGGCACTCCTTTCATAATGAAACCGGTGCCATGCGCCACCGGGATCGGCGGCAGCGCATCCTCTTTTTCCGGCAAGCTCGCGCGACTGGGGTCCTACTCTGGTGCCGTCCACCAGTTTCCAGAGCGGGCTTGTCGGCCTCTTTTAAGCCAAGCCCGTGCAATCGCCTCAGGCAAAACAGGCGCCCTGATGAGCCAAGGATGGCTTTTGCGTCAGAAAACGGCTTGCAAGGCCCTTGTAGAGGCCGTGCAACGCACATTGGCACGGCTGGTCCTAATTCCGAAAACCCGTTTTTTGGAGGTTACCCATGCCTAAGCCGCCTTCATCCCTCAAACCCGGCTTTGGCGTCACGCCCGCCCTTGGGCCGGCAGCGCCCTCCAATCTGGCTTACGGCCTGAACGTCGGCACTGTGGTTTCCGTCCAGAACCACTGGCGCGAATATTACAATCCGCTGCCCGCGCTCAACATGCAGCGCGCCCGCGCCCTTTACGATTTCTCCCGCCGCGGCCTGAACGCGGAGCTGCAAAATGTTTATCGGGAAATGGAAGGCTTGTTCCCCACGCTTGTAGGTCTGATCGAACGCCGCACCAGCCCCCTCCTGGAAATGGAGTGGAATATAAAAACCATCGCGGAAGACAAGCTTCCCAAGGGCACGACAGTGGCCATGGCTGAGGACCAAGCCGCCACTCTCCGCGATGCTTACGACAACATCGACAATTTGTATGACGCCATTGAATGGCTGGAGCTTGGAGCCTTCAGGGGCTATTCGCACTTGGAAAAGTGTTACACAAATCCTGGCAGCCAGGATTTGTCAGTCGATCACCTCGAACCCGTCGAACAATGGCATTGGACGCGCAAGAGCATGTATGCGACATGGGAATACGTCGCCGCCGCCACCCAGACCAATTCCGGCGTTCCCATCGAATACAGCCAATTTTTAATTCGCGAAGCGCGCCGGCCCCTGGATCGAATCGCGCTCATCTTGTGGATCCGCGCCAGTCTGTGTGAAAAGGACTGGGATGCCTTCGTCGAAATTTACGGCATCCCGCATTGGATCATCATCATGCCGCCCAGCGTGCCGAAAGAGCAGGAAACCAATTACATGTCGGCCGCCCGGCGCATTGCCGAAGGTGGCAGCGGGGCGCTCCCCAATGGCGCCGATGCCAAAGCGGCCGATTCCAGGCATGAAGGCGGCGTGTTCCGACCGCGGCTGGATTGGATCCAAGAGCAGCTCGTGCTCGCTGGCACAGGCGGTCTTCTTTCCATGCTCTCCATGCCCACCGGCATCGGCCAGGGCGCCACCGGCGCGCATGACGACGCTTTCAAGCAAATCGGCGCGAAAGAGGCCCGCCGCATCAGCGAAGTCTTCGTGGACCAGTTCGACACGCCGATACTTGACACAAATTTCCCCGGCCAGAAACACCTGGCGTATTTCGAGCTGAGCTCCAAAGAGGAAGTTGATCCGGTGAAGTTTATTGCCGGAGTTGGAGTCCTGGCCACCGCGGGCTATCAAGTCAGCCCGGAACAAATCACCGCCAAGACTGGTTACGAAGTCACGTTGAAAGCCGCGCCAGTCCCGCCGTCCGAACCGTTTGATCCGTCCGATCCATCCGATCCGACAGACCCGTCCGATCCGCAACTTGATCCAGAGACCGGCCTGCCAGTTCCTGATCCTGTCCCATCTGTGGTCAAAAATAGAAACGCCGATCCCGGCCCGGACACCACGCTCATCAAAAACGCTCTGCCGCAAGTCGCGGCCGCCAAGCAGCGCGATCTCGGCCCGTTGTTCAACCGCATCGCCGGCATTGCCGAGCTGGATGATCCGCGCCTGATGGAAAACGCTCTGCGTAAACTGAAAGCCGATCTGAACGATCCAAAATCTGAAATTGTGCAATCTGCCATTTCAAATCCGCGCCTCGGCGCGGCCCTGGCCGATGCCATGACGGCAGGCGTGCTCAACGGCATGGCGCAAGGCGAAGCCGTTCATCCCATCCGCAACCGCGCAGTCCTCAACGGCGGTCCCGGTTCCGGTCCCCGTCCTGGTGACAGTCTGGGAAAATGGGTGGATAAAAACGGCGGTGGTCTTTCTGTCAAAGATAACATCCAGCGCGGCAACAAGGCGTTGGATCGCAGCATCCACCAAAAGGCGGACGTGCAAAAGGCCATGTATCGCAAAGGGCTTGGCCGGGTCGATTTCAAATATGGAACGCCGGGTGACAAAGCCAATGATTTTGCCGGTGGGCATGGCATCTCCCACGCCCTGGCTAAACACGGTGAGGGCGCCACGCGCCAAATTCCCGAAACGCTGGCCAAGGGAAAAGTCTCGGTCCATCCGCAAGACGCCGAAAAGCGCGTGGTGGAACATCAAGGCCACGCTGTTGTTTTGGCCAAGGATAAAAAGCAGTCCTCATGGGTCATTACCTCCTTTCATCCAAAAACATGAAGCAGTCAATAAAAATGCCGCCCCACACGGAGCGGCTTAGAAGGCAGATGAACGCCGGGCGTTGCCCCGGTGCTCTACTCGGCTGGGCTGCTTATTGGACACAGCTTGCAGCCGGTTGCACGCCAGCAAAGGAAACCTAGCATGAACACACGAATACTCAATCGCGATTTTCTGCACCCCGACGATGGATGGTATCAGATCGAAGCCAAGGGCGAGCATCCCAACCGCCGCGCCGGCATCATCCAGATTATTGACGACAAAGCCTGCGAAAGCATCGTCAATCGTTTCAACGCTGAAGCCGCCAAGCCTGGCTTCGCCGGCATGCTCATTGACCACGAACACTTCAAGCATGACGAAGCCCAGGAAACCATCGCCTATGGCTGGCTGACCGCCTTGCAAAATCGCGCCGATGGTCCCTACGGGCAAATCCGCTGGACCGACACCGGCAAAAAAGCGGTGGACGGCGGCGACTACAGATTTTTCAGCACGGAATATAATCCCGCCGACATGGTTGTCCTTAACGGCAAAAAACCCAAACAGGTTCGCCCAATGAGGTTGGACGGACTGACCCTCACAAACGTCAACAATAACAAGGGCCAAAAGCCCATAACGAACAGGCACAGCATGAATGACTCCACCGCCAGCAAACTGGCTGATATTATTCTCGCCGCCAGCCAGGAAATTGGCGGCGAGATCACCAATCGCCGCGAAGCCGCCTTCGCCGCGGAAAAAATCCTGAACGGCGATTTCCCCGGCCATCCATTCCACGGCAACCAATATGCCGAAGCGTCTTCCGGCGGTTCCCGGCGGGAGCGCGCCAGCAGCGTAGCCCACGAAGCTTCGCGCGCCGCGTTTGAGTCGGGGGAAAAATCCGACCACGAGCATGCCGCCGCCATGCACAAACACGCCGCAGCCCAGGCCAATAAAGCCGGCAACAAGAGCCTGGCCGTATACCACGACACCATGGCGAATATGCACGCCGATATGGCCGCCGGAAAAATCAAAAACAGATTTCCGTCCACCTTCGGCGGCACGGACCATCAGCAACAAGACAATACTACAACTATGAAAACTGTCCTCGCAGAACTGGGACTTGGTGCGGAGGCGTCCGAACCGGCCGCCCTCGCTGAAGTCAGGAAAATCAAGAACCGGGTCTCTGAACTCGAAACCGCCCAGGTCGAAACCGATTTGGAGGTTTTCGCCAAAAAGATTGACCCGAAACAGCGCGAGTTTGTCAAAAATATGCTCGTGACCAATCGGGCCGGCACGGTGGAATACCTCAAGGCGTTGCCCAACATTCCGGGCGCCATCGCCCCGGCGCGCATTCACAACCGCTCCGCCGCCACGCCGGCGGACAAGTCGGTCGGCGGCGAGGATGAAGCCGCCCTGTCCGCCAGTCGCAACGAGGCCATTGACAATTACAAAGTCACCAATCGTTGCAGCTTCCAGCAGGCGCACGATGCCGTCCGCCGCAAATCACCCGAGCTTTTCGGCATCACCAGCAAGAAATAACCCGGCAACCCACAACCCAAAACACACAGTAAATATTTGAAATTATGAACGCAGCACTTTTCGCCCGAACAAACGGCGTCTTCCAATATCCCGGCGACGGGGTGACGGATTTCTCCGGCCAAACCGGCCTGCTGGTCACCATCAGTGGCACGCCCGGCCAGCTCGTCGTTAACACCAGCGCCACCGTCCCGGCCATCGCCGTGGTGCTTGACGGCCAGAACGCCAGCCTGCCCACCAATCTGATCCAATGATTCCTTCGCCTCCACCAGTTCCAGGATGCCGTTTTTCTTCACCGCCCCAGCCTTTTCCCGCGCCACAATCGCCGGGTCAATCCCCTTCGATTCCACGACGGACAGGGCGAAGGCGTTTTCAGCCTCAATCGTGGTCAGCCCGGAGGCGGCATCAATGGCCTTCTCCCTCAACTCCGGCTCCATCTTGATGCTGGCCGATTCGCAGATATTGGACAGGACATGCCCCAACTCCTCTTTTCCAGGCAACGCGAACTCAATCACGGTCAGTTCCCGCTCCAGCTCAGGCGGGAGGCAAAGACGGCAACCCAGCACGATCAGGGTTTTTTGTTTCGTCTTGGCTTCGAGCAGAACATCCTTCAACTGCCGGACCAGGACGGGGTTCGGGTCTTGGAGGAACAGGTGAAAATCCTTGAACAGGATGATCGTTTTTTCCTTCATTTCGTGGATTGCGACCAAGGCTTCGAGAGGATCGTTGGCTGGCGTGGCGGTGTTCTTTCCCGTATCGACCAGACCGTCAACCGCGCTCCAAACTACGAGGCTGTATTTGAGGTCCTGGCAGATGGATTTCAGTTCGCCATCCACCCTCTGTTCTTCGTGGGAAACGAGATAAAGCCCTGGGTAACCGGCTCTGATATAATTGATGATTCTTGTCCCCATTTCAGACCGAGATTTTCCTGTGTCCGAGTTGGGGGATTTGGTGGATTTGAGTTTGGGCATGTGTTTGTTTCCTTTCAGGTTTGTGGGTTTGGTAGTTGTGGGTGGCGGTGCAATGGTCGTCCGCCCCGCCCATATCGACTAAACGGGTATGTTTACAGGAACGGGTTCCATCCACTGCCACCCGGCGAGTCCAGCCCATGCAGTTGCAGGAGGTTGTCCCGTCCATGAACTGCAAGGTTTCATAATTGACGTTTTGATTTGAGTCGGACCGAAAAGTCCAGACCTGGCTAATGTTCTTGTTCATGTCGGA
>CAZLEE010000139.1:0-11835 GCA_964558455.1 uncultured Verrucomicrobiota bacterium | reverse complement strand
CAGAAAAACCGATTTTCCCCCTTTTACCCATTAAAAACGTCGAGGAACCGGATTTTTGGTCCGACCAAGCAGTTTATGGGGCTGACTATTGAAGATGCAACCCTCACCGACCATACTTACTTATGCGTGACGAATAACGCGGAGCTTCTCAACATGACCAACACTCCTTCGCGTCTAATCGAAGGGAATCCGGGTTTGTATCAGTTATTCGCCCCAAGGGCGCCGCCCGTATCCCGTTCCGAAGCGTGGTGATTGCTCGTTGGCCGAAGTCGTGAAGCAGGCCTGGATGGGGAAGAATTGCCATAATTAAAGCAGTCGCGGAAGGCGGGATTGGTGGATGCGATTTTCCGCCGCCTTGTTTCAGGTTTCAGCCTTTTACCGCGCCACGCTGTTCGTCCCGGTGTTCCCGTCGGGCTGGGATTTCAAAATCAGTTTGCGCGTGGAAGGGAGGTCGGCGCTGGACCAGCCGCCGCCCAGGGCGAGTATGAGTTGGACGCTGGATGTGTATTGCTGCGTCCGGATGTTGACCGCCGTTTGCTGGTTGCCCAGCAGCGTTTCCTGCGCGGTGATGACGTTGAGATAGCTGGCCACACCCAGACGGTAACGGTCGGTGGATAAATCCAGGCTTTTTTGCGAGGCTTGGACGGCGCGGTCCTGCTGGGCGGTTTCGACGGATAAAATGCGGAGGGCGGCAAGGTTATCCTCGACTTGCTGGAAGGCGGTCAGAACCGTCTGGCGGTAGCCAGCGACGGTGGAGCGGTAATTGGCCAAAGCCTGCTCGTTCGCACCCTTGCGCCGTCCGAAATCAAGGATCGTTTCCGAAAGAGACGAGCCGACGGACCAGAAGAAACTGGGGGGCGAAATCAGACTGGAGAGGGAGGTGCTCTCATAGCCGGCGGAGCCGGTCAGGCTGAGAGTCGGATAATAAGCGGCGCGCGCGACCCCGATCTGGGCGTTGGCGACGGCGACGGCGCGTTCGGCGGCGGCGATGTCGGGGCGTCTTTCGAGCAAGGCCGAAGGCAACCCAACCGGAACCGGCGGCAGGACGGTGACATTGGTGGCGGCGGGGAGGGAAAAAGCGGAGGCGGGCTGGCCGAGGAGGAGCGCGATGGCGTGTTCGTATTGCGCGCGCTGGATGGCGAGGGCTTCGGCCTGGGCCTTGACCGTTTCCAGAAGGGCTTCGGCCTGGGCTTCGTCCAATTGGGAGTCGATGCCGGTTTCGTAGAGGGTTTTTGTCAAACTAACGGATTCCTCGTAAGCCCTGACCGTGTCGTCGAAAACCCGGATCATTTGGTCCTGGCCGCGCAGGCTGAAATAATCGACCGCCAGCTCGGCCTGGGCGGAGAGCCTCATGTTTTCCAAAGTGGCCGCGCTGGCCTGGGCGGTGTAGGCGGCGGCGCGGACGGTGTTCCGCACCGAGCCCCAGAGGTCGGGTTCCCACGAAGCTTCGGCCGGCAGATCATAGGTCGTGTAAGTCGTGCTGCTGGAAGAGTTGAGATTTGGCTGACGGGCTTTGGCCACGGACGGCGCCACGCCGAGGGTGGGATAATAAGCGGAACGGGCCTGTTTGACCACGGCGCGGGCCGCCATGAAATTTTCCAGGGCGGCGGCTATATTCTGGTTGGAGATGGCGACGCGCTCTTCGAGCTGGTTCAAGGCCGGGTCATTGAACGACTCCCACCATTTGCCTTTGAGCACGGCGTCGCGGGGTTGGGCCTGTTTCCAGCCATTGGTTTCCTTGAAGGCGGCGGGCGTCTGGACGGCGGGCTTTTGATAGCTGGGGGCGAGATTGCAGGCATTGAGCAATGCCAGGGCAACGAGGACGGACGATAAAAAGACGGCGGCTTTCATATTATTATACCGGTGCGGGCGGCGCGTCGGGCAGGGCCGGCCGGGATTTTGCCCGCGCGCGGCGCCACCACAAGTTGAGACGGTCAAAGTAAAGGTAAACCACCGGGGTGGTGTAAAGGGTCAATATCTGGCTGAAAATGAGGCCGCCGACGATGGTGACGCCGAGAGGGCGGCGCAACTCCGACCCGGTGCCCTGGCCGAAAACAAGGGGCAATGCCCCGCAAGTGGCGGCCATGGTCGTCATCAGAATGGGCCGGAAACGGAGTATGCAGGCCTCATAAATGGCGTCGGCCGGTTTCATGCCGCGGTTGCGCTCGGCGTCGATGGCGAAATCAACCATCAGGATTCCATTCTTTTTGACAATGCCGATGAGCAGGATGATGCCGATGAGGGCGATGACGCTCAGGTCGGTGTTAAACAACATGAGAGCCAGGACGGCGCCGATTCCGGCCGAGGGCAGGGTGGACAGGATGGTGATGGGGTGGATGAAACTTTCATAAAGGATGCCCAGCACGATATAAACCGCGGCCAGGGCGGTGATGATGAGAAAAGGCTGGCTGGCGAGGGATTGTTGGAAAACCTGCGCTGTTCCGGCAAAATTACCGTGAAGGGTGGAAGGCATGCCCAGACGTTGTCCGGCGCCCTCAATCTCATCAATCGCATCCCCCAGCGCCACGCCGGGGGCGAGGTTGAAGGAGATGGTCACGGAAGGAAACTGGCCTGAGTGATTGACAGCAATGGGGGCGGTTTCGGTCCGATAGCGGGTGATGGCCTGGAGGGGGATTTCGCCGCCGTTGGTGGTTTGGAGATAGATGAATTTCAGGCCCTCCGGGCTTTGCCAGAAGTTGGTGGCCGCTTCCATGACCACATGGTACTGGTTGAGTTCGGTGTACATGGTGGAGACCTCGTCCTGGCCAAAGGCCTGGTAAAGCGTGTTGTCCAGCGTCTGGGCGCTCACCCCCATGCGCATGGCGGTGGCGCGGTCATAGGTCAGCATGGATTGCAGGCCGTTGTTGCGCTGATCGCTGTTGACGTCGCTCAGGCCGTGCATTTTCCTGATTTCCGCCAGCAGGATGGGACCCCATTTGTTCAGGTCGGACAGGCTGTCGCTTTGGATGACATATTGGTATTGGGCGTTGCTCTGGCGGGCGCCGGTGCGGAGGTCCTGGCCGGCCTGGAGAAAGAGCGTCGCGCCCGGCACCCGGCCCAGCTTGGGACGGAGACGGTCGATCACGTCGCTGGCCGCGATTTTCCGGTCGGCCAGGGGTCTCAAGGTGACAAACACCATGCCGGAATCCGTGGCCGTGTTGCCGCCGGTGAAGCCGATGACATGTTCGACCGCCGGGTCGTCCGACACGATTTTGATGAATTGGCTCAGCTTGTCCTCCATGGATTGAAAGGAGATGTCCTGGGAGCCGAGGATGGCGCCGGCGAGCATGCCGTTATCCTGCCGGGGGAAAAGCCCCTTGGGCACGATCATGATGAGGAGAACATTGAGGACAACAGCGGTGAAAAGCATGCTCAGCGTCAGGAAGGAATGGCGCAAGAACCAGCGCAGGCTGCCGGCGTAACGGTCGCGCAGCCAGTCAAACATATGTCCGGTGACGAGGTAGAGCCGTCCATGCTTCTCCTCGCTTTCCGCCCGGAGCAGGCGCGAACACATCAGCGGCGTGGTGGTGAGCGACACGACCAGCGAGACGAGAATGGCCACGGAGAGCGTGACGGCGAATTCGCGGAAAAGGCGTCCGACATATCCGCCCATGAGGAGGATGGGGGTGAACACCGCCACGAGCGACAGACTGATGCTCAACACCGTGAAACCAATCTCCTTGGCCCCGAGCAGGGCGGCCCGCACCGGCGAAACGCCTTGCTCGATATGCCGGCTGATGTTCTCAATCACCACGATCGCATCGTCCACCACAAATCCCGTCGAAATGGTCAGAGCCATGAGGGACAGATTGTCAAGGGTGAAGTTGCACAGGTACATGACGCCGAATGTGCCGATGAGGGAAATGGGAACCACCACGGCCGGAATCAGAATGGCGCGGACGCTGCGCAGGAAAATGAACACCACCAGGATGACCAGGATGATGGATATGATCAGGGTCCTTTCCACATCATGCACCGAGGCCTGGATCGTGATCGTCCGGTCGGCCACGATGGTCAGCTTGATCGCCGCCGGGACGGACGCCTGCAAGGCCGGCAGGGTCTGGCGGACGCGCCGCACTGTGTCAATTACATTTGCCTGGGGTTGCTTGAAAATGATGATGACCACCGATGGCTCGCCGTCGGCAAATCCGCCCGCGCGCAGATTCTCGACCGAGTCCCAGACGGTAGCGACGTCGGAAAGTTTGACCGCGGCGCCCTTATGATAGCCGATGATCAGGTTCTGGTAATAGGCGGCCTTGAGCAACTGGTCGTTGGCGGTGATGTCGGCCGTGGTGTGGCCGTCGCAAATCTGGCCCTTGGCCAGGTTGGCGTTGGCCCCCTGCAAAACAGCCTGGATATTGCTCAGGCCCAGTCCGCAGTTGTTCAACTGCATCGGATTGACCTCCACCCGCACGGCCGGGAGCGAACTGCCGCCCACCAGGACCTGGCCGACCCCGTCCACCTGGGAAAGAGCCTGTTGCATGATGGTGGAAGCCGCATCGTAAAGCTGGCCGCGCGTATAGATATCCGAAGTCAGCGCCATGATCATGATGGGCGAGTCGGACGGGTTGACTTTGCGCCAGGTGGGGTTGCTGGGCAGATTGGCCGGCAAATAACTGCGGGCGGCATTGATGGCGGCCTGGACATCGCGCGCCGCCCCGTCGATGTTGCGGCTGAGATCGAATTGCAGCGCAATGCTGGTCGATCCCAGCGAGCTGGAGGAACTCATTTCATTGACACCGGCGATGTGGCCGAACTGCCGTTCCAGGGGCGCGGCGACCGACGAGGCCATGATTTCCGGGCTGGCTCCGGGCAGGGCAGCCCCGACCGTGACGGTTGGATAATCGACCTGCGGCATGGGCGAAACGGGCAGCAATCTGAAGGCCACCGCCCCGGCGAGGAAGACGGCGATGGTCAGCAGCGTCGTGGCCACGGGCCGGCGGATGAAAGGGGCGGAGATGTTCATGGCGACACGGGCGCGCCCTCAGCCGGCGCGGCTTGGGCCTGCGACTCAAGCTTGAGCGGGCCTTTGTTGCGGGCGAACCGGTCCATGAACACGTAAATCACGGGTGTCGTGTATAAAGTCAACACCTGGCTGACGATCAGGCCGCCCACCATGCAGATGCCCAGCGGCCGGCGCAATTCCGCGCCATAGCCGGTGCCCAAAGCCAGGGGCAAACCGCCCAGCAACGCCGTCATGGTCGTCATCATGATGGGCCGGAACCGGAGCAAACAGGCCTGATAAATCGCCTCCACCGGCGTCTTCCCCTCGTCCCTTTCCGCCTGGAGGGCGAAATCGACCATCATGATGCCGTTCTTCTTGACAATGCCGATGAGCAGGATGATGCCGATCAAGGCCACCACCCCCAGATCCTGGTGAAAGAGCATCAGGGCCAGGATCGCCCCCACGCCGGCCGAGGGCAGGGTGGACAGAATGGTGATGGGGTGGATGAAACTTTCGTAAAGGACGCCGAGCACGATATAAACCGTGACCAGCGCGGCCAGAATGAGGAGCGGCTCATTGGCCAGCGAGGCCTTGAAGGAAGCGGTCGTCCCCTGGAAGGCGGCCTGCACGGAGGCGGGCATGTTCAATTCCTTTTGCGCCTTTTCCACCGCGGCGGATGCCTCGCCCAAGGCGGCGCCCGGGGCCAGGTTGAAGGAAATCGTCACGCAGGGGAATTGCCCTTGATGATTGACAGACAGGGGCGCGGTCTTGGTCTGGAAATGGGCGAACGTGCTGAGCGGCACGGAGCCGCCATAGGCCGATTGGATGTAAATATCGTTCAATTTCGAGGGGTTGCGTTGAAACGCCGGCGTGGCTTCGAGCACGAGATGGTACTGGTTCAACTGGGTGAAAAGGGTCGAGACTTGCCGTTGGCCGAAGGCGTCGTAAAGGGTCTCGTCAATCTGTTGCGCCGTGATGCCGAGCCGCGCGGCTGTGACCCGGTCAATGACCAGTTCGACTTGCATTCCGTCCAGTTGCCGGTCCGTGGCCAGATCGCGCAGTTCGGGCAGCCCCTGCAATTTCTCCATCAACCTGTCGGTCCACACCTGCAACTCGGCCGCATCGGCATCTTCCAGGGTGTATTGATACTGGGTGCGGCTGACCCGGTCCTCAATGGTGATGTCCTGCACCGGCTGCATGTAAAGTATGATGTTGCCGATTCTGGCCAGCTCCGGCTGGAGGCGGCGGATGACTTCCGCCGCGCTGATTTTCCGCTCATCCAGCGGTTTGAGATTGATCAACATGCGACCGCTGTTGAGCGTGGTGTTGATGCCGTCGGCCCCGATAAAGGAGGAAATGTTCTCCACCGCCGGGTCTTGCAACACGACATCGGCCAGTTGCTGCTGGGCGGCGGACATGGCTTGGAACGAGATGGATTCCGACGCCTGCGAAATGCCCTGGATAACGCCGGTATCCTGCACCGGGAAAAATCCCTTCGGCACCATGATATAAAGCACAATGGTCAGGACCAGCGTGGCCACGGCGATGAGCAGGGTGACGACACGCCATTCCAGCACCACCTTCAGCGTGCGCGCGTAAAAATGAAGCACGCTCTGGAAAGCGCGTTCGGAGGCGCGGAAAAGCCGTCCCTGTTTTTCTTCCGGTATGTGATAAAGAAAATGCGCCGCCATCATGGGGGTGAGGGTGAGTGAAACCACCGCCGAAACCAGGATCGTCACACTGAGCGTCACGGCAAATTCGCGGAAGAGCCGTCCCACAATGTCTTGCATGAACAAAAGCGGAATCAACACCGCCACCAGCGAGATGGTGAGCGAAATAATGGTGAAACCAATCTGCCCGGCGCCCTTGAGCGCGGCCGCCAGCGGCGTTTCGCCCTGCTCGATGTAGCGCGATATGTTCTCGATCATGACGATGGCGTCGTCCACCACGAACCCCGTTGAAATGGTCAGGGCCATCAGGGAAAGATTGTCCAGGCTGTATCCCAGCAGATACATCACCGCCAGGGTGCCGACGAGCGAGAGCGGCACGGCCACGCTGGGAGTGACCGTGGCGGAAAAGTTGCGCAGGAAAACGAAGATGACCAACACCACCAGCACGATGGTGATGAGCAATTCAAACCGCACACCGGCCACCGAGGCGCGAATCGTGATCGTCTGGTCGGTCAGAATGGACATATCAACGGCCTTGGGCAGCGCGGCCTGGAGTTGGGGCAGGCGCGCCTTGATCCGGTCCACCACCTGGATGGTGTTGGCTCCCGGCTGGCGTTGAATGTTGACGATCACGGCCGGGGCCTTGTCCATCCACGCGGCCTGGTTGATATTTTCCACCCCGTCCACTATGTCGGCCACATCGGTCAGCATGACGGGCGCGCCGTTGCGATAGGCCACCACCACCCTGGTGTATTCCTTGCTCGTGGTCAGTTGGTCGTTGGCGTTGACCTGGTAGGAAGTTTGCGGGCCGTCAAAATTTCCCTTCGCCTGGTTGATGGTGGTTTGCTGAAGCGCCGTGCGCAGGTCTTCCAAGTTGAGATGATAGGAGGCGAGGGCGGTCGGATTGGCTTCAATTCGCACCGCCGGCTTCTGTCCGCCGACGATCGTCACCAGGCCGACGCCGGAAAGCTGGGAGATTTTCTCCGCCAGCCGGGTGTCGGCCAAATCTTCAATCTGGGACAAGGGCAGCGACTGGGAGGTCAGCGCCAGGGTCAATACGGGGGCGTCGGCCGGATTGGATTTGCTGTAAATGGGCGGTGTTGGCAGGTCCTGGGGCAAATAGGTCTGGGCGGCGTTGATGGCGGCCTGCACTTCCTGCTCGGCGACATCAATGTTGAGAAAAAGCGCGAATTGCATCGTGATGACCGAACTGCCGCCTGAGCTGGTGGAGGTCATCTGGTTCAAACCCGGCACTTCGCCGAATTGCCGTTCCAAAGGCGCGGTCACGGCCGACGCCATCACATCCGGGCTGGCTCCGGGATAAAACGTGATGACCTGGATGGTTGGAAAATCCACCTCCGGCAGGGCGGACACCGGCAGTTGCTGGTAGGCCACCAATCCCGCCAGCAAAATCGCCGCCATGAATAGCGTCGTGGCGACCGGCCTTAATATGAAAATCCGCGATGGGTTCATGAACCTTTTTCCGTCTGCGACTTTTTCCCATGCTTGTGTTGCGCGTCGCCGCCGGAATTTGTGGCCGCGCCCGGTTTGCCGAGGTTGTGTTCTTCGCCCGGCTGACGCACTTTGACTCTCACTCCTTCGCCCAGTTTGTTGAAGTTGTTCGTCGCAATGGTTTCGCCGGAGTGCAATCCCTTGGTCACTTCCGTGACGGTGTCATTGGCCGTGCCGATGCTGATGGAGCGCATGGTGACTGCGGTGATGTTTGTGGTCATCCCGTTGGTGGTCACGGTCTCGTTGGTCACGGCATAGACAAATGCGCCGGTCGGATTGCGTTGCACGGCGAAGGATGGAACCAGATTGACCCCGTGCAGCGTTTTGATGATGAGCTTGGCGTTGACAAACTGGTTCGGAAAAAGGCTGAGGTCTTCATTGGAAAAAACCGACTTCACCTTGATCGTGCCGGTTGATGAGTCAATCAAATTGTCCAGGGTCAGGAACGAGCCGGTGGCGATCTTGTTTTCCTCGGCCCGGTCCCAGGCTTCGACCGTCAGGGGCGCGCCGCCCTTCAATTGTTCCTGGATTTGGGGCAGATAATCCTCGGCCACGTTGAAAACCACCGTGATGGGCTGCAACTGCGCCAGCACGAGCAGGGCGTTGGTGTTGGCCGCGTGAACGACGTTGCCCGGATCCACCATGCGCAATCCCACCCGCCCGGCGAAGGGCGCCCGGATATAACAGTAGTCCAACTGCACCTTGGTCCCGGCCAATTGTCCCTCGTCATATTTCACCGCGCCCTCATCCTGATGCACCAAGGCCAATTGATCGTCGTATTGCTGTTTGGGAACCGCGTTCTTTTGCACCGCCGTCAGGTAACGCTGCAAATCCACCTGCGCACCTTCCAGCACGGCTTTGTCGCGGGCCAATTGCCCCTCCGCGGCCGTCACTTGCGCCGCATAAGGACCGGGATCAATCACCGCCAGCAGATCGTTGGAAGCCACCATCTGGCCTTCCTGATAATTGACGCTTTCCACCCGGCCGTCCACGCGCGGGGAAATGGAGACCGTGTAAACCGGTTGCACCGATGCAATGGCCCGGACCAGAACCTGGATGTCCCCTTGCCGGACGGGGATGACGTTGATGGCCACGGGCGGCGGCATGGGCAGCTTTGTTTTTTTGCCGTGGGAATAGATGAAAAAGGCAACCACCAGGATCAGCGTGGCTGCGATCAGCACCCCCGGCAGCCAATGATGCTTGTCCGGGTTGGCGGCGGCGGCATCTGCCGGATGCCCCGGATTCGATTGCGGCAAGGATGGGCCGGGCTTTCCCGAAGGGGATTTGCCGGCAGCGGAAGGTTCCTGATTATTCATGGGAAATGAGGCTCGGTGGCGGATTTGAAAAGCAATTGGTTGACGGTTTGAATCAAGCGCGGAAAATCCAGCGGTTTCTCCAAAACGGTTTCGACCCCGGCTGCCCTGGCCGCCGCCTGTTGATTGGGGACGGCGGTAATGATGATGACGGGTGGGGCGATCTTCCTGGCGGCGAATGCTGCCAGAATCTCCCATCCGTTTGTATGCGGCATATTGAGGTCAAGCAAAACAAGATCCATTAATGATGTCTCCGTCATGTCCAGTGCGTCAACGCTGTTCGCCGCGGTCAGCACCTTGTATCCCTCCCCGCCAAGCACCCGCGCCAGCATTAGACACACGGACGCATCGTCGTCCACAATCAAAATCCATTTCCGGGCATTCTCGGTATTCATGCGGGGGCAAAATAAGACCGCGCAAACACCTTAGCCTTTTCCATGCCAGTTCCCTCCTGGCAAATTGAATCCTGAGAGCCAACGGGTTGCAATAAAAAACCCGCCCGCCCTCCGCCATTTTGGAATACCGCCTATGCACCCATGGATAACTACTGTGCAGGGTTTTTTCGCTTTCGGCTACTGCTTCCCGTCATTCGACCCACGAATAATCCTGAATGGCGTGCCACGGAAGGTAAGTCACACCGTTGCGCTCCTGTTTTTCGTTTCCGCCATAGACCACCACGGGAGACAGCTTCTGTTTCGTGTTGGCAAACAAATCCATTATCTTCCGCGAGGAGGACGCCCAATCAGAGGAAGTGGTCTGTCCGGCCTTGACCTCGACAATTTTCATGGTCTTGCGCCCCTGCACCAGCGCGTCGCTTTCCAGCCCGGCCTCGTCGCGGAAAAAGTAAACGCCTCCGGTTTCGCCATGATTGAACCGCTGTTTGATGATTTCCGAAACCACCCAGCATTCAAAAACCGCCCCCCGCAGCGGATGCACGTCCAATGTCTATTTCAAAGTCAAACTTTGAAATAGACAGGATTGCCTTTTTTCAATATGCGCATTGCGCTCCGCCGAAAAATGCCGCACAACAGCAGCCGTTTTTATTATGAAAAAAGAATCTAAGAAATCGACTGAGGCGCAATTGCTGGATTTGCTCAAACGCGTCCTCCCCAAAGCCACTCACGACCCGCAATTGGCCGACAAAATTTATCAGGCGATTGAAACCGAACTCAAAGCCAAGGCCCGCATCGTCGCTTTTGAGAAATTTTGCGGCGGAATCAAATTGCCCGACCTGGAGCAGAAAACCGTTGATGACGTAAAACTCCAACTGGCCTCCTCCTTTGGCGATGGCGACATCACGCTCAAGCCCAACAAAAAAGAGCAGAGCCTGGCTGTGGAAGTGGCGCTGCCCGAAGGGAACCAGTTCAGCAGCGAAATCAAAGTCGGGCCGGCGGACGCGATCACCGACGAAGAGCAGGAAATGGCGTTGAAATTTGTGCCGTTCCCGGTCTGCCTGCCGGGCGACAAGGAACTGGTCTGGCTCCTGGGCAAGCGCGAAAACATGTCGCCCGAAGAGGCCGGCATCGCCCTTTCCAAGCTGGAAGAGGAATTTTGGACCTCCAAATCAGGTCAGAAGATGATTCGGGACCATGTGGAACGCAACTTCCCCGAATTCATCGCCCGGGTGGGCGGCGGGTTGTTGACCGAAGTCGGGCTGAAGCGCCATTACAAGACCCCGGAGCCGATCAAGCAGTTGCAGCCCGCGCTGGTCCAATAGAAGCGCCATTCGGGGCGCGATTGCTTAATACCCGATAACTAACTCTGGTTTGGACAGCGGTGGACGCTTGGATGGCCCCACCAAGCCTGAGTTGGGTCAACGCAAAATTGGAACGATGACTTCACTCGGAATTTTGCGAGGATTCCAACATGCTCAACCGTAGGGGCAAAGCACCCAACGTTTTGGCCGCCGAAATACGAAAAGCGAACTCCGATCTGACCGCCATCCTTGAGTATGGACTGCAAGAGTTTCGTATTTGTCTCAAGTCGCCTGCATAACCACTCAATTTGGTCATCAAAGCCAATAAAGTCGCCTTCGGGCGGCTTGACGATAAAAACGTCTGCAATCCATTTCTCGTGCGCGGGCACGCGCCCAAATTCAAAAGGCTCACCTGCCTTATGCGAAGAGCAATCCCACTCCTGAAAACGATCCAGTAACCGCCCGTGGTGGTTTGCTTGACATTCAAGCCTCAAAATTGAAGACCACTCGCGTACATCAGCCGGATTGGTGGCAGTCGTGGATTTCATGTGAGTTAGAGTGCCCTCATTCGCAGCCGCTGTCCACTCATATCTCCCCTTCTCGCGGATTAGGATGGGATTGGGATCGGGGTTGAGAGTCAGTAGCCTCCGGCAGAGCCGGAGGCTTGAAATAGCGTGAACCGCTCAAAGCGGTTGTTTG
>CAZLEE010000138.1:0-11948 GCA_964558455.1 uncultured Verrucomicrobiota bacterium | reverse complement strand
ACGCCTCTGCTAATCTCCGGACACTCTGTCAAGAGGCGCCTTGCATGACGCTTACGTTGAGGCGTTCGGATGAATAGATGAGAAGGCGCACCTGCCCTTACGGCAAGGCCGCGAACTCCAAGAAGCTATATTTGGCACCGCCATGTGAAAAGTTGGCCCAAAGCCTGCTATTGGTTGCTGTTCCAGGTTATTTATGATATGGGTCAACTGACCCCGAAATTTCCCAGTCCCGTAACGCCAATGTCCCACTAATCTGAATTACAGGATTTTCATAAAGTTTTTCCTTCAAAAGCGGTCCAATATACCATCTACAGTCGCCATACTTATCAATCAGCCGTTTCGTTCCCTCCAGAGACGAAAGTTCATCCAAAATCTCAAGACCCACGTTTCTGATTGCATACACCACTTCGTCAACCATTTTGCTGGTATCCTCCGTTCCGTCTCCCTTTAAAGCGATTTGCGGTCGCGTTGTCGCAGGTGTCAACTGAGCCAATCGGGTCCACCCGTGCATCTGACCCAGTTTTGGCTTCCTTGTCCTTTTGTTGCTCAATCCAATTACATAAACTCCCACGGAGACATAGGATAGAAAGCTTGAGTGGTAGTTTTCAATAAAGAGAGAGGCTATCGTTTCATTACTCTTACGTCGCCAGTATGGACCATCGGCAACGAAACCATGATCAACCATTAATTTGCCTACCTCTTTGTAGAGCCTTTCCTTTGCTTGTACATCAACAGAATAACTCATAGCAGTAGCAGGGGGCAGTCCTAACAATTTATCTTTTTGCATGTTAGATTTTCTCCTGTTTTTTCCACGCTTGCAGATTCGCGTTGGCGGCGGTGGTTGCGCCCAATCCCACAAGTTGGGCAATCGTCCGCATTGGCAAAATGGTTTCCTTGCGGATTCTTGTCGCCATCGCCAGTTTTTCCGGGTCGCTCTGTCGTCGCTTTGTGATTGCCCACAAGGCAGAAAGCGTGAATCTGCCAGCCGGTTTTCAAGCACGCCTCAGCGAGGGTCTTGATGAACTCCTGCCGGTCATCATCAAGATAGATGTTCTCTCGCCGGTCGCCCCGGCTCATGACGTGATAAATAGCGCCGGGAAATTCAATTCGCAACGAACGTGGCATGCAGACCTATTACCAAAACCACCCTTGTCTGTCATCCTGTAAATTGTAGGATTGACCCCTGCAGCATGGGCTGTTTTCTTTCTCATTTATTTTCCACCGCAGGCTGCGCATCCAACTGAAACGAACCATGCCAAGGATGGCCCTTTTTTGCCCGGCCGCCGTCAAGGCGGGGAAATCACAATCGGTCCTGTTTCGCCGTTGGTTCCTTTATAAAAACCGTATCCCGTGCCATTGAACACCACGCCGGAGAAATTGACCTTTTTGGGGCTCTCCGGGAGAGTTTCGGACAACGCGCGATTGGACGACTTGAAGGTGATGGAGACATTGCCTGTGTTCGCAAATGTATTTTTAGCGGGATTGAACGTCAGAGGAATGTCCGTTTCATCCGGCAGACTCAGCCCGCTGTATCCCACGTCAATCGCGAAGACGCCGCCGCTCGTCCACCCCATGACGTTCGTTCCGGCCTTGGGCGACACATAAAGATCACCGTTGACCGACGGCATGCCGCTAAATCCATTCGGGTAGATGGAGCTTTTGAACTCATACGCGGTGAACCAATCAAGAGTCCCCGAAACGGTCGTGTTAAACTGCAACCACCCCATAATCAACCCCTCACCGCCGTAAAGCGCTGCATAAACCGGACAGGTCCCGTCTTTGGCCAAAGCAGTGGCAAAGGAAATCGGCGGCGAGGCACCATCGGCCAGGTTGAGGGTCAGCGCGACGGCTCCTTTTTTGCTGATGGTCGCGGTCCCCAGACTGTAACCACCGGGTCCTTGCGCTGGATCAGCGGAAAGCGGCGCAATGGCGAAATTGTAATTTCCAAGGGGTGTATTGCTCGTGTAAAGCGCAAGTTTCCCGTCAATGGCGGATGAATAAATCAGATTGGTTAGCTCCAGATTACTGTAGAAATTCACGAAACCCGTCAACGTTCCCGCGCCTGCATCGTTCAGATTTGTATCGGTAGCCACTTGCAGCGTGACTTGCGCGTAATGCTTGCCGAATTGAACCGCCTGCAGCGTTGCCGTCGCCATCGCCCCGTTTCCGGTCAATTGCCCGGACAACGACGGCACAGTCTTGCTGTAATCCGCATTGTAGAGCTTGCCGGAAAGATGGCCCGTCGCGCTCACCGCGATGGTAATGTAACCCGAATTGACGACAAACGGTCCATTCGTGGCGTCATAATAAAGGCCCACGTAAGTGCCGGCCAGAGGTGTGTTGTAGAATGGATTCGAAACGAAATTTGCCGTCAGTTTACCGTCCGTGTCCTGATAGTCGAATTTCGCGGCGCGGGAAAGAACGTTTCCGCTGCCATCAGTCCAATCGGAAAAAAAATAGCCCTTGCTCGTAAGCGCTGACCGGATAGCTGGCGCCGATTTCCAACACTTGCCCGTTCTTGATCCCTGCAATGGTACCCGCATTCGGCGGATTGACGGTCAGGATGGCGGAGTTGGTTACCGGCCCAACGGTATCCACGCGCTTGAGCGTATAGACGCCGGAAAGATTGATGGTCGCATTCTGATTCAACGTGAAAGTATTCACATTATGGCCCAGGCTGCTCTCTGTGGTGCGCTTGCCATAGGCCGTGACCTGAACACGGCCCCCACCCCCGTGGTTGGGCGAACTGCGGTAGATCCAGCCGTCGGGCGCTACAATTGCCGTGAGAGTTTGGCTTCCAGAAAGGTTGACACTATACAACCCGGAAACGGAAAGAAAAGGGTCGCTCGAAGCCATGGAACCCTCCATATGGTAGGAATAAGAACCATCGTCGGCGCTCCCGTTGAAGCTGACCAACCCGTTGGTCGAAATGGTGAACGAGGTGGTGACGTCGCTGATATCGGAATTTCCATTCCCGCTGGCATCGACCGTACAGGAACCATAGAGGGCATCGCCATTGTCATCATTGTAATTATATCCGCCAATCAGGACCGCCTGTTGATTTCCATCGACGAACAAGGCAAACCCTCCCAAATTGTCAGTTGTCTGCCCAATATAAACCCCGGCATAAGAAGGTGATTCTGCTCTCAAAGAGATGGCGGCCGCAAGAAAGACCAACGTTGACAGATATAAACAAACACCGCATCTCATAAATGTTAACAGCGATTTAAGATTTGATTTGTGGTTCATATCGTGAGTGAACTGTCGTTTGTTTAGTTTACCTGGGATTTCCAATTTGGCTTTTTGTCCATCATCGTCGCGGGTTGTTTGTCGGCATTATCTTTTCGTTCCATAGTTTGGAACTGTTCAGGTATTTTTGATTAACTGGTAGGGAGCATGAGAGGCGCGCAGGCACGGAGTCAAGAAAAAAAGGAAAAAACAGTTTTATTTTGGGCGGGCTGGAGTCAGAACCCCAATTCGATTTATTGTCCTACAATCGAGTTAGGGTTTGAAGTCAGCACAATAGAGGAAGGCACCGCAATCGGTGCTGGAAAAGGGGGTCAAAATCATTCTCCCTCCCGGTAGGATCAGCTTATTCTCCGCTTGGTAGATGGCAGGGTGGACCAAATTTCCCTCTCGGTAGGGTGAGACAGCCCGCAAAGCGGGCCAGCCTTTTGCCGCTTCGGAAGTTCCATCTCCGTCGAACCCCAATCCGATCGATGGACAATAAATCGAGTCAGGGTTCGACAGAGTCTCACCCTACCGGGATTCAATCAAAATGGCCGGGGTAATTGATGGGGAAAAAATATTTAGGAATTTTTTTCAGCGGTGATTGAGGAATATAATTTAACGATAAAGGTGCCGGATTTGGGTGAAACTGGGTCTGGTAATGTTCTGAAATGGGGAAAGGGGGCCGGTTTGACAAATTTGGGGGATGATCTGCCAGTGGCAGATTGGGCCATCACTTGACATAGGGACGATCAAAATTATAGTGCCTTAACGATGCAAAGTAACACGTTGGCGCGTCGAGAGGGGGAGAATCCCAATCCGACAACATTCCACGCCTTGAAAGAGTTTCACTCCGCGGGAAGGGGTTTTTGGGCCGATGTCAGCGATGCGGATTGGAACGACTGGCGGTGGCAGTTAAAAAACCGCATTACGACGTTGGAGCAATTGCAACGGCTGTTGCCTTCCCTGACGCCGGAAGAACATGCCGGAACCATGCTGGCCAATCACAAACTGGCCCTGAGCATTCCGCCTTATTTTTTCAACCTGATCGATCCGGCGGACGAGAATTGCCCGATCCGAAGCCAGGTGATCCCGCGTGTCCAGGAAACGCACACCGCGCCCTGGGAGATGAGCGATCCTTGCGGGGAAGACACCCATTCGCCGGTGCCGGGCTTGGTGCATCGCTACCCGGATCGCGTGTTGTTTCTGGTCACGGACCGGTGCGCGGCCTATTGCCGGTATTGCACGCGTTCGCGGCTGGTGAGCAACGCGACGGGGTATGATTTTCATCCAGAATTTGACCGGCAGATTGAGTATGTCCGGCAACATCCGGAAGTCCGGGACGTTCTGCTCAGCGGAGGAGACCCGCTGTTGTTGAACGATGAGAAGTTGGAATACCTGCTGGGCCGGTTGAGAGCCATACCGCACATTGAATTTTTGCGCATCGGCACGCGCATCCCGGTGTTTTTGCCCCAGCGCATCACGCCCGGGTTGTGCGCCATGCTGAGAAAATATCATCCGCTGTTCATCAGCATCCACTCCAATCATCCGCGGGAATTGACGACGGAAGTGCGGGACGCGTTGGGCCGGCTGGCGGATGCGGGCATCCCGCTGGGCAATCAATCGGTTCTTTTGCGCAACGTGAACGATGATCTGACGGTGATGCGGGCGCACATGCAGAAGCTGCTGATGTGCCGGGTGAAGCCCTACTACATCTATCAATGTGATTTGATTTCAGGGTCGGCTCACTTGCGGGCCAGCGTGCGCAAGGGGCTGGAAATCATGGAAGGCCTGCGCGGTCACACCAGCGGCTATGCCGTGCCCCAATTTGTCGTCGACACTCCTGGCGGCGGCGGCAAGGTCCCGATCAATCCGGATTACATCCTGAGCCGGAACAGCGACCGGGTGGTGCTGCGCAATTTCGAGGGCCGGATATTCGAGTATCCCGAAGCGGCGGACGGCACCCTGTCGTCCGCGCCGCCCCGCGAGATCGAGGAACCGCAATGCGTCTGAGGGAAGCGGGATTTGGGGATTTGGGTTTGGGCCGGGCGTAATTTGACCTTGACAGCGCGGCGTCGGATTTGGGTATGCTGGGGTCAATGCTCCCTATCTTAGTGGCAGGCAGTTTCGCCAAAAGTCATCGTCATGACCGGCCGGAATCCACGGCCGCATCCGTCGACGCGGACCGATGGCGCGTTCGTAACTTTGGTTCCATCATCAACCCCAACCGTCAGATCAGTGCGTTATGAATAATCAAGACAAACAGCAGGGGAGCCAGCTTCCCTCATACATCACCAGCGCGGTCCCCAATCCCATTGGGAAACGCGCCCCGTGGTACACCAACACGGCGCCAACTTACGCGGGCATTTTTCTCTGGTTCGTGTTCTGGCAGGATTCCGTCACCGCTCATAGCGCGGGCGGCATGCTTTCGCAAGGTGTGGCGTGGGCGCTGATCAGCCTGGTGCTGGCGGCGTTGGTTTGTCATTTCCTTTTCTACCTGATTCCCGGGTTGCTGGGCATGAAGACGGGGTTGCCCCTGTATATCGTGGGGACTTCCACCTTTGGAGCGCAGGGCGGGTTTCTGATGCCGGGATTTTTGATGGGTGTGCTGCAATTCGGCTGGGTGGGCGTTAATATTTATTTCTCCTCGCTGGCTTTGGCGCTGGTCATTCCCGCGGCTCCCTGGATGATCATGGTGGTGTGGGGGGTGCTGGCGGCTTTCGTCGGCTTGAAGGGCATCCAATATGTGGCCAAGGTTGCGACTTATCTGCCGCTGATTCCTCTGGCGATTTTGCTCATCCTTGTCACCAAGACGGCGGGGACTCTCGGCAGTTTCGATCCGCAGAAATTCATTGCCCTGAACAAAACCCTGACGCCGGGCATCCCGGATGCGTTGGGCGCCTTTGGCGTGCTGGCGGCGATGATGACCTATGTGGTCGGCTTTTTTGCCACAGCCGGCGCGGCCGGGGTTGATTTTGGAACCAACAGCCGGGACAAGAAGGACGTGCAAATGGGCGGGTATATCGGCATTGCCCTGGCCATTGTTGTGACGGCGGGCGTCTGGCTTGTGGTGGTGGCGGGCGCTTATGGTTCGCCCGATCTCAGCGTCAAGGCGGCGACGGCGGCAACGCAGGCGGCGGTTTCCGCGAATCCGCCCGGGACACCCAGTCTGATTCTGGAAGCTTCTCCTCTGATTCCGGTCATCATGGGCAAGAGCGCGCCCCTGATTTTGTTCCTGCTGGCGCTGGCCGCTTTTCCTCCGGCGTGCTTCTCCGCTTTTATCGCCGCCAACAGTTTCAAAACCACGCTGCCCAAGGTTAATCCGTTCGTGTCAGTCGGCATCGGCACAGCGGTGAGCATCATTCTCGCGGTCACGGGATGGGCGGGCAAGGCGATCATCGTTTTCCAGATCATCGGAGCTTCGTTTGGTCCCATTTGCGGCGCGATGGTGGTGGATTACTGGCTGTCCGGCAAGAAATGGTCCGGCCCGCGGGCGGGTTTCAATCCGGCAGGCTGGATCGCCTGGCTGGCGGGTTTTGTGGTCGGGATTATGCCGACTTTGAACATCTACCCCGTGCCGGCGGCGCCGGTGGCGGCGTTCATCGTGGGAGCTGTGGTCTATTTCGTGTGCGCCAAGCTGGGTTGGCAAAACCAGGTGATTCCTCTGCCCGCCAAGGCGGATGCCGCGCCGGTGGCGGCCGCATCAAAGTAATTCAAACCCCGCGACTTCCAGTAAGGAGCCGTCCGGCTTTGGGCTACACTTTCCAGCCGTGGCGGTACTCGCCCTTGATCATTTCGTTGGCCTCGGGGACGTTGGTGACGCGGAGGTTGACGGAGTCCCATTCAATTTTCTTGCCGGTGCGCAAGGCGAGGTTGCCGAGCAGGACCCATTCGCTGAAGGGGCCGGAGACGTCGAAGTTGGAGCCGGCGGCGGGGCCGCCTTTGCAGGCGCGAATCCAGTCGAGGTAAGGATCGTTTTTGGGCGCGCGGGGGATTGTTTTGGCCGGACGCTTGTAGTCGGCCATGTTCGATTCGGGAAGCAGGCGCGGTTTTTCGCCATAGACGCCGGTGATGATTTTGCCTTTTTCGCCGATGAAAAGGGTGCCGTTATCTTCAAGTTCGGCTGCTTCCAATTCGGCGGGGCGGGGCGGTTTCTGGCCGGAATCGTACCAAGTCAGGGCGCAGGCGGGCATGTCGCCGCGAGCGGGGAAGTTGTAGCGAAGGACGGATGAGTCCGGCGGCATTTCGGGCGTTCTGGCCGAGGAACTGACCAGCTCAACCGAGGTGGGAGCGCCCAGTTTCAAGGCCCAGTCGGCGCCGTCCATGATGTGGCAACCCATGTCGCCCAAAGCGCCGCAGCCGAAGTCCCACCAACCGCGCCAGGAAAACGGATGATAAACGTGGCCGGCCATTTTTATGATGTGGCTTCGCATGTCGGCGGGCCAAAGATCCAGGTAGGGGCGTTGTGGAGCGGGGCCGAGCCAGAGGTCCCAATTCAAATGGGCTGGCACAGGATCGGAACCCGCAGGGCGGGTGAGACCTTGCGGCCACCAGCCTTTGGCGCGGTCGGTCCAGCAATGGACTTCGCGGATGGGGCCGATGACGTCCGACCAGATCATTTCGCAAAGTTCGCGCACTCCCGCGCCGGCATGGCCCTGGTTGCCCATTTGGGTGGCGACCTTGTGTTCGCGGGCGGCGAGGGCCAATTGGCGGGCTTCACAGATCGTATGGGTCAGGGGTTTTTGGCAATAGACATGTTTGCCGGCCTTGATGGCGCGGATGGCGGCGGGAGCGTGATGATGATCGGGAACGCTGACGGTGACGGCGTCGAGATTTTTTTCCTTTTCGATCATGACGCGGTAATCGGAATAAGTGCGGGCGTGGGGAAATTTTTGCAGCGCGGCGGCGAGGTTGTCGGAATCCACATCGCAGAGGGCGACGATGTTTTCGCTGAAGACGCCCGCGAGATCGACTTCGCCTTTGCCGGAGACGCCGATGCCGCCGATATTGAGTCTTTCATTGGGGGACTTGTAATTGGTCCTGGCGGCGAAGGCGGGGAGGCCGGCGGCAAGCGCGCTGGCGGCAAGGGCGGACGTGTAGATGAAGTGGCGGCGGTTGATTTGGGGCAGGACGTGTTCGATGCGGACGGTTTTGAAGGGCTGATTTCGATTTGGCATAGGGTTACTTCCTTATTTCATTTATTATTTTTTCCAAGTTGCGGCCATACCTGACGTAGCTGTCGTAAATTTGTTTGTCACTGGCTTTTACAGAAGGGTCGTGGAACACGACGGCGACATGCGGCTCGATGGAAATGCCGGCGTCGTAGCCCCGGGAAAAGGCGTCTTGCAGAATCCGCCGCACGCTGCCCTGGCCTTCGCCGGGGTAATTGTAGTCGCAATCGTTTTTGGCGGGGACATAAGTGGCGTCCTTGATGTGAATGTGGACGACGTGATCGCGCACATGCTCCCAGAATTCCCAGGCATCCTGGCGCGGCCAGGGTTTGGGTTTGATGCGGTCGGGATTGAAGACAGGGTTGCCGGTGTCGAAGACCCATTTCAGGGCGGGGCAATGGTCGAGCAGTTCCAAGGCGTGGCGCCAGCTCATGCCGCCGTAATTCATGCAGTTTTCATGGACGGCTTGCAGGCCGGCGTCCTGGAACATGCGGCTGACCTGGTCGATGCGCCGGAAGACTTCCGGGGGCGTGGTTTCCTCGGAGTCGCCGGGTTTGAAGCTCATGATGCGGACGAACTTGGCGCCGAGCTTTTGCATTCGGGGGATGCAGCGGTTGACTTCGGCCAGAGTGATGTCGAACGGGTCGGATAATTTTTTGGACCAGTTGGCAATGGCGGAGCCGAAACAATAGACGCCGATATTCGCCTCGTGCAGACGCTGGACGGCGATGTCGAAAGCCGGGTCGGGAATATCATGGAAGTTGCCTTTGGGGAAACCGGGGACTTCGACCATGCGCATTTCGAGATATTTCCAGCCCAGTTGTTGAGTGGCTTTGATTTGCGCATCCAAGAGGATGCCTGCTTCATCGCCGATGCCTGTAAGAATCATGTTGAACTGTTTTGATGGATGGTTAGCGCATGAACGACTTGGTGAAATCCTCGGATGAAATTTTGGCCACCTTTTTTTGGAAAGTGGACTGGGCGATCAGTTCGTTGAGCTTTTGTTCGTAAGCCGCGCCGTCAAGGGGGAATTCAATCATTTGCCTGGTGAGGCCGGAATAAAGAATGGCGTTGGCCAGTTCAATGGAATGAATGCCTTCCTCGCCCGGAGCGATCAAGGGAACGCCATTGCGGATGGCATCGACGAAATTCTGGGTGACGGCGATATGGGGCGAGGCCTCGGAGGCGATGGGGATTTCGACTTTGGTGACTTCGGGTTTTTGAAAGCCGAGTTTGGCCGTCAGGCAGAGGTCGAGCATGGAAACGTTGTTGCGCAGGAAGGTCAACTGATCGTGTTCGAGGAGGAGTTTGCCCATGGCGCCGACGATTTCCAACCGGTTGGAACCGGGGGCCTCGCCCGTGGTGGAAACGAAGGTGCCGTTGGCTCCGTTGGGGAATTCCATGTAGGCGGTGACGTCGTCCTCGACTTCGATGCGATGGAAGCGGCCCAACTGGACGAAGCCGCGGACGCGGGCGGGCATGCCGAGGAGCCATTGCAGCATGTCCAACTGGTGGAGACATTGATTGATGAGGACCCCGCCGCCTTCGCCCTTCCAAGTGGCGCGCCAGTCGCTGCTGCCGTAGTAGGCCTGGGTGCGGAACCATTCGGTGACGATCCAGGAAAAGCGGGTGATCTGGCCGAGTTCGCCGCCGGCGATGATTTTTTTGATCTCGGCGTAGCGGGACTCGGTGCGCATTTGGAACATGCCGGCGAAGACGAGTTTTGGGTAGCGGCGGCGGACGGCGATGAGGCGTTCCGCGTCGGCCTTGTGGGCGGAGATGGGTTTTTCCACCATGACATGCAGGCCGGCCTGCAAGGCCGCGATGCCGAGGGAGGTGTGCTGAAAATGGGGTGTGGCGATGAGAACGGCATCGACTTCGCCGGAGCGGATCAAATCCTCGCCCTCGCTGAAAACTTTCAGGCCGCGTTCCTTGTAAGGGACGAGTTGATTGGCCGCCTGGGAAGCGACGGCAGTGAGCCTGGCATTTTTGACCTTGCCGGCGAAAAGGTATTCCGCATGAATGGCGCCGATATTACCCAAACCGATGATTCCAAGACGAACGGGTTCCATATTGCCTATCCTAACACTCCACCGCTCCACTGCTTCAAGCCAAAAAGACGCTGGTGTTCGAGAATGGCGTAACGGTCGGTCATGCCGGAAATGTAATCACAAACGGCGCGATGCCAGCCAGCCTTGCGGGCGCGCTTGCGGGACGAGGCGCCAATTTCGTCCCGGTGCTGCACGAAGTAGAGGAAAAGTTCGCTCAACATTTCGCCGGCGCGCCGGTTGGGTTCCAGAACGGCGGGGTTGTAGTAAAGATTTTTGAAGAGGTAAACGCGGAGTTCGGTGTTGAGAGGGCGCCGTTTGCGGCTGTACTGCACGAGAGGGCGGGGTTGGCGGCGGACGTCGTCCGCCGTCTTGACGCCGGAAGCGAGGATGGCGGCCTCGCTGGTTTCGACGACATCGCGCACCTGGAGATCAATGAGGGTGCGAATGACGAAGGAGTGCCGGACTCTTTCGGGGAGTTTGCCATACTCCCGGCGCACATGGCGCGCCGCCCCGGCAAAGAGGCGGACGTGGCGCAAGAGTTTTTTCTCGGAGAGCAGGCCGGAGTCCAGGCCGTCGTCCAAATCGTGGCTGCTGTAAATCAGCTCATCGGCCAGATTGGCGATTTGCGCCTCCAAGGAAGGGGAGGGGGAGGTGAATTTTTTATGGCGACCAGGGACGTCAAAGGTCGTGACGTGTTTGAGCAGGCCTTCGCGCACTTCCCAAGACAGGTTCAAACCGCGGAAGCCGGGATATTTCTCCTCAAGTTCCTCGACGATGCGCAGGCTCTGGCGGTTGTGCTCAAAGCCGCCGTGTTCGCGCATCAGGCGATTCAAGACCCCCTCGCCTCTGTGTCCGAAAGGGGAATGGCCCAAGTCATGGGCAAGGGCGATGGTCCCGGCCAAATCTTCGTTCAAGTGCAGGGCGCGGGCGATGTTTCCGGCCATGGCCGCGACCTCCATGGTATGGGTGAGGCGGGTGCGGAAATGGTCGCCGGTGCCATTGAGAAAGACCTGGGTTTTGTATTCGAGGCGGCGGAAGGCGCGCGAGTGGATGACGCGGTCGCGGTCGCGTTGGTATTCGGTGCGCCACAGCGGGGGGGATTCTTTGTGGACCCGTCCGCGTGATTCGGCGCTCAGTTGGGCATAAGAGGCGAGGGTCTGCCTTTCGCGCGCCTCAAGGTCCTCTTTTGAGATAGGCATGGAAACCGGTTAGTTTGAGAGCAGTTCATGCACAGAAATACCGCGCAATTCAAACAGGCGGCGGATGGCGTCCTCGATTAAATTGTTGGGGCAGGACGCGCCGGCGGTGATGCCGACGGTGATTTTTCCGCTGGCCAGCCAGTCCCGGGTTTCTATTTCCTTTTGGTCATGCATGCTGTAATGGCGGATCAATTTGTCGGACACCATCATGGCGGCGTTTTTGATGAAGAAGGTGGGGAGTTTCGCCTCGCCCATTTCGGCCAGGTGGGAGGTGTTGGAGGAATTGTAGCCGCCGATGA
>CAZLEE010000137.1:0-11986 GCA_964558455.1 uncultured Verrucomicrobiota bacterium | reverse complement strand
ACGCAACAAAAAAGGGCCGGGAATTGAATATTTAAGAAATCCGTCTCACACCCCCGCCTTGTTGCCGCGTCCGATTTTATGGCCTTTTGCGCCGTAGAAGGCGACATAGGCGTAGGCGATCAACGGCACTATGAAGGAAAGTTGCAGATTCTTGGTCGCGTCGGCAATGTAGCCCTGCAACGGCGGCAGAAGCGCGCCGCCCAGAATGGCCATGACCAGCAGCGACGAGGCCTGGCTCTTGTAAATGCCGACGCCCTCAATCGCCAGCGAAAATGTGTTTGACCAGCCTATCGACGTGAACAATCCCACCGCCACCACGCACCACATCGCCACCTTGCCGCCGACCAGAATCGCGGTAAGCAGCAGCACGACCACCGTTGATGCAAAAATCAGCAAGGTGCGATCTGCCAGCGATTTGCCGAATTGGAATAAAACCCAGCAAAGACCGACGAACGGAATGTAAATTCTAAACACCGACCAGTTTTGCACAAACCGTTCCTGCCAGAGCGCGAAGATGGAAGCGCTGTTTCCTCCCTGGATGGCATCCAGCGGCGCGCTTTGCGCCACCCACAAAAGCACAAGCGCGCACAGCGGAATCACCACCAGCATGATCTTTTTATTGATTTTTTTCATGTCGCTCAATTCCACCGCGCCCATGAATCGTCCGATCAGCAAACCGCCCCAGTAAAGTGAAGCGTATTTGCTTGCCGCGACCGGCGACAGCCCGGCGACTGTCGGTTGGTGCAGAAAACTGATGATCAGGCTGCCCACGGATATTTCGCCGCCGACGTAGCAAAAAATGGCGAAGATTCCAAGAACGACGTGCGGGTATTTCAGAGCACCCGCCCCGCGCTCAATTTTGCCTTCCCCGATATGAGGCAGGCGCACGAAGAAAAACGCCACGGCCAGCACCGCGAGAATGGCCGAAAACATCATGTACGGCATTTTCACCGAGTCTGCCCCGTGCGCGCCGCTCTTGGCGAAATATTGAAAAACGAGCCAGCCGCCGATGAGCGGCCCGATGGTTGTCCCGATGGAGTTGAACCCTTGCGCCAGGTTCAAGCGGCTTGAGGCCGTTCTCTCCGGCCCCAGTATTGTCACGTAGGGGTTGGCGGCGATTTGCAGCATGGCCAGCCCAAGTCCCACAATGAATAGCGCGGCCAGAAACATCGGATACGAATTGGCAGTCGCCGCCGGCCAGAACAGCACGCTGCCGATGGACGAAGTGAAAAGCCCGATCACCACCCCGTTTTTGTAGCCGATCTTGGCGATGGGATCGCCCACCCATGCCGAGATGACAAAGTAGAGGAGCGCCCCGAGGGAATACGCCCCGAAAAAGACGAACTGCACCAAGGTCGCCTGAAAATAGTTCAAGTCGAACGATTCCTTGAATCTCGGTATCAGGATGTCATTGAACACGTTCAGAAATCCCCACATGAAAAACAGGGAGGACATGATCGCGAATGGACCGCGGTAGGTTTGGCCGTTAGTCGTTGACGGGGACACTTTCGCCGTAGCCGGCGTATTCATCATTGCCATGCTCTCATCATTAAATGTTTGGTCTGCGGTTGCAAATAGATTCAGGATTCGCCGGGAAGTAACCGGTGCGGGCCGTCTGGCCATGTAAGAAATCGGGACGGCTGATTTTTTTCTGGCGAAAGTTTTCTGACGCACTAGAGTGTCCCTCCAGGCCTAAGAAATTAATCCGTAACCTGGAGCATATACATATTACAGGACAAGATAGGACAAACTATGAGATTCAAAATACTCCCAATTTTTCTGGCTTTCTTCCTGATGGGTCTGGCCGACGCGATGGGGCCTAATGCGGACGCGGTCAAAGACTTCTACCACATCAGCAACGTCATGTCCACGTTGTTGCCCTTCGTCGTGTTCATCGCCTTTGCCGTGTTCAGTGTTCCCGGAGGATTGCTGGCGGCGCGCATCGGCAAGAAAAAACTGTTGATGTTGGGTTTGGGCATAAACGCTGCCGCGCTGGTGATCCCCTCCCTCCACGCGCCCACTTTCCCCGTTTTGCTGGCGTGCATTTTCTTCTTGGGCGTGGGCACCACTTTCCTGCAAGTGGCCGGTAATCCCATTGTACGCGATGTCAGCCCTGAGGGGGCTTACAGCCGCAACCTGAGTTTTGCCCAAGGCATCAAGGGACTGGGCAGCACAGCATCAACCTGGCTCGTCACCGCCTTGGGCACGTTCGTCTTTTTCAAAAGCATGGGCTGGCGCGCCGCGTTCCCGCTCTTCTGTTTCCTCATGATTCTCGCCTTTGTTTCGGTCGCCTTTGTCAAAGTGAAGGAAACCAAGGCTGAATTGCCGCCGAGTATCGGTTCCAGCCTGAGCTTGCTCAAGGAACCCGTCTTCTTTCTGGCCGTGCTGGGCATCTTCCTGTATGTCGGCGCGGAGTCTTCCATGGGGCGGTTCCTCAAGCCCACCCTCCATGATTTCGGCCTGAACGAGCAGGACGCCGGCTTTTATGGCCCCGCGCTCTTCTTTTTGATGCTGACCGTTGGCCGCCTCATGGGTGGCGCGGTGTTGACCGTGATGAGTCCCCGCAACTGTTTTCGCCTTTCCGCGTTGCTCGGTCTGGTGGGCGCGGCTGCTTTCATGTCGAATTCCAAGTGGCTTAGTCTCGCGGGAGTTGTCGTTGCCGGGTTGGGTTTTGCCAACATCTGGCCCATGCTCTTTTCCATCACCGTGGAAGAAAGGCCGGAACGCGCCAATGAATTGAGCGGCCTGATGTGCATGGCCATTTCCGGCGGCGCCGTGGTGCCTTTGGCCATGGGCCAACTGCTGGACCTGAAAATGGGCGCCCTCTCTTTCGTCGTTCCTGCCGGTTGCTTCGCGTATCTGTTGCTGCTCTCCTTCAGAAGTGGCGGCAAAAAAAACACCGCTGCCAAATCCCCAACCGCCGCTTAACCTAAAACCCGTTTATGAGTTCCACCAATGACAACCGCGTCGTCATGACCCTTGACGCCGGCGGCACTAACTTCCGTTTCAACGCCCTTCAGGGCAACAAGGCAGTCACCAAAACCGTGGCCCTCCCTTCCAACGGCAACGACCTCGACAAATGCCTCGCCAACATCGTCGAGGGTTTTACCCAGGTCAAAGCCCAATGCCCCCAACCTCCCGTTGCCATCAGTTTCGCCTTTCCCGGGCCGGCTGATTACCCCAACGGCATCATTGGCGATCTCGGCAATCTGCCCGGATTCCGCGGCGGTGTCGCGCTCGGGCCCATGTTGGAAAAAAAATTCGGCATCCCCGTCTTTCTCAACAACGACGGCGATCTGTTCGTTTACGGTGAAGCGATTGCCGGCTTCCTGCCCTACGTCAATGCTCTCCTCAAAAAGGCGGGCAGCCCCAAGCAGTATCACAACCTTTTCGGCGTCACCCTCGGCACCGGTTTTGGCGGCGGCATTGTCCGTAACGGCGAATTATTTATTGGCGACAACTCCTCCGCCGGCGAGGTCTGGCTTCTGCGTAACAAATTGCAGCCCCAAACCAATGCCGAGGAAGGCGCCAGCATCCGCGCCGTGCGCCGCGTCTATGCCAAAATCGCCGGTCTGCCCTTCGATCAGGCCCCGGAACCCAGGGTCATTTTCGAAATCGGGCAGGGCAAGACGCCCGGAAACAAAGCCGCCGCCATCGAGGCGTTCCGGCAATTGGGCGAAGTCGTCGGCGATGCGTTGGGCGTTGCTCTTACCATTGTTGATGGCCTGGCCGTGATTGGCGGCGGGTTATCTGGCGCGGCTCCCTTATTCCTGCCCGCGCTCACGGCGGAACTGAACGGCGCTTACACCGGTCCGCAGGGAAATACATTTCGCCGTCTCGGCGCGCATGCCTTCAATCTCGAAGACGCCGCGCAACTGAAAAAATTCCTGGCCGGCGAAACCCGTCTCGTCACCGTCCCTGGATCCAAGCAAAAAGTGAAATACGATCCCGCTCCGCGCATCGGCGTCGGGCTGTCGCGGCTTGGCACCAGTGAATCGGTGGCCATAGGCGCGCGCGCCTTTGCCCTGCGCAAACTCGATCAGCGCTAAAAATCCGCGCTCTGGAATATTCGAGAGCCGGACAAAATTTTCTCCCTTTCCCATCCGATGGGCGAGGGAGTTTTTTTATCCCGGTAGAGTGCTGCGCATTATCGCGCCAGATGCGAGGCGCGTCGCTGAATCTCCTCCAAAAAAGCCATCCCCACCGAGTCTGGCTTGCCATACCACAAGGCGCCAAGTTCCAACGGCTTGAATCCGTCCAGCGGAAGCGGCCGCAGGCCGCGTGGAAAAGGATGCGCGGGAACGGCCGCCGAGAGTCCGATCCCATAATTATCAAGCACATAGTCATTAATGATGTCAAGCGAACTGGCCTCCACGCTGGGCGGCCAATCTACCCCGAGTCGCGCCAGGCCTTGTTGAAAGTTTTTGGAAATGGTTTCTGTCGCAGGAAGACTGATGAGCGGTTCCTCAATCTTGTCCAGAGACCATAAATCCGCGGCGTTCTTGATCGGGCTTCGCTTGGGAACCAGCAGCACCAGTGGCAGGTGAAGTAGAGAAACCATCTTCAGACCGGCGGTCGGATGGGTTTCCAAGGGAGTCAGGGCCAGATCAATTTCCCGCTGTTCGAGCCATGTTTCCAATTGCGGCTGATAGCCTGAGCGGAGGGAGAGTTTCAACCGGGGAAATCGCGAGCGCAGCCCCCTCAGCAAATCCGGCAAGTGATCCCGAAACACCAGCTCTGGAGCGCCAATCCGCAAATGCGCCGCCGCCTTCGGACACAGTTCGGCCGCCACCGTCTCCAGATTGGCGAAAAATGGCCGGATGAATTGGTAAAGTTTCTCCCCGGGTGGAGTGAGCGAAAACGGACGGCGCGTAAACAACTTCACCCCCAGGTCGTCCTCCAATCGCAAAATTTGCGCGCTCATGGCCGGTTGTTGAATGCCATAAGGCATGTGCCGAATGGCTTTGCTGATGCCGCCGTGTTTGGCCACGTAATAAAAAAGCTCGGTGTGGTGGACGTTCATGGAGGAACCATAGTCCGCCACCATTGTTTTTATCAATACCTTCGCACGTTTTTTCAATTAACACCCTGGCCGGAGAGGGTGTAGCTTCTGAATATGAATAGCCCGATTACAAACCAGTTGGTTTTGCTGTGCGCTCTGCGGTGGTCGGCAAGGGTGTTAGGCACCCTCGCCATGGGCGTTGTTCTCCTGTTCGCCTTCGGGGAAGGATTGAATTTGTCGCATTTTACCGCCCGCGAGTTGGTTTTATTCCTATTCTTCCCGCTCGGAGTTTGTCTGGGGCTGGCTCTGGCCTGGCGGTGGGAGGGCTTGGGCGGCGGCATTGCTGTTGCGAGCATCGCCGCCTTTTACCTGGTGCATCGCCTCACGTCGTCAGGTTTTCCGAGGGGCTTTGCTTTTGCGGCCTTTGCTGCGCCCGGTTTCCTGTTTCTTCTCTGCTGGCTGTGGACGCGTCTAACCGCAAAACCGCCCGGCATTTGACCATTCCTCGTTCCCATCGGACGCAAGAGGAGGCGGCAGCCGGGGTGTTTGGTGTTGGGCTGACTCCCCCATCGGGGGACCGAAACCTTGCGGGATTGAGTTGTCAGAGCCATAATAAAGCGTGAGCCATTTATCAGCAGAAACGCGAGTGGGGGAGGTCGTCGCCAATCATGGGGCCGGCCATGATCTTAAAAACGTTTCCCTGAACATCCTCCTCCGCTTCCTGGCATCGCAACAATCCCGATTTTGTCACCCATGAGCGCTATCTACGAGGAAATCATCCATGGCGAGACCCTTTTGCGGTCGGCGCCCGGAATCCGGCATGAAGCAATTTGCAGCCGGCTCCATGGGCGCCTCGCCGCCAGTCTCCCCCAAAATTCCCCAACCCGCCTCCTGGCCCCGCGTTCAATGGTTCAATTGGCCGCCGGCGTGATGCTCCGTCCGGACATCGCCCTCGTTGCCGCCGCCACGGGAAAAATATGGCTGGTGGCGGAAATAATAGACTCGCAGGACCACCGGCCCGACACGGTTCTGAAGAAGAGCCTTTACGAAGATTTTAACCTGGCTCGCCTCTGGATGGTCGATCCCCGATATAACAATGTTGAGTTTTACCACGGCACACCCCAAGGGCTGGCGCTGAAGGGTATCTTGGGCGAACGCGAATTCCTGCAAGAATCCCTCCTGCCGGACCTCCAATTATCCGTGGCCGAACTATTCGCCGTTTGATTTGCAACCATGAAACCCGGCATCTGCCTTCAAATGTCTATACATAAAACACGATTTGCCTTGAATCTCAATCGGGTTTACTGATGCAATCCAGTATGCAGATGCAGACCGGCAAATCAATGAACCGATTCCGCGTTTTCCAAGTGGAAGACGGGGTTTCTGACTCGTGTGCCTTTCGGCCAAGCCCGCCGTCCCGCCGGGAGAAGGGGCTGTTACAATGAATAATACCCGGACCGTGCGGATTCTCAGTGTTGATGATACGCCGGACATGCATGAGCTTTATCAAAAGATCCTGCTTTCCGACGCGTCCGTCCCCGACCCAATCATGGGCGGCGAAGAGGTTGATGACGCCTTGATTTCGTCCCATCCTCTCCCCAAGTTTGAGTTGGATTGCGCCAACCAGGGGCAGGATGCCTTGGAAATGGTCGTCAAGGCTGTTCACGACGAACGCCCATATTCAGTGGCTTTTGTCGATCTCCGCATGCCGCCGGGTTGGGATGGCATCAAGACCATCGAACAATTCTGGAAGGTGGACCCGGCGCTGGAGATCGTCATTTGCACCGCTTTTATTGATTGCTCGGCTGACGACCTCCTGCGCCGTTTGCGGCGGACCGACCATGTGCTGCTGCTGAAAAAGCCGTTCGACTACATTGAAGTCCGGTTGCTGGCCTTTGCCCTGGCTGAAAAATGGCGGCTGGCGCGCGAAGCCAAATCGAATTTCGCCAATCTGGACGCCCTCATCAAGGCGCGCACCATGGAGTTGGAACATTCCATTTCCCAGATCAAAGCTTCGGAAAATCAATACCGCCTCCTATTCGAAAGCAATCCCACCCCCATCTTTACCTATGACCATGACTCGCTGGCTTTCCTGGCGGTGAACGAGGCGGCCGTTCAACATTACGGCTATTCCAGAAAAGAATTTCTGAACATGACCCTCCGGGACATCGCGTTGGTTGAGGAAATTCCGGCGTTTTTGGCCAAATTATCCCAATGGACGCCCGCCACGGCCTACGCCGGAGTGTGGCGGCATCGCACCCGTGCCGGCAAGCTCATCGACGTCGAAATCACTTCCCATCCGTTGGGAGCGCAGAAAAGATGGCTGTCCCTGGTCGTTGACGTGACCGAACGTCTGAATTTGGAGGCCCAGTTGCGCCAGGCGCAAAAAATGGAGTCCGTCGGCCAGTTGGCGGGCGGAATCGCCCACGACTTTAATAATTTATTGACCGTTATCAACGGGCACGCCGGCTTGATCGCCGCTTCGGGCCAACTTCCGCCCAAGGCGGCCGAGTCGATCAAGGAAATATCGGAGGCCGGCAAGCGCGCCAGCGCCTTGACCCGCCAATTGATGACCTTCAGCCGCAAACAGGAACTGGTTCTTGAAGCGGTCGATTTGAACGGTATTGTCAATAATATCACCAAAATGCTCCGGCGCGTCCTGGGCGAGGACGTCACGCTCAACGTGGATTTCGGCCCCGGCCTGCCCACGATCAAGGCCGATATTGGCATGGTGGAACAGGTTCTCCTGAACCTGGCTATCAACTCGCGCGACGCCATGCCGCGGGGCGGCCAGTTGCGCATCATCACTTCCTCGGTGACCCTTGATGCGGCGGCGGCGCGCCAGACCCCGGAGTCCTCCCCTGGCCAGTTCGTCTGTCTTTCCTTTGGCGACACTGGTTGCGGCATCCCGGCCGAAAATCTTTCCCGCATCTTTGAGCCGTTTTTCACCACCAAGGAACTGGACCGTGGCACCGGACTGGGATTGGCCACGGTTTATGGCATCGTCAAACAGCATCGCGGCTGGATCAAGGTCGAAAGCCGCGTGGGCGAGGGGACGGCTTTTCAAATCTTCTTTCCCGCCTCAACCGAGAAGAGCGGGGCGATGCCTGCCACGTTCAGGGAAACAAAAGTCATGGGCGGCACGGAAACCATCCTGGTGGTCGAAGACGAACTGCCCTTGCTCAGGTTGATGCATCACATACTCGAAAGTTTCGGCTACAAAGTCCTCGACTCTTCCACCGGCAAGGAAGCCCTGGCCATCTGGGAACAACACCGCGCCAAAATCGACCTATTATTGACCGACCTGATCCTGCCGGACGGAATGGCCGGACCCGAACTGGCCAAAATATTGCAGGCTTCCAAACCCGGCCTGAAAATTCTCTATACGAGCGGCTACAATAACGAGCGTCTCGCCAAGGAGTTTCCTCCCGGCGCCCGCGTCAATTTTGTGCAAAAACCTTTTCACGCCCGCCGCCTGGCCGAAGTGGTTCACGATTGCCTGAACCCCAAGTGACGCCCGTGAAGCGATGGGAAGACTTTGCCCTTTTGCCGGCTGAAAAACCGTTTATCTCCCGCTCCGAACCGGCATTTTTCGCCGGAATGGCGCAATTTTTGCCATCTTCACCCCATTATATTGTTGGCACGTTTCCTGATATACATTTCACCCGTGAAGATTACGCACTCATGAAGACAATATTGGTCGTTGACGATTCCGAAGATGTCAGAAACCTCATTGCCAGCATCCTGGCTACCTACGGTTTCACCGTGTGGCAGGCGGCCGATGGCGCAACCGCTGTCCAAATGATGTCCAACGATAAACCGGACATGATCCTTTGCGACGTCAACATGCCGGGAATGGGCGGATACGAAACACTCGCCGCAGTGCGCGAATCATCCAGCACAGTCACCATCCCGTTTATTCTAATGACAGGCTTGGTCAGCCACGACGGCTTCCGGCGCGGCATGGCCAGCGGGGCCGACGACTACCTGATCAAACCCTTTACCCCCGACGAATTGATCGAATCCGTCATGTCCCGCTTCGTCCGGCAATCCGAATTGCAATGTGACGCGGTCAAACGCGTGCATATCTTGCACGAATACGCCGCCAGCCATTCGTTTCCCGAATTGGCCGGAGCGTCCTGACCTGTTGCGCCGCCGTCGAAAACCTCCGGTGCGAGTATCTGACAAACCCCCTTGGAATTGATGCCACCCGCCCGCGCCTGAGTTGGGTTATGACCTCGGGCCGGCGGGGCGAAAGACAGACAGCCTATCAGATCCTGGTGGCGTCCTCGCTGAAATTGCTGGGTCAGGAGAAAGGCGATCTTTGGGACAGCGGCAAAGTGGAAACAAACCAAAGCTCGCAGGTCGAGTATGCGGGGCAACCGCTGGTTTCCCGCGAGGATTGCTTCTGGAAGGTGCGGCTTTGGGACGGCGAGGGCAGGGCAGGGGGTTGGAGTGCAGCCGAGCGGTGGCAGATAGGTCTGCTCAAGCCGGGGGATTGGAGCGCCCAATGGATCAGGGCAGGAACGCCGGCGACGGCAGCCATCCCGTACCTGCGGAAATCCTTTGACTTGAAATGGCCCATAAAGCGGGCGGTTCTTTATACGACCGCCTTGGGCCTTTACGAGGCCCACATCAATGGGCAGCGCGTTGGCGACCACATCCTGGCGCCCGACTGGACTGACTATCGCGAACGGGTGCGCTATCAAGCCTATGACGTCAGCGCACTGCTCAAGAGAGGGCACAACGCAATGGGCACCCTGCTGGCTAACGGCTGGTTCAGCGGCCACATCGGCAACGGTGGCTATCAGTTCTTTGGCAACGTGCTTTGGCATAGCATGTTGAACCGATGGCCGGGTTGTGGTTTTCCATGTTGAGGTAAATTTTTTCAGTTTCCCATTCTTTGCTGGTTTCGGCCAGGAGCGCACTGGCGAGGCACAAGAGGTTCGTTATTCCCTCTCCGAGTTCGCGTTGAGCGCCTGAACCGATTGACCATATTGCGCATTTCCGCAAAATGGCCGGCAACTGGATGCCCGCTTTTGACGCACGCCTCTTTCTCTTTTTCGATTACCGGCTGAAAGTTTCGGAAGACGGAATACTCCAACACACATGCGAGGTCGCGGGCAGACCAGGATTTGTTTCCTTCCGGGCTGACGCAGTGGGCATGGAGGAGCTGGCACCAAGGTTAGCGTCTAAACAAGGAACTCATTTAAAATCAGCAAGTTGCTGCGGAATAGCCTCCCAGAGTGGCCTTGCGTCTAAAAGAAACTTAAGCCCACAAGGGTACATAGCGCCGATACCGAAGCGAGTTTTGTTCTGGATCAAGAAGGCGGATTCCGGCCGCGTGCCTGACGAACCGGCCTGTCTTCCTGCCGACCCTCGACGGTTCAGGCAATTCATTGTCCGCCATCGTCGCCCCGGTCCGAAGGTGATTTTTGATCATGCCAAGTCAAAACTACCCACTTGGGGGGCTATCACTGGCCATCCGAATATTGTAAGGTCTTGCCATGAATCAGCCTTTAAGTTAAAAACCGTCAAAAAGAACCTCACTACAAGTATGAAACTAATAATCAAGCAGGCTGTCCTGACGGGAGCACTCACGGTGCTTTCGCTGTTGTTTGCTTCAACCACCTTTGGCCAGATCCCTGGCGTCATTGGCATCAAATTGGGATTCACCGGTGGATACGCCGACTCAGTTGTCCCCGCTCCAACGGATCAATGCGGTGTGATAGCTGTCACGAATTGGCAAAATCTGCAGGCCGACCCGAACGGCCCCGATCAGCCCGGAAGGGAGCAAAGCATGAATCTGGTTTGGCCCATAGCTCAGGATAGCGCTGGCAATGCCCTTTCCGGCGTGACGTTGACGGCTGCCGGCTGGGATGATGGCTGGGACATGGGTTGGTCGGATTGCCCAAACGCGAGGATGTTGGGCAGTTGGTGGGCAATTGATACTGGCAACGACTCCTATGCCGGATTCCAGGACGGAGCAGGCAATTGGTACGCAACATGCACAATCGCCAATCTTACCGCTCCCTTTTATGACGTGTATGTTTACATTAGTGACAACAACGTCAACTACTGGGGCAATGTTGCCGCCAATTCAGTTCTCGCCGTCCCCGGCGGTTTGGATTCAGGTAATTTTAACGGGTCCGACATCGATCCTTGCAGCACAAATCCCGAGCTGTACACCTCCGCCGGCGGCAATCCTGCCAATTATGTTAAAATGCCATACGTGTCAACGACGGTCGGCGGTGTCATTATGATCACGGTGACCGAGCAAAGCGGTGGGATGGGGGTTGCCGGGATTGAACTGGTTCCCTCGTCGGACCTTGTTCAGGTGCAGGATACTCTGCCCACTTACGCCGAGACAGTCGTTGGCGATATGGTCGTCTTCTCGGCGGCCGACAACAGCTCGCCGGCGACCCACATGCAATGGCAGCAGGTTGTCAGCGGTCCGGCGACAAATAACATCAACATCGGGGTGGTAAATGTGACAAACAGCGGAGTCGTGACCTCGACGCTGACGCTTAGCAATGTGCAATTGACCAATTCCGGTTCATACCAGCTTGCAGTGACCAATGCGACCAACGGCTCGGATTTCATATTTAGCACGGCAGCGCCGCTCGTGGTCGGCAACTCGCCGGCGCCGGTGAACAACGTGATTGTGAACTATGCGGGCCAAACCGGCAATCTCTCCGACGCTTGGACGATTAACACAAACACCGACTTGATTTATGGGTTCCAAAGCGGATGGGGTCCTGGAACATTCATTGAAGGGGCGGGCAATTTTGGCATGGATTTTGGCAATTACAACCCGGTCCTTTTGGATACCAACATCGACGTGGGTGATCAAAGCACCGATTTTGTGACCTGCGGCCTCTCATACACTGGGACCGGTCAGTCAATGACCTACACGCTGGATTCTCAGACCTATGGCTATGACGTGACCAATATCACGGTTTACGGCGGCTGGCTCAACGGCAA
>CAZLEE010000136.1:0-12103 GCA_964558455.1 uncultured Verrucomicrobiota bacterium | reverse complement strand
AGACCTGCGAAAGTCCATCTTAACCTGTGGTCCAGTTTTTGGGGTCCACCTCACAATCCACTTTTAGCTGTTGAAAGTTATGCATGAAGCAACATGCGTCCGCCAGAGTGATCCACAACTAGGGCGTTCCTTGCCGTCACTGGGAAAACCCTTGGTTTCCCGGGAGGAAACACCGGTCTGGCGCCGATGAAAGGTCAGACGGCAGGTCGCTCAAAAATCCATACCCGGATCCAACTTGTGAAATCAAATGGTAGGGTAATACCCCATAGCGCCGTCAGGATCCCATCGTGCATTATGCCGGCATGAAACGGGAGTTTTTCGAATCTCGAAAGTCGGCCGTCCCAATGGGTCACAATTTACCCTTGAAAAACACGAACAAACAAAAAACACAGACAATATGAACAAACAAACACAAGCAAGCAGTCATGAAACGGGTCAACTGGCCGAAGACGCGCAAGCCTTGATGACCGCCACCGCCGACGTGGCCGGAGAAAAGGTTGGAGAAGCCCGTGAACGTCTCGCCGCCGCGCTGAAACGCGCCAGGGAAATCGCGGGCAACGTCCGCGACAAGGCCGTTGCAGGCGCCAAAGCGGCCGACGAGGCCGTGCATGAGCACCCCTATCAAGCCATCGCCATCGGCGTCGGGGTCGGGGCGATCATCGGTTATCTCCTCGCCCGCCGGTGCTCCCACAACCGCGATTGACGGCGTTATGGAAGAATCCACTGACAGCATCGGGCGACTGGCCTCGACCTCGAAAGACATTGCGCAGCGGTTGTTAATCATCGGAGAAAACCGGCTCGAACTGTTGACGGTGGAATTGCAGGAGGAGCGAGAGCGCCTCCTGCACGTCTTCCTTTTGGCCCTCGGCGCGGCGGCGTTTGGTCTGCTCGCCGGAATCACGCTTACGGCTGCCATCGTGATTTTATGGTGGGACTGCTCGCCCGCAACCGTCCTTTTCATATTAACCGGCCTCTACGGGGCGGCCGGGTTTTGTCTTTGTCGGCGACTCACCAGGCTACTGCGCGACTGGGAGACGCTTTCCGCCTCGCTCGACCAACTCCGAAAGGATCGCGCATGTCTGGAAAAAATCTTCGAATGAACTCGCTCGAATTGCGCAAACAACTTTTGCTTGCTGAAAGCGAACTTAACCGCGCCCAACTGGCCGGGGATATGGTCGCGCTGAAGTCAGGCGTTCGCACGCTTGCCAACCGCGCCAAATCCTTCGAGTCAATCGCTTCATCAGCCGCAATACTTGTGGCGGGTCTGGCGGCCTTCCGGCGCGGCAAACCCGCAAACATCGGCGCCAAACCTTCCTGGCCGCAAATCATTCTCAAAAGCGCGAGCCTGGTATCCACCCTCTGGCTGGCGTTCCGTTCCCCGAATCGGGGCCGGGACTGAGATGAATTCGCAGACTCCGCAGGTAGGGTAATACCCCATGGCGGCAGCAAGTTTTGGAATTACTTTTACTCCATGCGTAAAGACGGCTGGCACGGGGAAAGATAGCGGAAGGTAAACAGGCGAGTCTCGCCCATAAATTGAAAGAAGAAGGTTGTCCTGCTTTTGTCGCGCGGAATTTGAACAAAGGAAGAATTTATGTTACGAAGCATCAAACAGTTGTATGGCGAAAAACTGGGCGCATCCGATGGCGCAATCGGCCATGTGAAGGATTTCTATTTTGACGATCAAAACTGGGCGATTCGTTATGTGGTCGCGGACACGGGTTCCTGGTTGCCGGGACGGCAGGTGCTTATTTCACCCCACTCGCTCGGCAATCTTGATCAGGCTGGAAAACTTCTGCTTGTAAAACTGACCCGGAAACAAATAGAAGACAGCCCTTCGATTGAATCGCACAAGCCGGTTTCACGACAATATGAAGAAGAGTATTACCGGTATTATGGATGGCCGTCCTACTGGCAAGGTGACGGGCTGTGGGGCACGAGCGGCTTCCCGATTGTGGACATGCCCGTAAAGCCCCTTCCCATCGAACAGGCCACTGCAAATGGCTCGCAACCCGCGCGCACCGATGCGCATTTGCGCAGCACACGAGCCGTGGACGGTTACAATCTTCAGGCCAGTGACGGGATATTGGGCCATGTCTGCGATTTTATGATGGACACCAATAGTTGGGCGGCTGATCAATTGGTCATCAAAACCGGCCACCGGATTTCCGGCAAAGAAGTGCTGATATCGACGAGTAAAGTGGATCGGATCAGTTACGAGGAATCCGCAGTGTTTGTCAATTTAACCCAGGAAGCCGTCGAGAAATATTCCGTGAACCGTCCGGTTCCGGCGGGAACCGGCGCCTGACTTCCCCCACCACACACTCCCTTTATGAAACAAAACAAAACGACACGACGGGCCGTTAAAACAGGTTTGATGGAATTTAACGGGCATGAACAATCTTTAACTTCTGTTGGAAAAGGAGAACTACATGAATAAAACAAATCATCTGGCCGACCGGATCAAATTGGCGTTGGGCGCCACGCTGTTGGTGACGTTTATGGGATGCGTCGGATATGTGGACGGGGGTTATGGCGGGGATGTGGTGGTGGGGGGGCCTGTGGTAGTGGGCGGGGTGTGGGATGGCGGTTTTATCGGGCGGGATGTTGCCCATGGTTACAGTGGCCGCGGAGCGGCAAGCCGGGGAGCCGCTCACGCTGGCGGCGGAGGCGCTCACGGAGGCGGTCACGGGGGCGGAGGCAGACGGTGAACGTCGGCAACATATGACACAAAATCAGACCAATTAAATCTATGAAACCTTTGAATCCATCGGCGCGTTTTAGCGCCATCCTGACAATGGCAATTGCAACTGCGGTCTTCAGCCTATTGCCCGCAACACTCCACGCCGCGGAACAGAAGGCCGCCGTCGCGCAACGCTCCTTCGCATCGCCGGAGAAAGCCGTCAAGGCATTGATTGAGGCAACCCAAGCCAAGGACAAGGCCGCACTGAACCAGATTTTCGGCCCGGACGCCAATTTGCTCCTGACCGGAGATGAAGTGCAGGACGCCAATAATTCCGCCAAATTCGCCAGCGCCTTGGCAGAAAACTGCCAGCAAGTGCCGGAAGGCGATGGCAAAATCACTCTTGAGATCGGCGCCACGAACTGGCCGTTCCCGATTCCTCTGGTGAAAACAGACTCGCAATGGCATTTCGACACTGATGCAGGCAAAGAAGAAATTATCAACCGTCATATCGGCAAGAACGAACTTCACGCCATCGGCGTTTGCAGCGCATACATTGACGCCCAACGGCAGTACGCCACACTGAACGCCGACGGAAGCAGCCCTGCGAAGTACGCTCTGAAATTCAAGAGCGCGCCGGGCAAAAAGGACGGACTCTACTGGAAGGTCGCCGAGGGCGAAACCGCCAGTCCCTTCGGGCCGCTCGTGGCCGATGCTCACGCGGAGGGTTACAGCCACCACAAACAAGGTTCCGGCCCGCATCCGTTCCATGGTTATTTTTTCAAAATTCTGACCCGGCAAGGCAAGGATGCTCCCGGCGGAAAAATCAATTACACGAGTCATGGCAACTTAACCAAAGGTTTCGCCCTGGTGGCCTGGCCTGAACATTGGGACCAGTCGGGCATCATGACTTTTATTGTCAATCAGGACGGCAAAATCTATCAGTGCAATCTTGGCGAAAAGACGGCGCAAATGGCGTCGTCGATAAAAGAATACAATCCGGACAGCGAATGGACGCTGGTGCAGGATCAGGGCGTATTGGGTGCGGTGTCCGAAAAATGAGGTCGGCGGGTTATGATCTCCGACAGCGCAAAACCAATGGACAATCAGGCGATCGTCGCAACCGATCTGACAAAATGGTTTGGCGAAGGCCCAACCAAGATGACGGCCGTGAATCATGTCGGGTTGGTCGCTCACTTTGGCGAAATGCTGTTCATCGTCGGTCCTTCCGGTAGCGGCAAGACCACGATGCTCAGCATGCTCTCCGGTATCCTGCGTCCCAATGCCGGCAAGGTGACAGTCAAAGGGGCCGATATCTGGACCCTTAACAATGACCAGTTGGCCGACTTCCGTCTGAACACGATTGGTTTTGTCTTCCAAGACTACCATCTTTTTCCACGGTTGACCACTGCTGAGAACGTCGCCATTCCGCTGATCCTGAAGCAGCACGACTGGGCCGAGTCTATCATCGAGGCAAAAAAAAACCTTGGTATCGTCGGTCTCGAAGGCCGGGGTGACATATTGCCGGTGAAGCTTTCGGGCGGCGAGCAACAACGCGTAGCCATCGCGCGCGCGATCATCAGCCGTCCAGAAATCCTGATTCTCGACGAGCCGACCGCCTCCCTGGATGGGGACACAGGGAGGATGATCATCGCCTTTGTGAAGGAGAAAATACTCAATGAAAAGCGCTGCATCCTGATTGTCACCCATGATGCGCGCATCAATGAATATGCAGACCGGATCATGCATATGGAAGATGGACGTCTCACCGCGTTCGACAAGGGTACCGAATGAAAGAAACCGAACCCAATCCCGAGGCCAAAGCCGCCGAGCCTGCAACTGACGTCAAACCGGCCAAGCCTAAAACTGAATACCGAAACAAGATCATCTTTACCCTCTCGATAGTGGGTGTTCTGGCGGCACTGGTGGCCGCCTACCTCTTTGGCATGGAAAGAAAGGCCCAGCCACCCGTGTTCAAACCAGTCAGCAATCCTTACGAGTCGGCCATCTATGCCAATGGCATTATTGAGAGCGACCAGTCGAGCGGTGAAAACATCAATATTTTTCCTGAAGTTGCGGGCCGGATCACCAAGGTGCTGGTACACGAAGGGCAGCAGGTGTCGGCTGGCACTACGCTGTTCATCATTGACGATTCCGTGCAGAAACCAACCACAGAGCAGTTGAGATTGCAGTCCGAGGCCGCCCTCGCCGTCCTGAATGAACTCAAAGCGGAGCCGAGAATGGAAACGCTGGCGATTACTGTGGCGCAGGTGGGTCTGGCAGAATCCAATCTAAAAGTGGCCCGTGACCAGTACAACAAGGACCGCGCCTCGTATGACATGGATCCAAAATCGATCAGCAAGGACGCGCTGGACACCGCGGAAGACACCGTCAATCAGGCGTCAGCCGCATTGGACGTCGCCCGCAAACAATATGAACTGACCAAGGCCGGGGCCTGGAGTTATGACATCGTTAACCAGCAGAAACAGTATGATGCGCTCAAGCAGGCTTACAAGGCGGCTAACGCGCTGCTGCAAAAATTCACGGTCAAAGCGCCGGTCGGAGGAGTTGTGCTGGCCGTCAATGCAACGACCGGCAGCTATGAGTCGTCGCAGGGTTCCTATGACCCTTACACGGAATTATTCGACCCGGCGGTAATAATGGTACCGTCTCAAGACCATTTGGCTGTGCGCTGTTTTGTGGACGAGATACTGGTCTCACAATTGCCCTCTGCGTGGCATATTCACGCGCAAATGTCGCTTCGCGGATCCTACACCAATAAAGTGCCGCTGGAATTCGTCAGGGTGCAGCCTTATGTGTCGCCCAAGATTGAACTGTCGAATGAACGTCAGGAGCAGGTGGATTTGCGGGTGTTGCCGGTTATTTTCCGGTTCGAGAAAAAGGACATCCCGGTCTATCCGGGCCAATTGGTGGATGTTTACATAGGGTCGCAATAGCGCCCCGCCCGGCCAGACACCCGTCAGTGCGAATTTCATGAACAACTTTCGATCATCAGTCCGGCGCGGCACAGGCGCCGCCGCGATCATGGCGACGCTGGGCGGCTGCGCGGTGGGGCCTGATTTCGTCCGGCCCGCGCCGCCCGATACCGACCGCTATACGAGCGGGTCGCAGCTTGAATCCACAGTCGCGGCGGATGGCAAGGCGCAGCATTTTACGCCCGGCGCCGCGATCACTGCCGACTGGTGGCGGCTTTTCCAGTCAGAGCCGTTGGATGCGGTTGTGCGGCAGGCCATCTCGAATAATCCGACTCTCCAGGCGGCCGAGGCCAGTTTGCGCCAGAGTCAGGACAACTTGCGCGCCGGTTATGGCTTGTACTTTCCGTCAGGCCAGGCCGGAGTATCCGCCAGCCGGCAACTCAGCGCCGCGCCGTTGGAACAATCAGGCTCACAAACGTCCGGCACCGTTTTTAATCTGTTTACCGCCAGCGGCACTATCAGCTACGCGCTCGACGTGTTCGGCGGCAAGCGCCGCACGGTGGAAGGCTTGCGCGCCCAAGCCGACTCCCAGCGTTACGAGACAAAGGCAGCCTACCTGACGTTGTCCGCCAATGTCGTCAACACCAGCATCGCGCGCGCGGCCTACGCGGCGCAGATTCGCGCGACAAAACAATTGATCGGGCTGGAAAAGCAGCAACTTCACCTCGCCGAGACCCAGTTTTACGCCGGCACAGCTCCCTATTCGACCGTGTTGAGCGTGCGCGGCCTGATTGCCGCCAACCAGGCTTTGCTCGCGCCCCTGGAGCAGAATGCCAGCCAGGCCGGGCACCTGTTGGCGACGTTGGAAGGCGTGGTGCCATCGAAAGCCACCCTGCCCGATATTGATTTGACAGAACTGTCGTTGCCAATGGACCTGCCGGTGAGTCTGCCATCCGATCTGGTGAGGCAGCGTCCTGACATCCTGTCGGCCGAGGCGCTCATGCATGTGGCCAGCGCCAACATCGGCATCGCGACCGCCGCGATGTACCCGAGTTTCAGTTTGAGCGGCACTTACGGCGGCGCCAGCACCACACTGGCCAATCTTTCGGCCGTCAGCAAGTTCTGGAGCATCGGCCCGACGGTCACGACCCCCGTGTTTCAGGGCAATAGTTTGTGGTACGTCCGGCGCGCATCCATCGACGCCTATCAGCAGTCTCAGGCAACTTATCGACAGACCGTGCTCAGCGCTTTTGAGCAAGTAGCTGACTCCTTGAAAGCGCTGGAACACGACGCAGAGGGGCTGCAGGCCCAGGTCGAAGCCAGGCGCGCCACCGGCGATGCGCTCAACTTGTTACGAGTCAATTATAATGCAGGTCTGATCGCCTATCCCGACGTTTTGACGGCCGACGTGCAATTTCACCAGGCAACCATCGCCTGGCTGCAAACTGTGGCGCAACGCCACCAGGACACCGTCGCCTTATTCGTGGCGCTGGGAGGGGGTTGGTGGAACGAGCCGCATCCGGTGGCCAAAAGCGAGGCGCCATGAAATACGGTGGCATCCTGCGAATCGGATTCAAGCTGCTGGTCAATGACAAGCCCAAGTTTACCGCGCTGTTGATTGGGATTACCTTTTCCGTGTTCCTGATGATGATGATGACCGCGATGTTTGCGGGCATCCTCAACCATTCTTATTCAACTGTGACCAATATCGGCGCGGACATGTGGATCATAGATCCATCGGTCAATACTCCCACCGGGCCGATCCCCATGCCGGATTACGTGCTGGACGTGGTGCGCAGCATGGACGAGGTCAGCTACGCGGTGCCGCTCTTTATTGGCGGCGCCCTGGTCAAGCTCCAGAGCGGCAACTATCAATCCGTCACTGTCGTTGGTCTGGACGAAGACAGCCTGTTTGGCCGTCCCGAACTCGAAAAGGGCAATATTCTGAACATCTATAACGACAACACATTTCTGGCCGTCGATGACGCTGAATTCCCGAAGCTGGAGAACGCCAAGATCGGCACCTCGTTCGAACTCAATGATCACCGCGGCACGATTGTGGGCATTGCCAGGGTCGCCGTCAACGGCCTCAACGGCATCCCCACGCTCTATACCACCTACTACCGCGCGATCGAATACATCCCGTCCATGCGTTTCACCTTGTCCTACGTGCTGGTGCAGCCCAAGAGCGCGGCAGCGGTGGCAGCGATCAAGCAGAAAGTAGCCCAACTTGGCTATGTCGCCCTGACCAAGGAGGAATTCAACCAATCCATCGCCAACTACTACACCTACAAAACCGGTGTTGGCACCAACATCCTGTTGATGGTGGCAATCGCCTTTATTGTTGGGCTGTCCATCTCAGGCCAGACTTTTTACACGTTCATCCTCGAAAACCTGGAGAAATTCGGCGCGCTCAAAGCCATCGGCGCCAAAGGACGCGAGCTGGTTTACATGATCCTGTTCATGGCGACCTTTACGGCGCTGACCGGCTATGGTCTGGGCGTCGGTTTTGTGACGCTGATGATCATGATTGCACGATCCCGGCTGCCCAACTACGCGGCCACGATCACCTTTTGGAACTTGGGGCTGGCCTTTGGCATGGTTTTATTGATCGCCGGCCTGTCAAGTTATGTCGGAGTGCGCAAAGTCCTTAAAATCGAGCCGTTCGACATATTCAGGGGGTAAACAAGCCTGCCGACAGCACGTTGGCCAGCATGACATGGATAAGCGGGATGAGGTGAACACCCCATGGCAAACATATCGGTCCGCCAATTAGGCTATGCGCGTTGATAGAGTTTCAGACCGAAATCGACGAAAAAAAGACGATGAAGAAAGCAACTGCAATCCGCTGCATGTTTCTGGATATTGGCGGCGTCCTGCTCACCGACGGATGGGATCGTGTTGCCCGCAAACGGGCGTCGGCCAATTTCAAGCTGGACCGGGCCGAGATGGAGGAGAGGCATAGCCTGAATTTCGACATCTTTGAGGCCGGAAAGCTCACGCTGGAAGAATATTTGAGCCGGGTGGTCTTTTACCAAAAGCGGCTGTTCTCCCGGGCTGAGTTTCGGCGGTTCATGTTCGCGCAATCGAAACCCTGCCTCGATGTGCTCAAGCTGGCCGCTCAACTCAAGGTCCGGCATGGACTGAAGGTTGCCGTGGTCAGCAACGAGGCGCGGGAATTAAATGCCTACCGGATTCGAAAGTTCAAACTTGGCGGGTTTGTGGATTTCTTTATTTCCTCCTGCTATGTCCACATCTCTAAGCCCGACGTGAACATCTTTCGACTTGCGCTGGACATCGCCCAGGTGCCAGCCCGGCAGATCGTTTATATCGACAACACTCCGATGTTTGTCCAGATCGCGGAAGACTTGGGCATTCGTGGCATTGTTCACACCAATTACCGGTCCACACGCGCGAAACTGGCTGCTTTGGGACTGGGGAATGAGTAAGGTATCATCCATGAAGCCCCACGCCCCACGCATCCTGACGATTAACGGCGGCTCATCAAGCATCAAGTTCGCGCTCTACCAAGCCGGCGAACCGCTGAAGCGAGGGCTGTATGGAACCGTTGACCGCATCGGACTGAGCGGAACGAATCTGACGTTCCGCGACCCGGATGGGAATCAACAGGACACTCACAGCATCGCGGCTCCCGATCACAGGTCTGCGGCAAACAATCTAATAGACTGGCTCGGGGAGCAGGACGGGGCTGCTTCAATCGAAGTCGTTGGACACCGTGTGGTCCATGGCATGCAACACACCGCGCCCGAGTTGGTCACCCCGGAATTGCTGGATGAGCTGCATCGCATCAGCCCAAACGACCCGGATCATCTACCCCGCGAAATTGGATTGATGGAGGCATTCTGCCAGCGTCATCCAAAACTGCCCCAGGTAGCCTGTTTCGACACAGCGTTTCACCACGCCATGCCGCGCGTGGCCAAGCTGCTGCCGATTCCACGCCGCTTCGACGCCAAGGGAATTCAACGCTACGGTTTCCACGGCCTGTCCTATGCTTATTTGATGGAAGAACTCGCGCGCCTCGGCGATCGGGCGGCAAAGACCGGCCGCGTGATCCTGGCCCATCTCGGCAACGGAGCCAGCATGGCCGCCGTGCGCGACGGCAAAAGCATGGACACCAGCATGGGCTTCACTCCCACGGCAGGATTGGTGATGAGCACCCGTTCCGGCGATTTGGACCCGGGACTGGCTCCGTATCTGGCCCGGACCGAGCAGATGTCCACAAAACAATTTTACGAAATGGTCAACCACAAATCCGGGCTGCTGGGAGTTTCGGAGATCAGCTCCGACATGCGGGACTTGCTCGCGCGGGAGTCCGGTGAGGTGCGGGCGGCGGAAGCCGTGGCCTTGTTTTGTTATCAGGCCAAAAAGTGGATCGGCTCCTTTGCCGCCGCGCTTGGAGGATTGGACACGCTCGTTTTCGCGGGTGGCATCGGCGAAAACGCGCCCCTCGTGCGGACGCGCATCTGTGAAGGGTTGGGTTTCCTTGGCATTGAACTGAACGAGACTTGGAACGCCGGGAATGCGGCCGTAATTTCCACCAAGAGCGCGCATGTCGTTGTGCGCGTCATCCACACGAACGAAGAACTCATGATTGCGCGCTCAGCGGCCCGGTTTCTCGAACCCGGCGCGATGAACAAGAAAGATTAAACCATGAATGCAAAAACACTCACACCGGAACTGCTCCACAAAATGGACGCCTACTGGCGCGCCGCCAACTATTTGTCGGTCGGCCAGATTTATCTCTACGACAACCCGTTGCTAAAACGTCCGCTAAAACTGTCCGACGTGAAGCCGTTGGTGGTTGGACATTGGGGGACAACGCCGGGCCAAAATTTCATCTATGTGCATTTAAACCGTGTAATCAAGAAGTATGACCTGGACATGTTTTACATTGCCGGCCCCGGTCACGGCGGTCCGGCGCTGGTGGGCAACACCTACCTTGAAGGCACCTACAGTGAGATTTATCCGAATATCACCCAGGACGAAGCCGGGATGAAAAAACTGTTCAAGCAATTCTCATTTCCCGGCGGGATTTCCAGCCATGTTGCGCCAACGACGCCAGGGTCGATTCATGAGGGCGGCGAGTTGGGCTATTCGCTCAGCCATGCTTTTGGGGCTGCGTTTGATAATCCCGATCTGATCGTCGCGTGTGTCGTTGGCGATGGGGAAGCGGAAACAGGCCCCTTGGCGACCGCATGGCAGTCCAACAAGTTCCTCAACCCCATCACCGACGGCGCAGTGCTGCCGATCCTGCATCTCAATGGTTACAAGATCAGCAACCCGACTGTTCTGGCCCGAATCGAGCGTGAGGAATTGGAGCAGTTTTTTCGCGGCTGCGGCTGGACGCCTTACTTTGTGGCAGGGGATGAGCCTGAAAAGATGCATGAACTGATGGCCGCCACCCTGGAAAAGGCCATTCTGGACATCCGGCAAATCCAAAAAGTGGCGCGGAACAAAAAGGACGCCATTCGTCCGCGCTGGCCCATGATCGTCCTCAACTCTCCTAAGGGTTGGACAGGACCAAAAAAAGTCGATGGCTTGCAAGTCGAAGGCACATTTCGGTCACACCAAGTGCCGCTCCTGGTGGATGCCGCGCATCCCCAACATGTCAAACTGCTTGAAAACTGGATGAAAAGTTACAAGGCCGGGGAGTTGTTCGATAAGAACGGCCGGCTCATGCCGGAACTGGCCGGGTTGGCGCCGGAAGGTGATCGCAGGATGGGCGCTAATCCGCACACCAACGGCGGGTTACTGTTGCATGATTTGCTCATGCCGGATTTCCGCCAGCACGCGGTAAAGGTGGCTTCGCCGGGCGCCGTTGACGGTCAGGACACGCTTGTGCTGGGCAAGTTCCTGCGCGATGTGGTCAAATTGAATCAGCATAATTTCCGCGTCTTCGGTCCCGATGAAACGCTTTCGAATCTTTTGGGCGCGGTATTTGAAGTGACCAACCGGCAGTGGGACGCGAGGGAGGTAAAAAACGACGAATTCCTCGCGCCAGCCGGCCGCGTGCTGGATTCTATGCTCAGCGAGCATCAGAGCGAAGGTTGGTTGGAAGGTTATCTGCTAACCGGCCGTCACGGGATGTTCAACAGCTATGAGGCCTTTATTCGCATCGTTGATTCGATGTTCAGTCAACACGCCAAATGGTTGAAAGTAACGTTGGAACTGCCCTGGCGTCGGCAGATTGCCTCGCTGAACTATCTGCTCGCTTCTCACGTCTGGCAGCAAGACCACAACGGCTTCACCCACCAGGACCCTGGTTTCCTCGACCACGTCATCAACAAGAAGGCCGATATTGTGCGCGTTTACCTGCCGCCGGATGCCAATTGTCTGCTTTCGGTCGTTGATCACTGTCTGCGCAGCCGGCATTACGTCAACGTGGTGGTGGCCGGCAAACATGCCCTACCGCAATGGCTGACCATGGACGACGCCGTGGTACATTGCACGGAAGGGATCGGCA
>CAZLEE010000135.1:0-12158 GCA_964558455.1 uncultured Verrucomicrobiota bacterium | reverse complement strand
GCTCGTTCCTCGCAACCCTGGGCTGAATGATTGCAATCCTTTCAGGATTGCCAGTAAGCGGGGTGTAAAGATCAAGGGCGAAGGCGGTGAAAAAGCCGGCCGGGGAACAGCCGCCATTGCGCCGCGAAGCGGCGCAACCAACCCCGGATCTCAGCCAAGGAGAAACGAGACACACTGACAACTTTATTTCAGGACTTGACCAAGCGCGCCTGCCCTTACGGCAAGGCCGCGAACTCCAAGAAGCTGTATTTGGCACCGCCATGAGAAAAGTTGCCCCAAAGCCTGCTATTGGTTGCCATTAGCCCGGGCTGTGACAATCAAAAAGCACGAAAGGGTTTTGGAGTTTTGGAAAAACTGCGATGAAAATGTGGCGTGATCGCTGAAATGACAGAGCGAACGCGAGGAGCCTCTAACCGTCAATTCCGAGGATCAGGACCGGGATGTCAATGTTTGAAACTCCACGCTGTTCGAGGTCCCAGACAAACTGTTCAAAATAGCTGACCCCACTGCTCATGTCCTCGGCCAACGCTTTGACCGGGACAATCTCGATGCCGGTGTCAATGTGGCTGAGATTTTTGAAGATGGTCATCTTCGCGGCCACATCATAGACCATTAAGGAGTAATTGCCGGATTGCACCTCAACACCCAGCTTGTCTTTAATAAAGTCCATTTTCCGGAAAGCACCCTTGCGTAAGTCTCTGGGAGTATAGTCCCGGGTGTAAAACCGTGTTGGGTATTGACACTTGACACGAAGGGAAGCCCACCTCCGTTTGCCAAACTGTGCCTTGAAGCAGTTATTGAGTTTGATCAGGGAAAACAACACGGAACCGGACATCGTCTTCTCCTTGCTCTTACAGGACGATGCGTTAATGGCTGTTATGGCTGCTTTGACCTCTTTTAGAAGGGCTGGATACTTTTTATTTACCACCTTCTCGCCGTTGTTGAATGAGTAGATTCCCGCTATCCGCACAATTGCTCCTTTTTCAGCCATTGTTTGGGAACCTGAGCCACCTTTTCGGTCTCTTTTGGCTGCCATACCGGCTTGACGAGGGGGCTGTAAGGCGGGGGTGTGATTATGAGCTTGGCGAATCCGTCCGGGCAGGACTTTAACCAGTCGGCGATCACCCTGCGGTCGTCCGGGAACAACGACTTCTGAATTGTCTCTGACATGCGGGCCGAGCCTACCATCCTCCGGCGGATGGCGTCAACATTGCCGCCAAGCTGTTTCACCGGCGAGAACTGCCGTATATCGATTCCGACGGGAATTTAAATAAAGGGGACCACTGCCGTCCCAATCGGCTGATTTCCGTTTTTTGTGTTTTTTTTGTTGCATAATTCCGGTGGCCCCGGCATATTGTGTAGTAGCGTTACATGTAGTAACTACATATGGTATGGGACTGAGGGCCGGGATGGATTTAAAACAAGAATTTCGGGATTTGCTGCAAGCCTCGGGCTGGTCGCAGGCCGAGGCGGCGCGGCAGTTGGGGATGACACCCAGCGCCCTCAGCCAGATTGTGCGCGAAAACTCCCTGGTGCGCCCCAGTCCGGTGACGTTGCGGCTGTTTGGGTTGTTGTTGCGGCGGCAACTGGCGGTTGGGGCGGGCAAGGCGGGGCGTCCGGAGGGTAGAAGGCGGGGGGAGCAATGGGAGAAAGATTTGATCCGGGCTTTGCGACGGATTCCTCCCCGCACCCGCAAACCGATTTTAAGCGTGCTATACGCGATGATGGACGCGGCTTGGAACAAGGGCGCCGATGGCGGAAGGAGACGGCGTCCGGCCGGGAAGGGGAGATAAAAGAAATTGGGCCGCCCCGGCGAATTTTTCCAGGACATCAATCCGGGACGGGGGGCTGGGGCAAAACAGAAAAGGGAAGGGAAAGGGAAGTATGTCAAAGAAAGAGCAGTTTCTGGCTTTCTGCAACGGGGTTTGCAAAAAGCCGCATAATTGGATGCTGGCGCGGAGCTGAGCCGGGTCAAGCCGGTCGTTTTTGGGCGGATATGCGTCCGCTCTCAAAGCGTGTTCGCGCTTGCTTCGCGGCTGAACAGACGCAAAGATTTGCTGTCTGGCTTTATGGTGAGTCTTTTAGCGTCGGAAATTCCTCATCACTCCCGAAGGGAGCTGGTGCGTGGGCCGGGCTGTCTATCGGGCAGCCGGCTGTTGTTTTTTGTCCTGATGTTGCTGGCGGCGGCGGCGGGGGCGGCCCCAAGGCTGGAAGTATCGCTGGATCGGTATCAGATCAGTTTGGGGGATTCGGCGGTGCTGACGATGAATTTTTCGGATTGCACCCCGTCTGGAATGCCTGAATTGCCGACGGTGGCGAATTTGCAGTATGCCGGCCAATCGTCGGAACAATCCTATTCGCTGAACGGGTCGAGCATGACGCGCAACATGGTTTATTCGGTGGAATTGCATCCCCTCCAAGTTGGAACTTATGTCATTCCGGAGTTTGAAGAAACGGTGAACGGGGTCCGCCTGAGGAGCCGTCCGCTGACGCTAAAGGTGGTCAAAAACAATGTTCCGGCGCCCGGGGCGGAAACCGGCGTGGCTTTCATCAAAATCGTGCCGGAGACCAATGTGATTTATTCGGGGCAAATCCTTCCGGTGGAATTGCAATGCTACTGTCAGAATCGGGTGGAAAACATCCAAATGCCGCAGCTTGCCAGCGATAATTTTGTGATGGGGGAACTGCCTAATTCGCGCCAGCAGGCGACTCCCGTGCAAGTGGGAAACGCCACTTACAATCTTTTCCGGTTTCGCACGTCAGTCACCGCCATCAAAACGGGCGTGTTCACGCTTGGCCCGGCGACATGGAGCATGACGGTGGTGGGCGGCACGCGAACTTTTTTTGGATGGACAGAATCCCGTCAGACATCGTTTACGAGCGATGCGCCGGAAATCCGGGTGCTGGCGGTGCCAGTTGACAAAGCGCCGCCGGGTTTCAACGGGGCAATCGGGCAGTTCGCCCTGGCCCAATGCGAGGCCGGCCCGGCCAGTGTGGGAGTGGGCGATCCGATCACGTTGAAAATCCGAATCACGGGGCGCGGCGCATTTGACACCGTTACCCTGCCGACAAACAACGAGGCGGACTGGCGCGAGTTTAAAGTCTATCCGTCGTCGGGCAAATTTGAGACATCCGACCCGATGCGAATGGAGGGGGCGAAATATTTCGAGCAGGTTGTCACGCCGCAGAATGGGGCGGTGAAAGAAATTCCGCCGTTTGCCTTCAGCTTTTTCGACCCGGCGCAAGGAGTTTTTCGCACGTTGGCCCACGCGGCGATACCGGTGGCGGTTCACGCCACGGCCGCGACGCCGTTGCCGGCGGCGATATCATCGGGCGGGTCGCCGGAGGAGCAGGGGCAAGACATTGTGCATATCAAACCGGTGCCGGGGAAGATGGGCAAGATAGGGTTGCCCTTGGTGCGGCAGCCGGCGTTTTTGGCCTTGCAAGCCCTCGGTCCGCTGGCATGGATTTGCGCGTTGATCCGCCGGAAACGCAAGGAATACCTGGCCAACAATCCGCGTTTATGCCGGCAGCGGCAGGTGGCGGAGGTGGTTCGGAAGGGCCTGGCCGAACTGGGACGGCCAGCCATGGCGGAAGACCCGGAAAAATTTTATGCCACCATATTGCGGCTGTTGCGGGAGCAATTGGGGGAACGGCTGAACCTGCCCGCGCCGGCCATCACGGAAGCGGTGGTAGATGATCTGCCCAAAAACGAGTTGCGCCCGGAAACCCCGGCCGTTTTGCACGAACTATTTCAAGCCTGCAATCAGTATCAATATGCGCCGGAACATGCGGGACGGGGAATGGCGGCATTGATTCCAAAGCTGAAACTGGCGTTGCAAGACTTGCGCTCCACGCCGGCGCAGCCGGGGCAGGCCGACTATTCACGGAGCGCCGTTGCGGCTCTTCTTCTACTCCTGAGCGCGACAACATTGCGGGCGCAACCGGCGGGGGACGCCTTCACCCAGGCGAACAAACTTTATGAAGAGGGCCAATACGCCCAGTCGGCGGCGGGTTATGAAAAAATTGAGCGGGCCGGGATGGTTTCGACGGCGCTGTATTTCAACCTGGGCAATGCGCTGCTGAAATCCGGGCAAGTGGGCCGGGCCATTTGCGCCTACCGGCAGGCGGAAAAACTTTCACCGCGCGATGCGGACGTCCGGGCCAATCTGCAAATCGCGCGCCGCCAGGCCGGATCCGGCAATCCGGCGCTGCCGGGCAACCGCTGGACGCGCTGGACGGGACGGTTGACCCTGAACGAGTGGACGGCGGCGGCGGCAACGGCAACGGGTCTTTTTTTCATAGTATTGACAATTCGGGAACTTTTCCCCGCCTTCAAAAAATTCAGCGCGGTATTGACGGTATTGCCGGGTATGGCGGCGATTGGGCTGGGGGGCTGCCTGGGGGTGGCGGTGGATTTGAATCTGGTGGAAAAGTCGGTGGTGATCATCGTGCCGGAGGCGGTGGCGCGGCGGGGACCGCTGCCGGAAGCGCAGAGCGTGTTCACGATTCGCGACGGGACGGAACTGCTGGTGCTGGGCGAGGAGGGGGGGTGGCTGCAAGTGAGCGACGCGGGGCGGCATGCGGGCTGGCTTTGGCAAGAAGAAGCGAAAATAATTCCATAGATTTGCAAAAATTAACTTGATTTTTTTGCGGATTTATCCGATAGTTAAATTGTAGCGCGAAGGTTGGCATGAGTGCCGGGAGCGCATGATCTTTGCAGAATGGATTTGGGATTTACCCTGCCATGTTCGTGATTAAAAACAAAGTCCTTGAACCGTAAGTCATTCAATAAGGGACCTTAACTTCGGTCGCGGCCGACAAGCCTTTAATGGAAGTCACAAGCGAACGATTCGGTTCCACTTTGGCACGTTGTGTTCAAAGGAGATGTTAATACACGGCATTACGGCGGGGTTTTTTCTTTTGGGACGCGTTGAATTATCTGTTATCTTCCGGCCGTGACAGGCGACGATCTATTTTCTGCAGCGGTTGAGCCTGAACCCCCGCCGTCCGGGAAACCGGATGGAAACGGTTCCGTATCGGCCTCCCCGGCACCCTTGGCCGCGCGGATGCGTCCCAGGAATCTTGATGAATTTGCCGGGCAATCCCATATTCTGGCCCCCGGGCGGTTATTGCGCCGCGCCATCGAGGCAGACCGCATTCAATCCTTGATCTTCTACGGTCCTCCCGGCACGGGAAAAACATCGCTGGCACAAATCATCGCCCGTCAGACACGCAGCCGGTTTGAACGGTTAAGCGGCGTGGAGTCCAATGTGGCCGACATGCGGCGGGTGCTGGCGGCGGCGGGCAACCGGCTGGAAAACACGGGGCAGACAACCATCCTTTTTATCGACGAAATTCACCGCTTCAACAAATCGCAGCAGGACATATTGCTGCCCGATGTGGAGAGCGGGGTGGTGCGATTAATCGGGGCCACGACCCACAACCCGTTTTTCTTTGTCAATTCGCCATTGGTATCCCGGTCGCAGATATTCGAGTTGCGCCCGTTGGACGAGGAGGATTTGCTGGCCTTGCTGCGGCGGGCGGCGGCCGACGCGGAGCGGGGGTTGGGCGCCATGAAGATCGAGGCGGCCGAAGATGCGCTGCGGCATCTGGCCCGCGTGGCCGACGGGGATGCGCGCAAGGCCTTGAATTCGCTGGAAATTGCGGCGTTGACCACGGAGCCGGCGGGTGACGGGATCATTCGCGTGAATATGGCGGTGGCGGAACAATGCATCCAAAAAAAAGCGGTGGTGTATGACGGGGACGGGGACGCGCACTACGACACGATTTCGGCGTTCATAAAATCAATGCGGGGCAGCGACGCCGATGCGGCGCTTTATTGGCTGGCCAAGATGATTTACGCGGGGGAAGACCCGCGATTCATCACGCGGCGGATATTGATTTGCGCGGCGGAAGACGTGGGGCTGGCGGATCCGATGGCGCTGGTGCTGGCGAGCGCGGCGCATCAGGCGGCGGAATTTGTCGGCTGGCCCGAGGCGCGGTTGCCGATCGCGGAAGCAACGATCTACATCGCCACGGCGCATAAAAGCAACAGCGCCTGTCTGGCGATTGACGCCGCTTTGGCTGACGTGCAATCCGGCCGGACGCTGCCCGTGCCGGAGAAATTGCGTGACACCCATTACGCGGGAGCGAAACAACTGGGGCACGGGGAAGACTACAAATACGCGCATGATTTTCCCGGGCATTTCGTGGCGCAGGATTATCTGGGGGCCACGCGCAAATACTACGAGCCGGGGGTGGAAGGAACCGAACGGAAAATCAAGGAACGTTTGGAAAAGTGGCGTGAACAATTTGAATCACTGCGCAGCGGGCAACCACCCGCATCCGATAAATGACTTTGGAACCCGCCCCCGAAAAACGCGAACTGCGCCGGAAACTTCGCGACTATTTAAAGTCCCTGCCGGACGGCGAAAGCGCGGCCGTCTCATTGCAGGCCCAGGCGCTCCTGCGCCGGCAAGCCGTCTGGAAAAATGCGCGTTCCATTCTTTTTTATGCGCCGCTGGCGGGGGAAATTGATTTGTCCCCTCTGCTGCGGGAGGGGTTGGAGGAAGGCAAGATCATTGCGCTGCCGCGATTTGCGCCGGAGACGGGCGATTACGAGGCGCGCCAAATCCGCGGGATGGAGACGGATTGCGTCCGGGGGAAATTCGGAATATGGGAGCCGTCGGCGCGTTGCCCGTGTTTTTCACTAAAGCAACTGGACTTGGTGCTGGTGCCTGGAATAGGATTTGACATGTCTGGCCACCGGCTTGGCCGGGGCCGGGGGTTCTATGATCGGTTGCTTGCGCCAATCGGAGGCGGCAAATGCGGGGTCGCCTTTGATCCGCAGGTTCTGGCTGGAATTCCCAATGAAGCACATGACGTGGTTATGAATTTTATTTTGACACCAACACGCTGGCTGAAAATACCGGACTAAAGATTCCTTCCCATGAAACCAGAATTTATCGCGGTGACGGTCGGCGTCGGCGTCCTGGGTGGCGCGTTGGCGGGCTATGGGATGAGGCTCTGGCGGGAATGGGTCGTCCGGGGGGGCTTGGAAAAGGAGGCGGGCACCATTTTGGAGCGCGGACGGCGGGAGGCGGAGTCAATTTTGAGCAGCGCGAAACATGCCGCCAGCGAAGCATCGCTGAAAGCAAGGATAGAAGCGGAGAAACTGGCCGCGGACCGTGTCAAGGAAAACGCCGTTATCGAACAACGATTGGCGACCCGGGAAGAATTGGTCAACCGCCAATTGGAAAATCTGGTGCGACAAGAGAAGGAACTGCGGGCGGAAAAGGGGCAATTGGCTGCGAAAACCGTCGCGGTTGAAAATCTTCAGACGGAAATCGGGACGCTGGCGACGCGGCGGAGGACGCAACTGGCGGAAATTTCCAAATTGAGCGAAGAAGAGGTGAGGACCGCGTTTTTGAAGGAAATAGAGCAGGAATCCATGCGGGACGCGGCGAAACTTTCCCGGCACATCATGGAGGAAGCCAAAACAAAGGCGGAAGAAAGCGCCCGGAACATCATTAGCATTTCCATCCAGCGTTACGCGGGCCAGCATAGTTTTGAAACATCAAGCGCCACGGTAACCATCAAGGGCGAAGAAATGAAGGGCCGCATCATCGGGCGCGAGGGACGCAATATCCGCGCTTTTGAAGCCGCGACCGGGGTGACGGTGCTGATAGACGACACGCCGGGGGCGGTGGTTCTTTCGGGATTCGATCCGGTTCGGCGTGAGATCGCGCGCGAAGCGATGGAGCGGCTTATCCTGGACGGGCGAATCCATCCGGCGCGAATCGAGGAAGTGGTGTCCAAAGTCACGCAGGAAATGGACGGGGTGATCTTGCGCCACGGCGAAGAAGCGGTCATGAAACTTGGTTTGGCCCCGATGCATCTGGAATTGCTCAAACTTTTGGGTCGGTTGCATTTCCGGCACAGCTTCTCCCAAAACATACTCGATCATTCGGTGGAAGTGGCGCAATTGACCGGTTTGATGGCGGCCGAATTGAACGTTGATGTCACGGCAGCCAAACGGGCCGGATTGCTGCATGACATTGGCAAGGCGGTCAGCCACGAAGTTGAGGGGGCGCACGCGATTGTGGGTGGAGAAATTCTCGAGCGTTACAGGGAATCCGCCGAGGTGGTCAACGGGGTGGCGTCCCATCACGACGAAGTGCCGCACACGGGCTTGCTGGGTATTCTGGTCAGCGCGGCAGACGCCATCAGCGCCTCGCGGCCTGGGGCGCGTTCGGAGACGGTCATGACCTACATCAAGCGGGTGGAAGATTTGGAACGCATCGGCATGTCCTTTCCGGGGGTGGAGAAATGTTACGCGTTGCAAGCGGGCCGGGAATTGCGTGTGATGGTGGAACCCAAAGACGTGACGGACGACCAAGCTTACCTGCTGGCGCGGAATATTGCGCGGAAAGTGGAGGATACCTTGCAATACCCTGGTCAAATCCGGGTGACGATTGTACGAGAAACGCGCTGTGTGGAGTTCGCCAAGTAAGGCGCCAAACAAACGTCTCCGGCCTGCCCCAGCCCCTCAATTACGGAATTCAAACCGGAGCGCGCGGCACAACACGCCGGTTTTCGCTTTCAGCCTTTTCTTAAGCGCGCCTAACGCCCTTGATTGATGGTCGAGGGCAGAGGTCCCTCCCAGCCGGCGGGCTGATCCCATGGCACTTGGGAGATGTCATCCGGATTACTCGTCGCGCAGCCGGTAAGGACTGCGGCGGTAATCGCGAAAAGAAACGCGCAAAAAATTGTGCGCCAGATTTTCATTGGTACTAGTAAATGACCTGATCGCCTTCCATGATCTCGCCGCGCTTCCAAGCCGACATGATGGTTGCGACACAGGTGTCTTTTTCAACCCGGCTGATTTGAACCTTGCCGATCAGTTTTCCATTACGGCCCACCATCAACTCGCCGCGTTCCTTGGCGCCTTGTTCATCGCCGATGTTGAGCACAACAAAACCATACTTCGGGTCCACCGCGATGACCTTGCCTTTGAGACCCTGGGGGAGAATCACGATCCTGTCGGATCCAATCAGCCTGTCTATTTCACTTTGCAGTTCTTTGCGACTGGCTTGAAGAAGTTTGTTTTCAGCCACCATGGCATCCCGCGCTTTTTTGGTTGCGGCCAAATCGGCGATAATCCCCCGGATTTGTTCGGGCGCCGGGAGTTCGCGCCATTGCTCGAGTTTTTGGTCGGCGGCATCGGCGCGGGCGGTGGTCTTGGTCAATTTGTCGGTCAAGTCGGCGGTCTGCTTGTCCAATTCGCCGATCTTGGTGTTGGCGGCGTCCAGTTGGCCCTGGGTTTCGGTCAACCTGGCGGTGGTGGTGGCCAGTTCCTCAGTGGTCTTCTTGAGAGCCTTGTCGGTCTTCTGATACAGGGCGGTCTCGGCGTCGAGTTTCTTGTGGAAATCATCCCGGGCATCGCGCGTGGTGGTGATGATGTCCTTGACCGGGAAGAACCCCAGGTAAGTGGTGGCCAAACCGGCAACGATGGTCAGTATCAGGCAAATTCTCAGTAGCATTTCAACTCCATTTTTGTTTCTTAACAGGAAATTAATCAGATTGCCGGTTTCTGTCAATGCCATCCTTTCATCAAAGTTGGTCGGCGAAGGCTTTGACGAACGAATCCATCCAGTTCATGGGTTCGGGTTCCTTAATTTCGCGGGCGCGATTGAAGTCGGTTTCGAATAAATTGCTCTTCAGGAGGTCGACCGTGGCCGGGTCGGAGAAGGCCACGTCCAATTCTTGCGAAACGCGCAGGCTCATCTTTTCCATGTTGGCCGAGCCAAGACAGGCCCAGCCGTCGTAAATGGCTGCCTTGACGTGGGTCATGCCCGGATAGGCATAAACCCGGATGCCATGGCTGACCATGGCGTTGGCCATGATTAAATTGCAGGTTTGCATGACCCCGCTGTCGTTTTTGGAGGGCAAAATGACCCGGACATCGACGCCCCGGCGGCGGGCCTTGATTAATTCGCGCAGGATGGAATAATCGCCAAAATAAGCGTTTTCAATGTATATGTAGCTTTTGGACCGGCGGATGGCTTCCAGTTGAGCCTGATAAATTTCGATGTTCCCGGTGGCGGTGCGGAGGGGGCGAACATCAATGGCCCCGGCTATTTCATTTTTTCTGGGGTGGGTGCGATCAAACAAACAGTCCCAAGCATAGGCGAAATCGCCCAACAACCCGGCATGGGACCATGCTTCTTCGTAGTCTTTTTCCAAACGTCCCACCACCGGGCCGGTCAGGCGGACCATGATGTCGTGCCAATCATAGCGATAGTTCCAGCCAATGTTCATTCCCCCGACATAGGCTTGGCGGCCGTCTATGATAATACACTTCCTATGGTCGCTGGTGAGCCACGGATTGGTGCCGGCGCGAACGGCCACCTTGGAACCGGATTTCAGGTATGATTTGATATCGCCGGGATGCTTGAAGCCGGGCGGGGTGGCGGAGGGCGGCGAGGTGTCGTTTCCAAACAACGACCCCAATTCGTCAATCAAAACGCGCACCCGCACGGTGGAGGAACGGTGCTTAAGGATGTTGGCGATGGTGACCGCGAATTCGTCGCTGCTAAAAATATAGACCATCACGTCCACGCTGCGGGTGGCGTTCTCGACGGATTTGATGAGCGCGGGGAAAAATTTATCGCCATTAATGAACAGATCGACCTTGCCCTTAGACCGGCGCGCCGAACCCAATCCGTCGAGATGCTTTTCCCATTGCGCCAGGTCCATCCCGGGGCCGGTGTAAAGCGGCGGCGGCGGCGTGCCACTATCGCCGATGGAACCGGCGTCCAAAGCGGTGGCGCCGGAGGAGCCGATGTGCCAAAGACCGCGCGAGATGAGGGTGACGGGGTTTTTGAGCGCGCTGACCACAAAGCCGCGGATAATCACCGAATTTAACGCGCGCAAGGTGAACCAACCCGGCAAATCGGCCGGCTGCAAATCGGGATCGATCGGATAACTCAGAAAAACGATCATTCGCTCGCGCACATTGATCAAAACGAAAGCCGGATCCTCGTCGGTGACGAAGAGAAACTCGGTTTGGTTCGGGTCGAGTTTGTTGGCGGTTCTTTCCAGCAAACCGATGGCTTCGCGGGTGAAATCCGATTGGCTGAAGGCCCGGTCAATGACAAGGTCTCCCGGTTTCTGATCCAATCGAACCACGTGCGGGGCGCCGGTTTTGTCGCGGAAAAGGGCGACTTCCTGATCTTGCACATGGACGAGAACGCCGTGTCCCGGCTGGGAAGGCATGAGTCCTTGAAAAACGCCGTCCACCAGTATTTGCCACTGTTTCGGATCGCGGATGGTCAGTTTCGTGCCATGGGAGAGCGATTTACGGGTGGCGCGGGGCTGTTTGTCAAAGGCGAGCGTGGCATATCGATAGCGATACTGGAAGCCATTCGCATCGGTTTGCTCGGGCGGCCAACTGGCGATGGCAAGGGTGTCCTTGCCACGGAAGGGGTAGCGGATTTCGAGGTTGGTGGCGCCAAGATAAGCGATGAGATGGGGGATGCTGGCCGGTTCGATCTGTTCCAAATAACGGCTGCGCGGGCCGGGACTGACGCACCCGGCCAGCAACAATATGGCCGTCAAACAGCCAACAGCCCGAAGCATGGAGATATTCAGTCTCATGGTTTGACGGCCGGCGCTATTTTTTGAAAAAGTAGGTCTGTTCCAGCGCGTTGAAAGTAAATTGCACAGCCACGGCGGCCAGGAGCAGCCCAAATAAACGATTGATCAATTTCAACGCCAGGGGGTTTAAATAATGGGCGCCGCGCACCGCCAGCCAGAAAATCCAATAGCTGGCAAAACTGACCAGGCCGATGCAGGTGAAAAGGACCGCCTTTTGCGAGGGGCCGTCGGCTTGGTTGAGCAGGATCAGGGCTGTCGAAATCGCGCCTGGACCGGCCAGCATCGGCACTCCGAGCGGGATGATGGCTATGTCGTCCTTGGCCGCGCCGGCCGCGACTTCTTCTTTCGTCTCTTTTGTTTCCGACTGGCGTCCGTATAGCATGTCGAGCGCGATGCGCAGGAGAAGGATGCTGCCCGCTATTTGAAATGCCGGCAGGGTGATTCCCATGACTCGAAAGACGAGCTTGCCGGCGGTCGCAAACAGAATCAAGACGCCC
>CAZLEE010000134.1:0-12247 GCA_964558455.1 uncultured Verrucomicrobiota bacterium | reverse complement strand
GCCCTGATCCACTGGGACACGCAGCGAGCATTGGGCTTTATGATTATTGCGGCGGCGATCCCGTCAACGGACTCGACCCGGAGGGAAAGTGCGTGGAGAATGCGCCCGGAGACCTGAAAATAGCCACTTTTGAGGGCACAACAACTGAGGAGCTGACCAGTTCCGACAGCCAAGATCCCTATGCGGGCGTGCTTGATCCGGATGCTCCTCAATTTTGCTTCAGCAGGACGGTTGGAACAGGCCAGTATTACCTGTTGAGCACCTTTGGGGACATCCCCTGCGATCTGGGGCAAACCAGTCCTCAATGGACACCGATTATCGCCAATGACGAGCAGCAGCAAAGACTGGCGTTCCTGTTGAATACGGGCACAGTGCTGCTGAGTGCGGTGACGGATACTGAAGGTGAATTGCCGGAAATGTTGGAGGCGGAGGGGGGAACAGCCGCAGAGACAACAGCGGCAAATACTCCATTAGCCCTGGGCCTAACGGATTCAGGATTAGCGGAATTTGCCCAAGCGCGTGGGGCTACGATAGCGACCGGTGAGAACTGGCAATCTACTGTGTTAAATGGGCTCGCCGATCCGAATACGATGGTTCATTTTAATTTGAACGGCGTGGATGTCTGGCCCGGTGTTCAGCGTGCAGCATCGGGTCTGGGTGGTCCGACAGACTGGGAGTTGCTGCAAATCCAACAGAGTCCTCAGTCTTGGAGCACTCTTCAGTTTTGGAAAGGCGGTCAACCTGTTGCGAATCCATTCAAATGAGAACGAACCTGACATCTCAAAAAAGTGATCGCACGTTCAAGGTCTGGGAATATCAGATTAGTCACGGCCAATTGTTGATTCGCAGTCCCAAAGCACCTGCCACCGAAACATCGCCAGAATTTCTCACCAACGTTGACCTTGTTTGCCTGGGCGTGGATTACATGGCCGTTCCACGCGCTCTTCACGGATTTGAACTATTGCCACCTACGCCTGATGAAATCCGGCATTTGGAAGGTCTCCTTGGAAAAACTATTGCGCCGGACAATGTCAAGGTCTTGGCTTCGGATGGAAGGCGGTTTCCGGTTGTGGCGTCCAACTTCTCACTATCGGAAAACGATTGGGACATTTTCGAGTCTCCGTTTGAGTTCCGGTCACAATTTCGGGCCAAGCCGTGAATCACTTGCCAGCCGAGAGGAAGGATGCCCGCTGAAATCATCAAATCTGATCGTCGTTTTCAAATCTGGAATTACACGGTGGGCCATCTAAGCCTGCTGCTTCGCAGCACCAAATCGGCTGATTCTGGAACTCGGATAGACGTGCTTTTCAAGGGTGTGAAAGCGTTCCACCTGCCAACGAGTTTCACCGGGCTTTCGATAGCAGAAGCGTCTGAGGAGGACGCCCGGAAGCTTTGCAGTTTGCGGCAATCGCTGTCCTTTGGTAAGGACGTTAAGGTTTTCAAGGTTCAAGGGATTGATTTTGTCGGTTACGTCGCCGCTTTGATTGTTTTCTGCCATGAAGATGAGGGTGAGTACAACGATCCGGGTTTCTTTGACCCGAAGTTGTGATGTTGTGCGTCACTGCGTGGATTTTGCGCCTCGCTGCCAGGCGTTTTTTCATCCTTTGGCAATGGGCGTGATACCGATGAAGGCGACATAGCCTATTTCGTGGAGCACCGCGTTGACGGCGGCGATCTGCTCCGCCGCCTGTGGATGGCTCACATCCACCACATGCAGGAGCAATTCGGCTTGGACGACTTCCTCCAGGGTGGCCTTGAAAGCTTCCACCAATCCGTGGGGCAGTTTGCGGATGAAGCCGACGGTGTCGGTCAGGAGCACGTTTTGGTTGGTCGGGAGGCGGAGACGCCGGGTGGCGGGATCGAGTGTCGCAAAAAGTTTGTCCTCCGCCAGCGCCGTCGCGCCGGTCAGGGAGTTGAGCAGGGTCGATTTCCCCGCGTTGGTGTAACCCACGATGGAGGCCAGGTGGTATGTCAGGCGGTTGAGTCAGGAGTGCCAGCGTGACTGGGCCTTTTCCGGCTGAAAGCGGTAAAGGCTTTCAATTTACAGGGGGAAGCGGAGGAAATGGTCTCAGCCCCAGCGCGACTGATTTTCGTTTCATGGACCCGGTCACTTCCGGAAAATATCAATATCCTGGAGGCTACGGCTCTTATGGCAACGCCGCAGGGCAAACAATCAACCCGCTTACAGGCCAAACAATAGCGCCTTCAAATCCGTGGTGGCACATACCAGCACAATAAATCTTTATGAATCACAACGAAGCCAAAAAGCCGGTTCTTGATTGCTTGATAAAGCGTGATTTGGCGGGAATCACGTTTGTTCGAGACTACATTCAATTCCTTTTTGATGGGCCGGTTTTTAATGTTTATACCCCGCCAAGCGTAAAAACCGCCGACGGCATCTTTGACCCTAAGAAACCAGGTTATCGCGACGCTTTGTGTGAACTAATCGGAAAAAGCGTGATGGCAACATGCGAAGAGCCGAAGGCAAGAATTTCAATTCAGTTCGTTGGCGGAGCCAGTATCGAGATTTCGTTGAAAGACGAAGACCGAGTTTGTGCTGAAGCTGCCATGTTGCAGACCGGTTCAGCAGCAGATTGGAATGTTTGGTAGTGACGACGAAAACTCAATTTCGATGGTTGTGCAGCCTGGTTCTGTGGCTTTGGGTTCAACACCACTTGACATCCGTAAGTTATCGTGCATACTACACCCATGCCTTAGCCAGTGCGTCGCGGAAACAACAGAGCGGTCAGCTATATGACTAATCAGGAGGATAACTGAGCATCCCTTTCCAGACCGTTGACCTCGCGTTTCAAATCTGCCCGGAGCTGGCAGAAAACACGAAGGTTTTAAGACCATGAAAACCGACGATTGTTTTTGTTCACTGCAATGAAATATGAAAACCATCAAGAGTCGCATGTCACAATTGGCCCGAGTATTCTTGGCGCTGTTTCTGTTGACCATCCCGGCGTTTTGCCAGCCTGGACCGCCGCCACTTCCGATCACCCCGCTTAACTTCTGGTATCTGGACCAGCCGAATTGGCCGGATTGGTGGGGTGACGCACCGCTACGTTTCGCCAATCTGAACACCGCTCCTGGTTGGGCGAGCGATGTCGGCACCGCTTTGAGCGTCGATACCAATTGCCCGGCCTTCCTCAACTATTGCGTGGTGGACGCTTACGGCGACACCAACATCAGTCTGGTCGCCGGCACGATTTCATTTTGGTTTCAGCCTAATTTTACCAGCACGACCGATCTGGGCGACGGGCCGACCAATTGGGCCTGCCTCTTGAGCCTCGGCCAATGGACATCCAACGCCTCATCTTCCTGCTGGTCGCTCGCCATTGACCCTGACGGCACCAACCTGGTTTTCCTCGCCCAATCGAACGGGGCCAGCCAGACCGTCCTTGCCGCGCCCATTGATTTTGACGCCGGGGACTGGCACAACATCTGCCTGACCTATTCCCCCACCAATTGCTGCCTCTATCTGGAAGGCCAGCCCGTCACCAATGCCGGCCCCATCGCCTATCTCCCCAGCGCGGCGGATTGCGCGGGGTATGGATTTTTCGTCGGGAGCGAGAGCACGGGAGTTTTTCAGGCGAGGGGGCAATTCCAGAACCTTGAAACCTACGACGGCCCGCAATCCGCCGCCGACATCGCGCGGGATTACACCGAAACGTCCGCTGTCATCCTCAATTCGGGCGGAAGCATCCCCACCGACGGCGGCTCATATACCGACGACTTGCCGAGTCTGCCTGGGGGTGGCAGCACCAATAGCAGCGACGGAGGCGGAATCACCAACTATGGCTATACCCTGCCCAATTACACCATCACCACCAACTACGCCAATTACACCAATTTCTGGCTCGCTGTAACCAATAGCCAGACACAAGTATTTGTCAGCGTTGTAAGCACTTTGCCCGGATTGACTTATGAAATATTAACCAATGCCGACCTTGCAACGACTAACTGGGGGGTGTGTCAAACCCTTCTCGCATCCAATTCCATCACCTCTGCTCTGCCAACAGATATTAGTTCCAGCACTCTTTTCTTTCATGGGCTGCTTGTTGGATATCCGGGGATTCAACCCGTGCTCAACCCGCCGCCTGGGGTTTACGCGACAGTCCAACAGGTTGGCGTGACCTTTCCTGCCCCAGGCGTCACGATACGCTACACGACAGATGGAACCATTCCCACCGTTTTTAGCCCGATTGTCCCATCCAATTCTTTTATTCCTGTCGCTTATTCTATAACTTTGCGGGTCGGGGCTTTTAGCAATAATTTGCCAGCGGGCGTTTCTGGCGGCAATTATTATGTGGTTGGAGCAATAGCTGCCGGGTTTGACCACGCACTTTATTTAAACCCTTACGGAAATATTTACGCATGGGGAGATAATTCGTCTGGGGAGGTGGGTGATGGGACAAGCATCAACGCATCCACCCCAACGGCAGTGTTGAGCGTAAGCAACGTCACCAAAGTTGCTGCGTCCGATTGGTTTTCTGCGGCGGAGGACAAATCGGGAGGACTATTTGCGTGGGGGGAAAATTATGGGATTTTGGGAACCGGCACGGAATCCGATCAAGAAGCCATTCCTGTTCCAATGTTACTGACAAATGCCGTTGCGATTGCGTTGGGAGATTCACATGGTCTTGCGATTACAACCAATGGGAACGTGTGGAGTTGGGGGGATAACTGGAGCGGGCAATTGGGTAATGGCAGCGCCAACTTCAATCCTGAGCCGGCACCGACCGTGGTAGCCGGGATTGGGGATGTTTCGGCTATAGGTGTTGGCTATGCTCATTCATTGGCGATTTCGAATGGATTTGTCTATGGCTGGGGGGATAATTCCTACGGCCAACTAGGCAGCGACCCCAAAACCAATGAGGTTATCCCGGTCCTAATTGCCGGCATCAGCAACGTGACGAGCGTGCAGGGAAGCTGGGAAAATTCTTATGCTTTACGCTCAAACAACACGGTATGGGCATGGGGAGATAATGTGTTGGGAGAGCTTGGTATTGGGACGTATGAAGCCGCAAGCGGTCCGGTCCAAGTGGCTGGTTTGAGCAATATTATATCAATTTCAGCATCGCCGTCCGGAACTTATTGTTTGGCATTGAAAAACGACGGGACTGTATGGGCGTGGGGTGGCAATGATGGGGATGACTATGATCCATCCGTTTGTGGTCAACTGGGAAACGGCACCTGCAATTCAACAAACATGCCGACGATGGTTGTTGGCTTAAGCAATATAGTAAGCATCAGTGCCGGCGGTATTTTTGCCATGGCCTTGCAAAACAATGGGACGGTGTGGGCGTGGGGCGATAATTCCGCTGGAGAATTGGGCGATTTCGGCGGCAGTTCCACCAATACGCCTGTTCAAATTATTTCTCCGAATTATTACAGGGCACAATTCCCTGTTTTGACGATTGTCGGCGGAAACAATCAGATTGGAACTTCTGGAACGTTTCTGGCCAGTCCGCTGCTGGTTCAGGTGACGAATACGAACGGCGCCGTGTTGACAAATGCGCCAATTGCCGTGCAAGTAACCGGAGGGGATGCTCAAGTGGTGGACTCAACTAACAGGAATCCGAGCAGTTCAATTATGGTTGTCACAGATAAAAACGGAATTGCCACCGTATGGGTCTGTTTGGGCACGAATGAAAATGACACAATTGCCGTGTTCGCCATCAACGCAACCAATTCTGTCCCGGTCGAATTTTCAGAGTTCGTCGCCGTTTCAGCCCCTCCGGCTCCCGTAATAACGCCATCAGAAAGCGTTTTCAGCCAATCCCAAAGCGTCATTATTACATGTGCAGACACAAATGCCATCATCTGTTATACGACGGACGGCAGCCAGCCAACAACGTCTTCGCCGACAATCGGTTCAGGGGTGGGTCTTCTGTTAACAAATTCAACCGAGCTTATGGCAACGGCTTTCCAATCCGGGACGAATAGCGGAACTGTTGCCGGAAACTACCTCAAAGTGATCAGCGCGATTGCTTGCGGGGAAAACCACATAATCAGTTTGATCAAGGACGGAACTGTTGTCGCATGGGGTGATAATTCTGACGGGCAGATTGGTGTCAATGGCGGCGAAGCATCAAGTGGGCCGGTTCCCGTGACCGGACTTTCCAATATCGTTGCGGTTGCTGCCGGGGCATACCATTCAGTTGCATTGGACTCCAACGGACTTGTATGGGCCTGGGGCGATAACTCTGACGGGCAACTTGGCGGCACAACCAATCTTCAAAGCGATATGCCGATTATGGTGGATGGTTTCTCAAATGCCGTCGGCATCGCGGCGGGATTTTCAAATTCATTTGCAATTCTTTCTGATGGTTCCTTGTGGGCCTGGGGAAACAACGATGGGGGCCAATTGGGAACCGGAGACCAAATGCAACACCAACTACCCGTTCTCGTCAATAAAGTTACCAACGCGATAGAGGCGGCAGCAGGCCCCCTACATTCGCTCACATTGCTTGCAAACGGCGTCGTCTTGGCTTGGGGTGATAATTCTGTGGGTGAACTTGGCAATGGCACCACCACGAGCAGTCTGATACCAGTTCAAGTTCCGGGATTGTCCAACGTCATCGCAATTTCTGCAGGAGAGAAAAATTCTTTTGCTTTGAAGTCTGATAACACGATATGGGCGTGGGGTTGGTTCGGTTTAGGAAATGGAAATAATAAGGAAAGTAATGTGCCGATCCAAATTTCCAACCTGACCGCAACAGCAATATCTGCAAATGGTTACAACGACGAAGATGGCGACTATTCGGAGACTTTGGCGCTGGCAACCAACGGTTCGATTTTTACCTGGGGAAAAAATCAACTGACCAATCAACCATCCTATCTCTTTTCGCCTGTTTCGGTCGTTTCTGTGACCAACGCGATCTCCATTCATGCCGGGGGCACATTTTCGGCAGCACTGATGACAGATTTAAGCATCTCGGTCTGGGGACAGAACGATTACGGTGTTTTTGGACCTTCAGTGCCAAGTATGGATTATTTCGGCCCGGTAAATATCGCCGATGATTGGAACGTGGATAATACCTATACGCCGGGGGATTTCTATCAGGGGAGACTGCCGAATTTGTCGATTCAAAGCGGCAACCTGCAAGCGGGTTCGCCGGGTTCCGATTTGCAAGAACCGCTGATTGTTCAGGTTGCGGATAATTCGGGGAATCCATTGGTAAACGCTCCGATCACCTTTGATGCTGGGAGTGGCGGGGTGTTGCTCTCGTCGTCGTCCAATGGCGCCACTTGGGGCAGGATCCTTGTTGCGACTGATGGCAATGGACTCGCCGCTGTGCAGGCTTATTTAGGGACGAATGACCCCAGCACAATAACAGCGTCTGCAACCAGCGGAACCAATTCTGTTTCGGTGGTGTTCTCGGAGTATATTGCGCCCATTATCAGCATCGCCAGTCCGACCAATGGCGGCACATATCTTGTCGGGTTAAACCAAGGCTTGACTGTCACGGCCAACGCCCAGGCCGCTGCTGGCGCTTCCATTGAGGAGGTGGATTTCTATTGTCAAACCAACTCGGATGGCAGCATTACGTCACTGGGAGTTTCCGCTCAAAGCCCGTATTCTTTCACTTGGACAAACAGCTTATGGTGGACAAATGCATTTTTTAGCCAATCTACACTGTTGGCAGTGGCGGTGGATGACCAAGGAGCGCAGTCTGAACCCCAGAACGTGACCGTCACGATTGCCCTGGACTCGGATGGCATCGGGATTCCCGATTATTGGCAACTTCAGTATTTTGGTTATGTGGGCGTGAACCCAAATTCGTCCCCGGATGGCAACGGCCAAACCCTTTTATTCGATTACCAAAATGGGATTAACCCCACGGATTACTATGGCGGCACTTTGCCGAGTCTGGAAATATTAAGCGGCAATGACCAGGCTGGAAATTGTGATTCGTTTCTTCCACAGCCGGTGATTATTGGGGTGGCAGGCGTAAATTCGGCTGCTTTGACTGATGCTCCCGTGACGTTTACCGTGGTCAGCGGAACAGCTCTGCTTGCAGCGACGATCAACGATACTCCGGTTGCATCTCTTGCCTTGCGCTCGGATACGAACGGGCAGGCTCTGGCGTGGGTGTATTTTCCTTCAGCCGGCACTAATCCTCCAGACAGCACGATTGTGGTGAGCGCGTCCAGCGGGAGTAATTCCACCTCCATTTCCGCCAACGAATTTGTGCCACTCGGACATTGGACCTTCAACAACACCAATACTTGGATTGGTGAAGAAGGCCAATTGCCTTTGCTGGTTGCCAACGTGGTTGGCGTTCCCGGTTGGAGCAGCAACGCTGTGCTCGTGGATTACGCCAGCCCAGCCATGATCGCTTACAACGTCGTTGAGACCAACGGGGATACCAACATTGCTTGCCAAACCGGTTCGATTACGTTCTGGTTCAAACCTGATTGGAGCAGCACCAATGCGGGAGGAGATGGTCCCGGCACTTGGGGCAGATTAATCGAGATGGGCAGCAATGGTTATGACCTATCAACCAACTTATGGCTGGATTATTCCACCAACGGCTGGTGGACGCTGTATTTGAATCCGGCTGGCACACAACTGCTGTTTGGCACGTCCACTAACGGCGGTGGCATGGAAAACCTGTCCGCCGGCATCTCTTGGAATTCGAATGAATGGTATCAGATTGCATTGACCTACTCGCCAACAAACTGCGCCCTGTATGTGGATGGCCAATTATTAACCAACGGATATGGAGTAACATTTTACCCCAATGCCAGTGATCTGACCAATGGTTTCAGGATCGGCAGCGACCAAAATGGAAACAATCAGGCCAATGGTGCTTTTGACGAACTGGAAACCTTTAATTATCCGCTGGCCGCGACCAATGCTGTTACTTCCAGCGGTGAAATTCCAGACTGGTGGCTGGTAATGTATTTCGGTGGCCTTTATGGAACGGCTTTGGATCTGGACAGCCAGGGCAACACGCTGTTGTCTGACTATCAAAACGGGGCCGACCCAAGCATCATCGGCTTTTCCATTGCAATGACCAACAATCGCGTCAACACCGCTTCGCTGACAATGCCGCTGAACGTGACGTGGGGGGTGCCAGCCTATATGTCCGTGCTGGTTGATACCAATCCGGTCACGGTGTATACCAATGGCCCAATCAACTTTGCCGCAGTGACGTGGCAGCCATATTCTCAGAATAATGTCGTATCCCTCAACTCTGGAGACGGCAATTACTCTGTTTGGGTCGGTTTAAAGGGTTGTTTGCCAACCGCCCAGGCGACATGGCAATTACAAAGGCTCGTTTTGGACACAACACCGCCGATTCTCACCATCACCAATCCTGCCGCTGTTGTCTCGCAACCGACGATACAAGTGCAAGGCTACGCCAATAAAGCCTTGAGCAGCCTGACGTTTGATGTCAGCAATGCCACCGGCATTTGGACAAATCAGACCAGTTACATCACAGGGCAACTTTCTGATACAAATTTATTGGCGATCACGACGAATTATTTCCAGTGTTACGATGTCGCGCTGACGACAAACGGAGTTAATCTAGTAACCCTTCATGCAACCGATGTGGCAGGCAACACAGCTACTACCAATATTGCTGTTACTTTGAATTATTCAGGCGCCATTCCACCCGCGATTACAGTGATCTGGCCGCAGGACGGGACCGAGATAAGCGGCAGCCAGTTTACCTTTGAGGGGCATGTGGATGACCTGACAGCGGCCATTACGGCTTCCATCGTTGATGAGAATGGCAACACAAATACGGTGCAAGGGTTGGTTGAGAGAAACGGAATGGTTTGGGTGCAGAATTTGCAGTTGAGCGATGGCGAAAATACGCTGACGATTACTGCGACGGATGCGGCGGCCAACATTTCAACAACCAATCTGACTTTGTATCAGAGCAGCGTAATAGTCGAGATGAATCCGGTGGCCGGCGCCCAGCTTAATCAATCGTCAACGAGCGTGACCGGCACCGTGAGTGATCCCAGTTACACTGTCACCGTCAATGGCGTGACGGCAACGGTCGTCTCAGGCGGAACTTGGGAAGCGGACAATGTGCCGGTCGAGCCAGGAACCACGACAGTTTTTGACGTCGAGGTTTATTCCGGAGAACAAACCAGCGGCGATCTTGTCTCGCCCAACGCTAGTTTGGCGAATTATAGCCCCGGAATTCGTGCGGACGGAGCCAACAACCTCGTTTCCGATGGCTCCCAGTTTTTTACCCAGGTGCCTCCAGTGAATGTTGTGCCGAAAAGTTACTCTTGTCATGAAGTTTATTTTGTAACGCCACCCGGAATTTTTGGGATGATTGGATACTATCCCGGAGAACCTCTGGCCTTATGGGCATTTGGACCGGCCTACGGAATAGGATGGCGTGATACAACTTGGACACTTCAATCGGGCGGAATTGATAAAGGATATGCTTATTCGAGTGGCAATTATATTGAGCGTTACGAAGTCTGGCCTGTCTATTGTTCAACATGGGATAATATTCTTGCGCCGGGGACTAATAGCTTTAACCCGCCATGGGAGTCCGATCCGGTCGAAGACATCCAAACCCGCGTCATGATTCAACCGTCTGGCCCGGCTGTTGCCGGAGCGACCGTAACCTATCTTATCCAAGCCCAGGCTCAGTATATTGGAGGAGGAGGGCAGGTGCCACCAACTGCGATACAGGTTTGCGGTGTGGCTTTGACGCTAGCCACCAATTCCGATGGTTCAGTCTGGGGGGATATGCTTTTGCAGTCTCCAGCAGGCGCTTCGCCAGATGTAACGCCAACGACATCGGGTAGTTATACATATATTGTAAAGGCTTTTCCTGTAAATTTGCAAGTCCAAGCCAATGGCAATCCCCTTGATCCCGTCCAAAACAATGTAACTTTCTGTGTTGGTCAGCAGATAAATTTTAGCCTGACGGCAACCCAGTCTTTACCAACTTCATTTACCAACAATGTGCTCTGCAACTGGACGCTGCCGGACACGGCCAATTATGTGAATTTTGCCTTCCCTCCAAACTCGGCCGGTTGCACTAATTATACCAATAACCCAAGTTTGCTGGTTACCACAAACAGCCCTTGCACGTGCTGGTATATCAACGGAACCGGCGGAACGGTCAGTGTAGGCGCAAATTTAATCATGCCCAGCGGCCCGTCCATAAGCATTGCCTCCATCGGAAAATTTGCGATTGATACGCCGACCGTAACCGAGCCCATAGGGTGGACACAAATGCCTTATCAAGGAACATTTTATCAAGGAACAATTCAACAAGGAGAAATATCATCTCTAATACTAGACAAGAATGATATGAACTTCGGTTTCACGATTACAAGCGACTACGACGGCGTTGGGAATTATGCACAACTGGTTCAGGCTGATTGCACAGGCGACTTGCCTCCGTATTATCAAGTAACAGGAAGCTATAGGCTTGATAATACCTACCCTTTCAACTCAGATAGCATTTCCATTTCCGCCAACGGAAACAACGTTTGGTTTTATGATTTGCCCAGTTTCGCCGGCAACCGTCTCATTGATATTAACAATCATTATGAAACTTATCTTATATTTAAACCTGATCCTCAAGAATCCAGTATTTGGATTACTCTGAAGAAAATTACTTGGGCTTGGGCGGCCTCCGCGCAACTGCCGATCAACTCGTTGACATGGAACATATATAATCCACCGGCTCTGATCACGAGCGGACCAAGTGACAGCGATGAATTTCCTGTGTGGCAGAGCACGTTGAAAAATGGATGGCCAGCGGTTCCGGGACCTTGAATCTAGTTATTTAAATCTAACGAAGTTTATGAATATATTAAAATGCATTTTGCTGATGATGATATTCGTCTATGGTGAATTGACAACGTGTGGTGCCGATGCAACTAATATTGTCAAAGCCAAACACGGCGATTCAGACGTTGTCGCGCAAAGCAAGGGGTTTGAAGGCCTGTATGTTAAGTTGCATTATGAACAACGACATCGGGGCTGTATAACGAATGGCATGTTAATAGCGGAAGTGTGCAGGGAGGATCCCAACTCCACCCGTCCAGACGATTTTGTCGCGCCACCCCACGGCCAATGTCTTCTTTTGTCTCTTAAGGATGAGTTGGGAGCGTTGATTCCTCTTAAACGAAGTGCCGGTTTCCGCTCACCAGAGCCGACGTTGTCCTGGTTTTCAATCAGCGGACACGCATATCAGCCCATTCACGGCTGTCCGCGCCAAATCGATATGTTTTGTCTTGATGACAT
>CAZLEE010000133.1:0-12253 GCA_964558455.1 uncultured Verrucomicrobiota bacterium | reverse complement strand
CAACACCAGGCGACACTACAGCTTGTGCTTGGTTGCGTCAATAGGATAGCCAGACACGACCGATTATTCGCCATCGGACTCAGCCCGGATTTCGGCGCGCGTCGAAGCTTTGTTTGAAACGGTTCGCGCCAAGCTCAGTGAAGAAAATGCCCGCAACAATACCCCCGTATGAAATCAGCCACACAAATCCACCTGTCCAATGTCCAGGCCGTTTATTCCGGGCCGGAAGGCCGGCTCTGGGAACTGCTCATGGGTGAACAAATTCACATCGGCGGCTTTCAATCCTCCATGGACCTCGCCCAACGCGCGGGCGTCACCGCCGGCTGGCAGGGCGTTGACCTTTGCTGCTGCACCGGCGCAGGCATGAGGTTTTTGACGCGCTTCCTCAAGGTGGCGCAAATGACCGGAGTGGACGCCACCCCTGCCATGCTGCAACTGGGCCGCCGCCGTTGCGCCGAAGAAGGGTTGGCCGAAAAAATCACGTTCGTGGCCGCCAACGCCTGCGCCACCGGACTGCCCTCCAGCCAGTTTGATTTCGTCTGGGGCGAAGACGCCTGGTGCTACGTCGAGGACAAGGCGAAACTGATCGCCGAAGCGGCCCGGCTGATCAAGCCGCAAGGCAAAATTATTTTCACCGACTGGATGGAAGGCCCCGCCGAATTGACCGATGACGAAGCCGCCCGTTGTCTTGGTTTCATGAAATTTCCCAACGTGCTTGCGCTCCATGAATACCAGTCGCTGCTCGAAGCCAACGGGTGCTCTGTCCGGGTCGCGCTGGACACGGCACGCTTTGCCGCCTTCATGCCGCTTTACCTCGACATGATCGAAAAACAACTGACCTTCGACGCGCTGAAAATCATCGGCTTTGACCTTGCGCTCGCGCAAAATCTTGTCGCGGAAATGCGTTTCATGCAATCGCTCGCCCAAGCCGGAAAAATCATCCAGGGTCTGGTCGTCGCGCAAAAAGCCGGATGAAACCAGCCGGCAAAATGAACGTGTTTCTCACCAGCCCGTGGATTCCCCCCGAATGGATTCGGGCGCACGGATTGCAACCGCGCGGCATCTGGTCAGCCAAAGATTTCCAGCATGGCGCGTGGCCGCTGTCCGCCGGCGTCTGCGCGTTTGCGGAGGCTGCGGTCCGGTTTGCGGAGACGCAAACGGATTCCGCCGTGATTTTTTCGACCTCCTGCGACCAGATGCGGCGAGGCTTTGACACTGCCATGCTCCGCAGTCAGAACCGCGCCTTTTTGTTCAACCTGCCGGCCACATGGCAGACAGCGGCAGCCGGGCGGATTTTCCGCTCTGAACTGGAGCGGTTGGGACAATTTCTTTTGACAATAGGCGGTCGCGCGCCGTCGGCGGAAGGGCTGCGGGAAATTCTATTCAATTCCAACCGGACGCGGGAGCGTTTGCTCCAATCTGCCGCCGCCAGTTCTCCGCGCGGGTTTGCCGAAGCCGTGGCGCGATTTCATTGGGATGGCTCTTTTTCGGCGCCCCGGCCGGCCGCGCCGGCAAATCAAATCCCGCTCGCCCTGATCGGCGGCCCGTTTCCGGCGTCACACTGGAAATGGCTGGACGAACTGGAAACCGCCGGCGGATGGGTGGCGCTCAACGCCACCGAAACAGGCGAACGCAGCCTGTCGCCCGCGTTTGCATTTGAAAACGGAACGGACCCATTTGACATGCTCGTCCGCGGCTACTGCGACAACATAATTGACGTATTCCAGAGGCCGAACACGCGGCTGTACTCTTGGCTGAAGCCGCGGCTGGCCGCGCGCCATGCGCGCGGCATTGTGCTCTGGCACTTCACCGGCTGCGATCTTTGGCGGGCCGAAGCACAGCCCCTGCGGCAATCTTTCGGTCTGCCGGTTTTGCTGCTCGAAGCCAGCGCCGAAGCGGGCCTCGCGCCCCGCGAACTCACCCGCCTCCAGGCTTTTGTGGAAATGCTAAGATGAACGATTTGCCGCGCCAGTTAAACTTGGACGAATGGGACGACCGCTACGAGCAACTTCGGCGGGACGGCCTGCAAGAACCCGCTTACGGGGGGCCATTGCGGCGCCATGTCGTTCGCGAAAAAGATTTCCGGCTGCAACAATTGCAATTCGACAATTCCCCCGCCGCGCTCCGGTTGTGGAATTTTTTGCTGACGGAAAACGAGCGGCTGAATCAGGCCCGCGCCCTCGGCCTTAAAATTGTGGGCACGATGAAAGACCTCAGCACCGTGCCCGTCATGGCGTATGCCCTGCCGGGCGTGCGGGCGTTTTATCCGGACGGCGCGTGGTGGACGCCATGCCTCATGGAATGTGGCGACAATCTGTTGCAACAGGCGGAAATAATGGGTTTGGACTCCTCGTTTTGCCCGGTGCGGGCCATGTTGCCGGCCTTCGAAAATGGCGGGTATTTTCCCGAACCGGATTTGCTGATTTGCAGCACCGGGGCGGTCTGCGATGATTTTTCCTCCATCGCGCAACGGCTGGAACATCTCGGCCGTTCCATTCTTTGGTGGGAAATGCCCCGCCGCCGCCAACCCGCCCCCGGCGAAGCGGCTTGCGCGCTGCCGGGCCATCTCGCCGCGCCAAAAGTTCAAGTGGACTGCGTGCGGATGGAATTGCAACGCGTGGGCGACGCGCTGGGAAAACTTGACGGCGTAACTTTGGATGACAACCGTTTGGCGGCCGGCATTCGCGTGGCGAACCAGTCGCGCCGGCTGCTGGACTCGTTGCGTCGCACCGTTTATTCCGCGCCCGGCGCGCCCCTGCCCGCCTTGGAAATGCTCGTGGCGGAAATGCTCGCCATTCATTTTTGCTCCGACCGCGAAGAAACCATCGCCGTGCTCGGCGGATTGCTGGCTGAGGCGCAATTGCGCGTGCAACGAAACCAGTTCGTGGCCGGCGCCGATGCCGCGCGGATTTATTGGGTGAACCCGGTGGCGGATTTGCGCGCGATGAACTTGTTGGAGGAGGCGGGCGGGCGCATTTGCGGTTCGGATTACATGTTCAGCCATGCGCTGGATTTGATTCCCGAAGATCTGCCGCCGTTGGAGGCGCTGGCCCGCATCGCGCTGGCCGATCCGATGGTTGGCCCGACGGCGGATCGCGCCGCGCGCATCGTGCGCGAATGTCAGGCCGGACGGGCCGAAGCCGTGGTCGTCTCGCGCATTCCCGGCGCAAGCCACTGCGCCCGCGAGGGTGAAATCATCCTTGAAATCGTGCGGCAGGAAATCGGGATTCCCGCCATTGAACTTGAAATTCCGCCGGTTTGCGACGCCATGAGATCGAGCCTCGGCTCGCGCTTGCAGGCGCTGGTGGAAACCGCGCGCGCCCGGAGGACCCCATGATTTACGCCGGCATAGACGCAGGCTCGCGATCCATCAAGGCGGTGTTGTTCGACACCGGCCGGAAACAGATTCTTGCCTCCGGCCTGACCGATCAGGGCGTGGAGCAGGAACGGCTGGCCATGGAACTTTTTGAAACGCTTTTGCAAAAGGCGGGACTGGAACGGTCGCAAATTTCCGGCATGGCGGCCACCGGCTACGGACGCCATGCCATCCGTTTCGCCAACACCACCATCACCGAAATAACCTGCCATGCGCGCGGCGTCCGCCAACTGGCGCCGGACGCGCGCACGATCATTGAGATCGGCGGCCAGGACAGCAAGGTCATCAGCCTCGAAGAAGGCGGGCGCGTCCGCGATTTTGCGATGAACGACCGTTGCGCGGCGGGCACGGGACGTTTTCTGGAAATGGTCGCGACGCGGCTGGACATGAATTGGGCAACGCTGGCGGAACTCGCGCGCCAAAGCAAAAAACCCGCGCTCATCAGCAACATGTGCGTTGTATTCGCCGAGACGGAAATCATCGGTCTGCTGGCGGAAGGCAAGCCGTTGCCGGACGTGGTGGCCGGGGTGCAAAATGCCATCGCCACGCGTGTTGCGGCGCTGGCGGGCCGATCCGTTTCGCCGCCGGTTTATTTTACCGGGGGCGTGGCGTTGCTCTCCGGCATGGCCCGCGCGCTGCAGGAAATTCTGGCCTGCCCGATCAGCGTCGCGCCGCAGCCGCAATTCACCGGCGCGCTTGGCGCCGCGCTTTCCGCCGCCAACCCCGCCCCGCCCGCCGGTGGCCTGTGAATGTCATTCAGAGATTGTTGCTCGGTCAAGTCTTCCATCTTCTATCTCCCGCGGAGCCAATTCTTGTCTGGCTTGGACGCTTTTTAGGCGGCATCATCATCCGCATCAAGTCAAAGCAGATATGCGCCAAATTATGCCGGACGAAAAACAGGAATTATTGCGAGCGCTTCCAGCCATCACCGAATTGCTGAAAAGCGAAACCGCCGCCGGCTGGCTCCGGCAACATCCTCAATCGCTCGTGACCGAGTGTCTGCGACGCGCGCTGGCCGGATTGCGACAGCAAATCCTTGACGCCACCGATGTCCCTGCCAATACCAAGCGGATCACCGCCGAAGCGGTGCTGGCCCTGGCGGAAAAACTTCTCCGGCACGCCACCGAGCCGCATGTGCGCGAGGCCATCAACGCCACCGGCATCATCCTGCACACCGGTCTGGGCCGCGCGGTTCTGCCGTCGGGTGTGGTGGATTCGATGCCGGGCGAGTTGAAGGGTTATTGCACGCTTGCGGTGGATCGTGAAACCGGCGACCGGGCCGAGCGCGATGAATTGGTGGAATACATTTTGACGGAACTGACCGGCGCGGAGGCGGCCACGATTGTCAATAATAATGCCGCCGCCACCATGCTCGCGCTCGCCGCGCTGGCGGCACAGCAGGAAGTCATTGTGTCGCGAGGACAGCTCATCGAAATCGGCGGCTCATTCCGATTGCCGGAAGTGATGGCGCAAAGCGGAGCGCGGCTAGTCGAAGTGGGCGCGACCAACCGCACCCATCTCAAGGATTATCAAAAAGCCATCACGGAAAACACGGCTGCCATCCTTCGGGTTCATCCCAGCAATTATCGCGTTGTCGGGTTCACCAGCGAAGTCGCGTTGCGCGAAATGGTGGAACTGGCCCACAGCCGCAACCTGATTTTGATGGATGATCTGGGCGCGGGCGCGTTGGTGGATTTGAAACAATTCGGTCTGCCACACGAGCCGACTGTGCGCGAATCCATCGAAGCCGGGACGGATGTCGTCCTGTTTAGCAGCGACAAACTGATTGGGGCCGGCCAGTGCGCGTGATCGTGGGACGGAAGGTGTTGATTGAAAAACTGCGCAAACATCCGCTGATGCGCGCCGTCCGCGTGGATAAAATCTGCCTGATGGTTCTGGAACGAACACTGCAACTCTTCCGCGACCCGGCCCGGCTGCGGCGCGAACATCCCACCTACCGCATGATCAGCACGCCGCCGGAAATGTTGCAATCGCGCGCCGTGGAACTCGCACGCCTGATTTCCGTCCAAGCGCCCAAAGCCCAAACAAACATCGCCGAAAGCCAGGCTTTCCTCGGCAGCGGTTCGTTGCCGACGGAAGGATTGCGCAGTTTTATCGTGACGGTTTCCCTGCCGGAAATGAGCGCAACAGAGCTGGCGAAAAGGCTGCGACTGGACAGCGCCTGTGTTTTTGGCCGGATCGAAAACAACCGGGTCTGCCTGGATGTTCGCACGTTGAATGATGAACAATTACCGGCTGTGGCCGCAGCCTTTGGCCGTGTTGTCTTATGAGCGTGCTGCGCCGAAACATCATGCTCGGCACCGCCGGCCATGTGGATCACGGCAAGAGCGCGCTGGTGAAACTGCTCACCGGCTGCGAAACCGACACTCTCGCCGAAGAAAAACAGCGCGGCCTCACCATTGACCTCGGTTTCGCGCCCTGCCAACTCGCGGACAAACGCGTGGTCGGCGTGGTGGATGTGCCCGGTCATGTGGATTTCATCCGTAACATGGTCGCCGGCGCGCATGGCATTGACGTGGTCATTTTTGTCGTGGCGGCGGATGACGGCATCATGCCGCAAACGCACGAGCATCTGCACATTCTCACCCTGATGGGTTTGCGCCACGGGCTGGTGGCGCTGACAAAAGTTGATCTGGTGGACGCGGCGCGGCAGAGTTTTGTCATCCAGGATTTGCGCTGGCTGCTGGCGGAAACGTTCCTGGCCAATGCCCCGATTTGTCCGGTCTCCAATACCACCGGCGCAGGGTTTGACGATTTTTTTGACGCGTTGAACGGGGCCGTGAACGCGTGCGGCGACCGGCCCTGCCCCGGTCCTTTCCGGCTTTGGGTTGAAGACGCCTTTACCATCCGCGGCGCCGGCACGGTCGTCACCGGCATTCCCACGCACGGCAAAGTTCGACCGGGCGACGAGCTTCATTTGTTGCCCGCCGGTTTGGCCGGGCATGTCCGCCGCATGCAGGTTTATGGCGAAGACGCCACGGAAGGGAGCGCCGGCGAATGCGTCGCTTTGAACATTCCGGAACTGGACCACACAGCTGTCCGGCGTGGCATGGTTCTCTCAGGGTCAAATCTGTTTGAGCCGGCCATGATGGCTGGGGCGGAATTGCAAATCCTAAAGAGCATTTCAGGCAAAATCGAGGACTACCTCGAAGTGCAATTCCATGTTGGAACCGCCTCGGCGCCGGCGCGCCTTGCCATGCTGGAAAACACCGCTATGACCGGCGGGCAAAGACAATTTGTCCAGCTTCGATTCGCCTCGCCGCTGCCGCTCGTGCCCGGGGAACGGTTTGTGGTGCGAGCCAATGTCGCGGACGCAGGCGTCAGTGGTCTGACCACCCTCGGCGGCGGACAAATTCTCGGCTTGAGCAATGTGCGCCTGCGCCGGCAAAAACCATGGACGCTCGACCTGCTCGCCGCCCGGCGCGAAGCGGTCAGCGACCCATTGCGCTGGTGCGAACAGATGGTGCGCGAAAGCGAATCTCCCGCCAGCGTGGCCGGCCTCCAGAAAAAATGCTGGAACCGCCCGGAAGAAATAACCGGCGCGCTCGAACGGCTGCGGGCCGAAAAGAAGATTGTTCCGGCCCCCGGCGGCGGATGGTTTCATGGCGCGGTGACTCAAAAGGCGGCGGAAAACATCCTGGCCGCCGTCCAGACCTTTCACCTCGCCAACCCGCAACGCGCTGGCATCAGCCGCGAAGAACTGCAAGCAGCGCTCAAATCCAATCCGGTCTTACTGGAGACGGCGGCGGAATATCTGTTTGACTCAAAACTGCTCGAACGCCATGGCGCGCTGCTGGCGCAGGCGGGCTGGAGCGCGCGGATTCCAGATCGCGACCAGAGCTTGTGCGACCAGATCGCCGCGAAATTGCGCCTGGCCGGCCATTCCCCTCCCGGTTTGGCGGAACTGGCCGCCGCCGCCAACGAGCCGCTGCCGCGTGTCGCCGCCATGGCCAGGCTCCTGGCGGAACGCGGCCTAGCAGTGCGGTTGGACGACCAGATTTGGATGCACCGCGACGCCGTGGAGGCCGGCAAGCAAATCGCCCTGAAACTTTTCACCCGCGCCTCGGCTTTTTCCACGATGGAATTCCGCGACGCGCTCGGCGTCAGCCGCAAATTCGCCGTGCCGCTGGCGGATTATTTGGATAAAATCCGCTTCACCGTCCGCTCCGGCAACAACCGCACCCCGGGAGTGGAAGCCAAAAAACTTTTGCCATGAAAATTGATTTCTCCAAACGCCGCCGCGTGATGGAGCGTTCCCGGCTTCTGGGCCATTGCATCTGCGACGCGCAACGCCCCTGCCCTTGCGATGTTCTTCGCGAACAAAACCTCTGTCCCTGCGCCGGAGAGCGGCCCGATGCCCCTGACATTTCGCAAGTCAAGTTGACCCAACTCGTGTGCAACGCCGGCTGCGCCTCGAAAATCGCCCCCGCCGACCTGGATGCCGTGCTGGCCCGGTTGCCGGCGGTGGAAGATTCGCGCGTGATTTCCGGGCTGGCCACCGCCGATGACGCGGCGATTTACCGTATTTCGGACAACCTTTGCCTCGTGCAAACGGTGGACGTGTTCACCCCGTGCGTGGACGATGCGCGGCTCTTCGGCAAAATCTGCGCGGCCAATTGTCTTTTGGACATCTATGCCATGGGCGGCCTGCCGCGCACCGCCTTGAGCGTGCTGGCCTTCCCCTCCGAAAAATTGCCGGGCGAAATCATTTTTCGAATGCTCGACGGCGCAATGGAAGTTTTCAAGGCGGCCGGCGTTGCGCTGGTGGGCGGACACAGTGTCAAGGATGACGAAATCAAACTTGGCTTCGCCATCACCGGTTTGATCGACCCCGCTGTGGCGGCGGCGTTGGAAAAACCAAAAGCCGGCGACGTGCTTGTCCTCACCAAGCCGCTCGGCACAGGCGTGCTTTCCTTTTGCCGCCAAATCGGGCGCGATTATCCGGCTGGCATGGCGGCGGCAGAACTTTCCATGACCGTCCTGAACCAGGCGGCGGCGGAGGCGATGAAAGAAGCAGGCGCGTCCGCCTGCACGGACGTGACGGGCTTTGGCTTCTTCGCGCATCTGCGGCGCATGTTGCGGACGTCCGGACTGGGCGCGGAAATTTTTGCGGGAGACTTGCCCGCCTTCGATGGCGCGCTGGATGCCCTGCGCCAAGGCGTGATTCCGGGCGCGATTGAGCGCAACCGCGAATACGTCGGCGACACGATTCACATTGCTCTAGGCGTGGACGAAGCGGCGGTGAACCTGGGATTCGACGCGCAAACTTCCGGCGGATTGCTGATTGCGATTGCGCCGGAGCGATTGAACACGTTGCGACAATCGCTGTCCCGGCGCGGCGCGGGAAATTTTGTTATCGGCAAAATCGTCGAGGGCGGCGCAGGGCAGATTTTTCTTTCGACCGCCGCCAAAAACACGGTTGCCCCCGCGAAGCCAGCTATTCAGCCTCCAAATAATAATATTATGAAGACATCAGCAAAAAATCTCTCAACCCAAGCGAACACTTGCTGCGCGGAAGCGTTTCAAAATGAGGCTGCAACCGGTTCCGCCGCCGAATTGCAAAAGGCCTTTGCCGCGCTCATCAAGTCGGTGCAATCCGCCGGTGCGCTCGATGCAAAGACGAAGGAACTCATTCTGTTTAGCCTGGTGGTGAGCAGCCGCTGCCAGCCCTGTTTTGACGCGCATTTTCGCAAGGCATGCTCCCTGAACATTCCACAGGCGGAACTGGACGAAGCGGCGTGGTGTGCCATTGCCCTGGGCGGCGCGCCGGTCAAAATGTTTTATCAGGAAAACATGGAACGCGTGGCGCAGGACAAAAATATTTGACAATTTCCGCAGGCCGCGCGACGGTGCATCCATGACCCGCATCGGAAGCAACCGGTTCTCTGGTCGTAGGAAGGCGAGTACCAAACAATTTCAAAGTGGAGCGTCCGAAAGAAACGCTCAACATCCAGGTGATTTACGATACGCGGGAGCTTTACGGAAAAATCAACGCCAGCCACCCTGTGACTGTCTATCCCAAGTAAGCGCCCTTTGATTCAGGCCGGTTTCTCCGGGTCGGCGGATTTTTGCGGCAAGGCAAAACAAGGTTCGATCGCGCCGCAGGCGGAACATTCGAGGCAACGGATGCAGCCGGCCACGTTCACGGCCTGATCCACTTTCACACCCATGGAGCAACGGCTGCGGCAAAGATTGCACTGGATGCATTGCCGCGCGTTAAACCGAAGATGGAACAGACTGAAACGGTTGAAAAGCGCGAGTAATCCGCCCAACGGACAAAAAACCCGGCACCACGGACGGTGAATGAAAAGGGCGGCGGCCAGGAATGAAAGCAAAATGCCGGTCTTCAGCCCGCTCATCATCCAGCCGTGGCCGGCGAACCAGCTTTGCGCGAAGTAAGGCACTCCGGCCTCCAACGCGCCAGCCGGACAAAGCCGGCAGATGGAAACAGCTTGTCTCTCAAATGGAATTCCCTTGTAACCCAATATCAGCGGCAAAAGAATCACCAGCCCAACCAGAATGACGTAACGAAAATATCCGGCCCACGATGGCAAATGGATTTTACGGGTTGGAATTTTCCCGAGAAGGTCCTGAAGAAAACCGAACGGACACGCCCAGCCGCAGACGATTGAACCGCCAACCGCGCCCACAAGTAAAAGCACGCCGATCAACAAATACGGCACTTCCCCGACCACCGGCAGCAGCGCCGCGTAATTCGCCATCACGCCAATCGGACAGGCGAAGGATGACAATGGGCAAGAGTGGCAGTGGAAGACGCAGCCCGGAATGCCGTGCAGCCACCGGCCCGCAGGCGCAAGCCACACACCGAGAAAACCGGTTTGCACCCAGAACCGCCAGCGCGAAAGATTTCTTCCAGACGCCGCCAGTTTCTTTTCAGGACAATTGGGCACATTACATTCCATGAAGATCGGCAGGCCGCGCCATGCGGCCCAATTTTAGTGTATTCACGTGGGACAAGGAGTTTTCGCGCCCGCGTCCACCCGGACTTTCCACGCCGGCAATTGGGCATGGGCCTGTTGTTTGGCCCATCGATCCAACGCTTCGCCGGGATTGGCCGAGTCGTCGAGTCTCGGCGGTGGCACCGGCGCGATTTGGTCCGGGTATTGCAGGCCGCCGGACGTGAACGCCTTGACCAACTGGGTTTCCCGCGCGCTGTTTCCATCCACAGTGTCCACGCCGGTCAAATGACGCGCGCCGCAAAACGTCAGCGCCGCGCCGATCAGCAGGACGGCGAAGCCGGGCCAGAAATCATGGCTTTCCCGCGCGCGCAACGAGGAATCCAACGGCGGTTGTGGAACGCGTTTGAACATGCCATTTATACGCGCGAAGGAAACATGGTGGAGGTGGATGGGAATCGAACCCACCTAACGATTCTTCCCTCGAAACCTTTCATATTCCCAGCAGATTGAACGAGTTAGAACAGCCTTGACATCATTGAATGTTGTAATTAATGTTGTAAGCAATATGGCATCTTTACGACATTTGCCCAACTCGCCAAATTGGATTGCATGTTTTACGCTCCCTGATGGGCGACGGACCCAACGGAGCACGGGAACCCCCGATAAGCGCGAAGCCCAAAGAATTGCCAATTCGTTCGAGGATGCCTCCCGGGAAGGCAGGCGTGGGAGATTCACCGAATTCCAAGCTCGAAAGGTCATTGCCGAAATATACGCCATCAGCAACAGGGATCAACTGGCAAGTTCAACCATCGAGGATTTCTTCAAAGCGTGGCTGAAACGAAAGGAGATCGAAGCCACTCAAAAAACTCATGAGCGTTACCGAACGGCCATTAATCACGTGCTCGGGTTTTTGGGCGCCAAAGTTCACAATGACATCACCCACCTTTCCAGCAAAGAGATCACCCTGTTCCGGGATTCGCTGGCCGAGAAACTTTCAGCAGCCTCGGTGAATACGACATTGAAGATTCTGCGGACGGCGTTGAGCCAGGCCAAACGCGAAGGCGTTGTTGATACCAATGAAGCCGAACGAGTGGCCCTATTGAAAGTTGCAGCCGGCGAAAATGCCCGTCGCCCCTTCACAATGGATGAACTTAAATTAATTCTCAAAACAGCTAACGAGCAGTGGCGTGGCATGATTCTGGTAGGGCTTTACACAGGGCTGCGATTGTCGGACATCGCTGGATTGACCTGGCTCAATATCGATCTTGCGAACGCCGGGGTCAATGTGGTCACGGGAAAAACAGGCCGCAGACAAATCTTGCCTTTGGCAAAGCCGGTGATGCGCTATTTGGAACAGTTGCCTTCAAGTGACGATCCATCCGCCCCTCTGTTTCCAGATGCTTACAAGGCGCGTCGGCGCAATCAGAATACCGGGATGCTTTCCAATCAGTTTTACGAAATCCTGACGGCTGCAGGATTGGTTAAAAAAAGAATGCATAGGAGCATCAACAAAGGCCGGAATAGCCGGCGAGAGATGAGCGAGATCACCTTTCACTCATTGCGCCACACCGCCACGAGTTTGCTCAAAAATGCCGGGGTTTCAGACGTGGTGGCCATGGACATTATTGGCCACGAATCTGAGGCGATAAGCCGCAATTACACCCACATCGACATGTCAACCAAGCGCAAAGCCGTCGAATCGATGCCGGACGTGCTGGAGGATTGATAAAAATGAGGAACATGTAGACTTTGGTGGATGATGGGCAAGGGTCTTACCGTGATACGATTGATACTTTGATACCGAGGGAAGGGTGGTGGGGAAAAATGCAGTTTTGGCCGTCAATGACATTTATTTTTCCCCCGCAGGAAGTTTAGTTGTCGCTAGTGTAGTGTTCATAAAATAGGCGGACAAAAATGGGTTTTTGCTGCAATCTCA
>CAZLEE010000132.1:0-12266 GCA_964558455.1 uncultured Verrucomicrobiota bacterium | reverse complement strand
ATCTCCGCTCCGTCGCTCTTCTCCGGAGTTCAAAAGGTCTTATTCGGAATCACCGCATTGGGCCTTTGCGGCTTGACAGCGGATGTCTGCCTAATCATTTTTCCCCTGCGGCTTTTCCCGGACACTTCCTACAGATGGGGACTTTCGCTGCCGGTCTTTCTTTGTTGTTATGGCGGAGTGATCGCCGGTTGCTCATGGTGGCTGAAAGCCAAAGGTTGGCATGACGCCGTCGCGTTCATCGGGCTTGCGCCTTTGGCCTTCATGTTTATCCCTTATGTGCGCCTCATTCTGATAAGGGAGCCTCTGATTATTCTGCCAGCGACGCTCTTCGCGTCGCTGCTCCTGATTGTTGTCGTATTTACGCTGTCAGACAAATCAGGGGTATTCCGGCGGAGCGCGCGGAGTTCCAGACGGGAGCATAACTGATCTGCGTCAACCAGTTTAAAAAGTGAGGACTGATTGCACAGTTCGCCCGGCAGAGCGACTTTTGTCCTTTTTTTCTTCCGGTTGGTTGGGGAATATTCATCACGTTGTACCGCGTATGGGTGCAATCGCATTTTCCAGACCGGCGTAATTGATCTGGTGCGACAACTTGCGGAACCACGGCTCGGACGGCTTTTATGGGGATCGTGGATGAAAATTCCCTCATTCAGTGCCACCACGGTCGCGAAGAAGGGTGACGATTGCCTGCTGTTTGAACTGTTCAGCCCTCGTCAGTGGGGTTCGGCCCTGATCGTCACGCGGATTAATTTCACAGTGATAATCAAGTAGCAGAGTCACTGCCGTGGAACAGCCCGCCTGCGCAGCCAGGTGAAGGGCCGTCGAGCGGCCCGACGCCGTGGCATCCGTCTTCGCCCCTTTTTTTAACAGGAGCGCAAGGACGTTGGTGCTGCATTGATTTGCCGCCAGAAGCAGAGGCGTCTGGCCGGCGTCGTTGCGCAACTCAAGATCCGCTGGACGACGCGCGAGGTCTGCGGCGACGCCTTTGCTGTCGTCGTCGATGGTTAATTGATGAATGGTCCGGTAGTGGCTGTGATGGCCGAACAGGCAGCATCCCGCCGCAAGAATGACGCAACACGCGGCAAGCGACAGAGCCTTTTTCGAAAATACAAAGTTGCTTTTCATGGCGGAGGATGGGTTGGGGTCGCGTTGCGATGGCTTGTGAATTTATGCCAGCAGCGGGCCGAATTTTGGGTGCGTAGCGTCGGCTCCATGCTGTTTCATGGAGACTATCGCGTCGCTAAAGCCCCGCTGCAACTCGGTGTTGGCAGTGGGAATGGTCACGCCCGCCGGCGCCGGAGGGCGCGCCGCAAGATATGCATCCAGCGCCGGCGCCCCCGCAGGTTTGGTCAGCGGATTGGAAAAGTCGAGCACATGAGAAATGCTGCCGACGGGCCGGGAATCAACAAGGGGCGAGTAAGACCCGCTATTATATTTCTCCCCAAGAAATTTCAGAACCGAGGTGTGATCCAGCAGATTGTGGCTCACCGCGCCCGCTTCCACAAAAGGTGAAATCAGGTAGGCAGGAGTCCGAACACCCAGGGACGCAAAAGGCGTCATGTATTTCGCCCCCGCGGGAGCGTCAGTGCGTATCAACGGCGGAGCTGCGTGATCAAAAAAACCGCCGTGCTCGTCATAATCAATAATTAGAAGGGCGCTTTGCCAGAACGGCTCGGCGATCACCGCATTGTAAATCTGCATGAGGAACTCCTGGCCGTTGGCGATTCCCGCCGGGGCGTGGTCGTCAGTGCTGTAGCCCACCCTGGGAGCGTCCCCATAAGTCGGTTCGATAAAAATAACTTGCGGCAATTTGTCCGGCGGGTTGTTTTGCAGATCCGGCGCAAAGTCATCGAAACTCTTGAAATGATCGGTGTCGAATAGAATGGCCGGCATCCATTTGGGCATCATGGCGAAGAACGGGACGCCCCGATGATAGACCCGCCACGAAACCCCGATACTGTTCAGCCAATCATAAACCAGACTCTGGTCCGGCAAAGGCGTTTGGTTGACATCGATCATGGAAAAGCCGCTCATGGACATGAGGCGGTTGGGCTGCGTTCCGGCCGGCAGGGAACAGAACCAACGGTCACAAATGGTGAAATGGCTGGCGAAGAATTGATTTATGGGCGCTTGTTCCGCGCCGAAATAACTCATCACAAGATTGCGCACCGCCGGATCGTTGGACACGTTCGTCGAGATGGCGCTGATAAACCCGTTCATGGGAAAGGAGCTATCCTGGCGCGGATCAATCTGGGCGGCGACATTGGGGCGTTCGTGTGGCGGGTCAAAGGAATTCGGCATCGTGTATGGATTGGTCGAGAGGAAGGGCTGGCTGGCCTGACCGGCGTCAAAATTTGTGAACTGGCTCAACCAGGCCGGATCGAGGCTTTGACCTGCGACATCCGCACGGTTGAACGGCGGCAGGCTCAGGTAACCGAGCATATGGTCAAAGGAGCGGTTCTCCATCATCACGATCACGACATTTTTGATTTTATCGAGGTCAGGCATAATGCTTTTGTGTTTTGTTGGCTTGAGCTGTCAGGCTGTCCATGAATCCGCTGAACACATTTAAATCCCGCCAACGTGCATTACTACAAATACTCAGCACTATTACAATCAATTATTCCACATCAATTTGTAATCGACTTTAAGTGACCTAAATGAAGCGTTGCGATGTTTTTGCTGGTCTCTCCGCCGTCATAAGTTCGCATAATCAGTTTGACCTGCCCTGCCTCAGTCCTTAGACTGGCGCCCTGTCATTATATGAATATTTTGATTTGTGACCCTATCTCGCCGAAAGGCATCGCTCTGCTGCAGCAACACGCAGAATTCAAAGTCACCGTCCTCAAATCAAAGATACCGGAGTCCGAACTGCTCCCACTGGTCAGGGACGCCAACGCCATCGTTGTCCGCTCCGAAACCAAAATCACGAAAAACGTGATTGATGCCGCCCCTAATTTGCGCGTCGTCGGACGTGCCGGAGTTGGCGTCGATAACGTCAATGTCGATGCCGCCACCCAGCGCGGCATCATCGTCATGAACACCCCCGGCGGAAACACCATTTCCACCGCGGAACTGACTTTCTCAATGCTGATGGCCTTGGCCCGCAAGATTCCGCAAGCCCACATGTCCATGAAGGAAGGCAAGTGGAGCCGCAAGGAATTTCAAGGCTCGGAACTTTTCAACAAAACCCTCGGCATCCTCGGTCTGGGCCGAATCGGCACCGAAGTCGCCAAGCGCGCCCAAGCCTTTGGCATGAAAATCATCGCCTATGATCCTTTCCTGAGCATGGCCAGGGCCAAAGCCTTGCAAGTCGATCTGCGCGAAAACGTGGACGATGTTTATAGCGTGGCCGATTTTATCACCGTCCACATGCCCATGACGGACGAAACCCGCGGCATGGTTAACGCCGCCGCCTTCGCAAAAATGAAGAAGGGTGTGCGCATTCTTAATTGCGCCCGGGGCGGTATTATCAAGGAAGCCGATCTCCTCGCCGCCCTGCAAAGCGGCCAAGTCGCCGGCGCGGGCCTGGATGTTTACGAAGTCGAGCCGCCTCCGGCTGATTTTGCCTTGCGCAGCCTGCCGCAAGTGGTGATGACCCCGCACTTGGGCGCCAGCACCCACGAAGCCCAGGAAAACGTCGGCATCGAAGTGGCCGAAGCGATCACCGACTACCTCTTGAGCGGCGCCGTGCGCAACGCCGTCAACCTGCCCAACTTGGACGCCCAGACATTCCAAGTGGTCAAGCCGTTCCTGAACCTGGGCGAAAAACTCGGACGCCTCGTGGCTCAACTCGCCCCCAAACGCAACGACCGCATCGTCGTCACCTACGGCGGACGCGCCGCGCAATTGCCGAGCGATCCCATTACGCGCTCCGTGCTCAAAGGCTTCCTTGAATTGGCTGGAGGCAAGGAAGTCAACCAGGTCAATGTTTACGCCCTCGCCCAATCTCTGGGCCTGGAAGTTCAGGAAGTCAAATCCAGCGAGCAAACCGATTTCAATGAATGGCTCCACGTCGATGTGCTGTCGGGCAAAGACACAATCTCCGCCTCAGGCAGCATGTTCGGGGCAAAAAGCCTTCCCCGCATCGTCCGGCTCAACGGACAACCGGTGGAAATTGTGCCCGAAGGCGTGCTGTTCCTCATGAACAACAAGGATCGCCCCGGCATCGTGGGATACATCGGCACTTTGATGGGCAAACACCATGTCAACATCGCCAGCATGAGCCTGAGCCGGGACACCGTCGGAGGCAGGGCCTTGACTGTGCTGAACCTGGACAGCGTTCCATCGGCGGAGGTGCTGGCAGAAATCCAAAAAGACCCCGACATCAGCAACGTCCGCATTGTTAAACTTTAATTGCAAACAAAATAATGAATTCAATCACCAAAAAACATCTATGGGCAGTCGGACTGGCACTGGCTTTTTGCCAACCACAATCCACCATCCAGGCCACCGCCGCGGATAAAGTAGCTGACATTTTCCCCGACCCCGTGGTTGCCTCGGGCACGGGCTTCGAACTCAAACGCAGCCAGCTTGATGAAGCCTTCATCAGCTACAACACCAGCCTGGCCGCCAGCGGTGGCAGCGTCCCGGAGGACCAACGCGCCACCGTCCGCTCCAACTTGCTGGACCACCTGATCATCAACAAAATCCTGGTACAAAAAGCCACGGCGGATGACAAGGTCCAAACCAAGAAACTGGTGGAAGACGGTATTGAAGAAGCCCGCAAATCCGCCCCCACCCCTGAAGCCTTCGACGCCCAAATCAAGGCCAGCGGCATGACACTGGATACGATCCGCACCCGCGCTTACGAAGAGCAGCTTTGCCGCCGCATCTGGCAGCGCGAAATCACCAACGGCATCGTCATTACCGACGCCGCCGCCCAGAAATTCTACGCCGATAATCCCGACAAATTCGAGCAGCCGGAACAAGTCCGCGCCGCCCACGTTCTCATCTCGACCCTGGATCCCATCTCACAGCGTCCCCTTCCCCCCGAGCAAAAGAAGGATAAGGAAAAACTGGCCAAGGAGATCAAAGCCCGCGCCGACAAAGGCGAGGATTTTGGCGCGTTAGCCAAACAATATTCCGACGACCCGGGCTCAAAAAACAAGGGCGGCGAATACAAGTTCCCCCGCAACCAGATGGTCCCCGAATTCGAAGCCGCCGCCTTCTCCCTCAAGACCAACCAGATCAGTGACCTCGTCGAAACCCGTTTCGGCTATCACATCATCAAACTGCTTGAGAAATATCCGGCGAAGCACGAACAATTTGCCGAGGTGAAAGACAGAATTAAAGAATACCTCATGGAGAAGCAAGCCAAGACGGAACTTCCCGCCTACATGGAGAAACTCAAGGTTGATTACAAGGTCGCGCTGGCCACCCCGCCCGCAACCGCGCCTGCGCCTGCGGCCAAGTAAGCAAAACGACTACAAAAAAACAAGGTGGCAACCCCACCTTGTTTTTTTTTGCCCCAACCACAGCGGACACGCGCCCACTCAACGCCGCCGGACGGCAAACCCCGGCGGCGTCTGTCTGATTATTTGCGCTCACTCATCGGCACGTAATGCTGATTCACCGGACCGACATATACCTGGCGCGGCCGGCTGATGCGTTTGTCCGGATTATCCATGATTTCCTTGAAGTTCGCGATCCATCCCGGCATCCGCCCGATGGCAAACATCACCGTGAACATCTCCGTCGGAATTCCAATGGCCCGCATGATGATGCCGCTGTAAAAATCCACGTTCGGATAAAGTTTGCGCTCCACAAAATAGGAATCGTGCAACGCCGCCTGCTCCAGTTTCTTGGCGATGTCCAAAAGCGGGTCCTGCTTATGCAAGGCGCGCAGCAAGGCGTCGCAGGATTCCCTGATGATCTTGGCCCGCGGATCGTAATGCTTGTAAACCCGGTGGCCAAAACCCATCAACCGCTTGCCGCTGTTCTTGTCCTTCGCCGCCGTGATAAACTTCGCCCCGTCATCCCCGGAATCGTGTATCTGCTGCAGCATGGTGATGACCGCCTGGTTGGCGCCCCCATGCAACGGCCCCCACAACGCGCACACCCCCGCCGCCGCGCTCGCAAATAAATTCGCCTCGCTCGACGCCACCATCCGCACGGTCGAAGTCGAGCAATTCTGCTCATGATCCGCGTGCAGGAGAAAAATCAAGTCCAATGCCTTCACCACTTCCGGCTTCAATTCGTAATCCTCATATGGACCGGAAAACATCATGTGCAGAAAATTCGCGGTGTAAGCGTAGTCGGGCTTGGGATAAACGTAGGGAGCGCCCCGCGATTTGCGATGCGAAAAAGCTGCGATGGTCCGCACTTGCGAAAGCAGCCGCGCCGCCTGCTCGTCAAATTGCTCCGGATTTGGCATGCCTGTCAGGTTGGGCTGAAAACAACTGCTCGCATTGATCATGGCCGACAGGATCGCCATCGGATGCGCCCCCGGCGGAAAGCCTTCAAAATGATGCTTCATGTCCTCGTGCAGATTCTGGTTCTTGGTCAGACGGGATGAAAACTTCTGCAACTGCGCCTGCGTCGGCAGTTTTCCGTAAATGATCAGATACGACGTCTCGGTAAACTTAGACTGGACAGCCAGTTCCTCAATCGGAATGCCGCGATAGCGCAAAATCCCCTTCTCCCCGTCGATGAAGGTGATGGCGCTGGAGCAGGCTCCTGTATTGGCGTAACCGTCGTCCAGCGTAATGTAGCCGGTCGTGTCTCGCAGTTTGGATATATCCAACGCCTTTTCCCCCTCGCTGCCGATGACAACCGACAACTCGCAGGTGTTTCCGTCCAGTTGAAGTTTAGCTTTTTCACTCATAATCATTACTCTCTATTATATGTCGGGTATTTCAATTTGACACGAAATTTCTGCGCCGATCAATGCGCACCCATCGGTCCGGTGAAAAAATAGGCGCCGGACCGCGCCAAAAACACGGACCTGCCCCCTTCCGTCTTCTGCAGGGTCAGTCCGTCCGATTCGCTCGCCGCCTTGCCGCCTTCCTTGATTTGCGACGGGTCGCAAACCGGCAGGCTCACGGTCGCGGTCGTGTTGGCCGGCACCACGATTTTCAAACAAAACCGGCCCTTTTCCAACTTCCATTCGCTCACAATCCGTCCGCGCGCCGAATTATACTCCGCTTTCGCCCAAGTCAAATCTCCCGCCACCTGCGGCGTGATGAAAAAATGTTTAAAACCGGGCGACGCCGGATCCGGGTTGATGCCCGCCAACGCCCGGTAAAACCACGCGTCAATGTCCCCGAACATCACATGGAAACGGGAGTCGTCGCCGTTCCATTGCTCCCACAAGGTCGTCGCCCCCTGCCCGATCCACCACCCCCAGCTTGGCATGTCTTTCTGCGCCGCGACCCGGTAGGCCACATCCGCCCGCCCGTTTTCTGTCAACGCATTCAAAAGGTATTTCGCCCCCAGAATTCCCGTGTCCACATGCCAGTTCGCCTTCTCCACTGCGGCCACCAGGTTATCCGACACGCGCCGCCGGTTCTCGGGATCAACCAACCCCTGATAAAGCGCGCAACTCAACGCCGTCTGGCTTCCGTTGTCGTAATCGCCGGTGGCAGAATGGTAAAAACGCTTGTTGAACGCCGTCTTGATGCCCATCGCCAAGTCTTCGTAATGTTGTTTATCACCATCTTTTCCCAGCAATCCCGCCGCCAGCGCCACCACTTTAGTGTCAACATAATAATAGCCCGTGTCCGTGATCGCCGCGCCGGTCTGCGTCTTGTAGGGCGCCCAATCGTTCAGCCCGATGTTGACAATCCCGTTTTCCGCCCGGCTGGTCAGGTAATCCACGTAACGCTTCAAAGTCTCGTAATGCCGGCGGAACGGCTCCGTCTCGCCGTAATACAGGTATTGGTAGTAAGGAATCAGCACCAGCGCGCTGTCCCATGCCGGCCCGTTGCCCCACTGATAACCCCACCCGCTCGTCGGCACAATCCCCGGCAACCGCCCATCCGGCCGCTGTTCGTCCGCCAAATCCTGAATCCACTTGTTGTAAACCGCCGAGGGGAAAAAGTTATACATCCCCAACTCCGACGCCAGATGCGCGTCACCCGTCCAACCATTCTTCTCCCGGTGCGGGCAGTCGGTGGGTATCCCCTGCAAATTGCCCAGGTAAGACCGCCGCGCCGCCGCCGCAATCTGATTCAACAACGGATTCGAGCAGGCAAAATCCCCCATCACCGGAACATCCGAATGGAAAAACACCGCCGTGACCGAATTTTTGTCCGGCTTCCCCGGAAAACCCTCCACTTCCACATACCGGAATCCGTCATAGGAAAACCGCGAACACCAGTTTTCCTTCCCGGCTCCCTTGAGAATATAGGTGTCCGCCTGGAATCGTTGCTTCGCGTCAAACCGCTTCAAATGCTGCGCAATGCCCGACTGGTCCACCCGTCCGTCCTTCGACAACCGCTCGGCATAGGTCATTGTCACCTCGGTCCCGGCCGGCCCGCGCACGGATAACCGCGCGTTCCCGCTCAGGCTCTGCCCAAAATCAAAAACATACACGCCCGGCTTGGGTTCGCTGATGCCCGCCGCCTTGAATGTTTGCTCAACCCGGATCGGCGGCATCATCTGCGCGCTGATCACTCCTCCTGGCGGTTGGACGAGCAGCACGCCATCCCACTTCGAATCATTGAACCCCGGCGCGCTCCATCCTTTTTGTTCGCGGCGCGCGTCATAAATCTCGCCGCAGTAAATCGTGTTATAAACGATTGGACTGTCCGAAGTCTTCCAGCTTTCGTCGCTGTCCACGACCTCCCGCCGTCCGTCCTTGAACTCGATTTCCAATTGGCACAGCAATTTGGGCGCGGCCCGCCACGGCGACTGGTCGTTATCCCACGCCGTTCGGTGCAATTCATTGAACCAGCCGTTGCCCAATATCGCCCCCACCGTGTTGTCCCCGCGCCGGAGCAGCGGCGTGACGTCATAAGTCAAATATAAATCCCGCCGGTCATACCGTGTAAAACCCGGATCCAACACATGATCGCCCACCCGCTTCCCGTTCAGGTAAAGTTCAAAATAACCCAGGCCGCACACGTAAACCCGGGCCTGCTTGATATTGCCGTCGAGCGCGAACGAACGCCTCAGCAACGGCGCGCCCGCCACTTTGTCGTCCGTGGTGCGCCCAATCCACCGGGCCTGCCAATCGGACGGTTGCAGCAGTCCCATTTCCCAAAACGCCGGCGCGCTTTCAAACATCCGTCCGTCCTTGTCCCACACCCGCGCCCTCCAATAACATTGCTGACGCGAGACGAGCGGCGCCCCGCCATAATAAATCTCCGCCGTGTCCCCCGATTCCACTTTGCCGCTGTCCCACAAATCCGCCTTGCCTTCGAGCAACCCGTCTGCGCTGGACGCCACTTGCACTTGGTAGGCGGTCTGCATTTGCCCCCGCTCATTGGACTCCAATTTCCAACTCAGCCGGGGTCGCACCGTGTCAATACCACGCGGATCACTCAATTCCTCGCAACGCAACCCCAACACGGTCAGCGGCGCCGTCGTCCCGGCTATCGCTCCTGTTCCCGCAAAAAGGCCCGCCAGAACCAACCCGCAACGCACGGCGCGGGCAAACCAGGGAAAAATAGAAGAATTCGCATCCATACTGGCGCACACAACTACACCATTCCCCCACCCCGTCCAATTCAAATTATCAGCAGTCGGCGATTCCGAATAAGTCCATTCCACCCTGGAGATGGAGACGCTGCGCGGACAATCCCCCGATACGGCACAAAAGGAAGCCTGCAGCCGCCTGATCGCTCACAACCTGATCCGCGGCATTCTGGCTCAAGCCGCCGCCCGGCCCATGTCGCGCCGGAACGAATCAGCTTCAAAGGCAGCCTTGATGCGCGTTTTTTAACAGGCGGTCAACCGGCCAGCGAACGTTCGTAGGTCTGGTTGACAATGTAATTGCGGCCGAGCAATTGGGCAAGCGGGTCCCACTCTTCAGCCGAGAAGCCGAGGGGAAGATGCCGGAGCAGACCTTCCGCGCGCCGAAATTTGCCGGACATTTGACCCAATTTGAGGGACATCTCCTCCATCGACGCGATGTAGGAATTCATGCCCTGGCTGGCGGCAAGCCAATTCTGCTGGCTGCGATGTTCGGCAAGGGCGGCCCGTTTGGCGGCTTGCACGGAAGTTATATTGACGTAGGCGCCGGGTATGACCTGCCGGCGTAATCCATCGTGCAAGCCGTGCGGCATCCAATGGTAAACAACCGCATCACCCTCGTAGGCGGGGCGCGCGGGAAGCGTCTTGAAATTGGGCACGCCGCGGGCAAACACCGCCGTGACAGCCAGCCGGCATGTGTTCATGTGATCCTCCATGTAATCAGCCGGACCGTGCGTCAATACGATGGACGGTTTGATTTCCCTGACCACCGCCGCCAGACGGCGTAATGTCCTAAAGTCGTAAAAAACTTCCAGGTCATTGACCAGGCTGGGATGAAAACGGGCGCCAAGCAACTTCGCGGCCCGCCGTCCCTCGGCGGCGCGCATCTTGGCAGTGGTGGCGGCATTGTATTGGACGGTGCCGCAATTGCCGTTGGCCAAATTCAGATAATGCGTCTCACAACCGGCCTCTTTCAACAGAAGAAGAGTGCCCGCCGCCATGAATTCGATGTCATCGGGATGCGCGGCGATGGCGAGGACGACGGGGAATGTTGATTTGTGGTTCATGGTATAACCAGTGGTATAATTGATTTTTCCCGGAAAATCTTAACCGATGTAAGTGCTTGAAAGAGTGGTGCCCCGGTGGGGATTCGAACCCCAGACCAATTGATTAAGAGTCAACTGCTCTACCAACTGAGCTACCGAGGCACAAGGGAAAATGGACAATTCTTGAGGATTTACCTTGCGTTTGTCTTACTCCAGCGTGGTGGAACGTAATGACGCGCAGAAACCGGCTCCCAATCGCCTTAACAAGGTGTTCGATTTCCGTAATCGACGCACCCATGGCCTGCGGGAGCGTAATGGCACGCATTACGCCCAAGTCAGGGTCAAGGACTGGGTTGGACAGGTTCCTCTCGAACACTGTGATACTGTAGCCGCAGCCGTCTTAGGGATGCAAGCCCTTAAAGTGAAAATCTCAGCAGGGGGCGCAGGGCGGCTGCCCAGAAACCCGGTTTGAGCGCTGGAGGACAATGACTTGGAATAAAATGGCTGACGTCCCTGTCATGGATGTGCTCCACTACTGTCATGTCTATTCCTCTGGCCGATAGTTTGGCGGGTGGTGCCACCGGAATCGAGGTTGCTCAGTACAGTCACGATACGGCTGATTGCCGAATCGGAGGGAGTCGCTTTGACGGGTTGTTAGCGACCGAACATTATCTGAAGAATCCTATGGCTGTGAGGGCAAGTGCTGTGCTGACGGGGCGCGACACCCCGGCCACGCGCAGCCTGTCCCTGTTCCGTCGTTCCCTGGCCATTTTCTTTGCACTTGCCTATCAGTGAGAAGAAATGTATGATTAATCTTGCCTGAGCGCCGCGTGTGCGGCTGTTCATTAAGGCTGAGAAAAACAAGTTAACGCTGAAACCTAACCTTCAACCTCTGTTGTCAGGCAACGCGGTCAGGTAAGGCAATGGAGCTTTCGGTAGCGCATTAGTGCTTACAAAAGTCTCCCGCAGTTTAGGAATACCAAATAATTATGCTCACAATGGAAGAAGCCCTCAAGCAAAGCACTCTCCGCTTTGCCACAGGCCAAATCGTTAAAGGGACTGTCATTGAAGTCCGCCCCAAGGAAGTCCTCGTTGATATCGGTTACAAGAGCGAAGGCGTCGTTTCCGGCAACGAGTTCGACGATATTAAAGCCGTCAAAGTCGGCGACGAGGTCGATGTCCTCATCGAAAAACTTGAAGACAAAGAAGGCATGGTTGTGCTTTCCAAGGAAAAGGCCGAATTCCAGAAGAACTGGGACAAAATTCTGACCATTTGCAACGAAGGCGGCACCATCACCGGCAAGGTCAAGGCTGCGGTCAAGGGCGGTTTGCTGGTGAACATCGGAGTGGAAGCATTTTTGCCCGCCTCGCAGATTGACATTGTTCCGCCCAAAAATCTGGCGGGATTCATCGGCAATAGCTACGAATTCAAAGTGGTCAAGATCAACCAAGAACGCCAGAACATCGTCCTGTCGCGCCGCGAGTTGATCGAACAGCAGCGCACCGAGAAGCGCAGCAAACTGTTGACCGACATGACCCCGGGCGACATCCGCAAGGGAACCGTCAAAAATATCACCGATTTCG
>CAZLEE010000131.1:0-12323 GCA_964558455.1 uncultured Verrucomicrobiota bacterium | reverse complement strand
CGGGCCGTCCAGTGGGGCTGGTTTAATTCGGCGGCGAATCCGGTAATGTAGCCCATGCTGTTGGCCGGATAGTCCCACGCTTCGTTGCCCACCAAAGCCCAGTTCATAAACTGCGAAGTCACATCCCCGGCGTAGGAGTTTTGGTCAAAAATATCCAGGACGCTGATTTGTCCGACTGTCAGGGTAAGGCGCGAGATGTCCTGTTGTCCGGCGAGGTGGAGAGCATCATCGGCCACCGGTTCCTGATCGCCGCCCAAACCAATGGTCTGCCTGAGGAAGACGCGGGCCGGGGTGACGTTGCCGTCATACGAACCGACTTTGTAGGCCTCGGCATTTGGAAAAGCCTCGATGCCCAACGTATGATTGAAGCCGAACCCCTGCCAGAACAAGCCATCCACATGAAATTCAGCCCCTTGCCATAAGCGCGCGCCCAGGAATAGATCGTAATCGACCGTTTCGGCTGTGGATGAATGGTTGTCCAAACTTTGCGGGCCGGAATATTGTGCCGGGAAAGAGGGATGCCAATCGCCAATATAGGTTGCCTCCATATGAATGCTCCAAAGCTGTTCCTTGGCGGGGGGAAGATTTGTCGGCGTGGACGGCGCGGGCGGCGGCGCATTGTTTGTCTGGGAGGCAACCTGGCCGAAGCCTCGCCCCGCCAGAAAGCAGACGACGATAACCAATGCGGGCCATTGCGGGCGGTAAGAGCAATTTTTCATGTGGATGAAATCACGGCTTGGTTTCAACCATTGTCTGGTTGGTTGCGGCGGCATTGTCTGACTTGTGCGCACTGGAAAAGACGCGCACGAATTTGATACCGATCAATGTGAGCAGGATCAAGAGGTAAATGCGCAGGGTCCACAAGGCAAACCGGACTGTGCGTGTTGTTTTGATGCGTGGCATAAATCAATCGGCTTTAGGTTCAAACCTCGTGCCTTTCATGACGTCCCGGTTGCGCACGATACCGAGGAGCCGGTCCTGGGAGTCCACCACCGGCAGCATGTGGAACTGATATTTGACAAAAAGCGCCACCAAATCTTCGCGCAGGCAATCCTGGTCCGCAGTGACGACAGGCGAAATCATCAACTCAGCCAGGCTGGCGTTTTCGGGCGCGACCACCAGATCGCGCAAGTCCACCACGCCTTGCAGGATTTTCGTTTCGCCCGCCACGACGTAGAGGTAGGCGATGTTGCGGTTGTTACCGGTGAAATTGCGCAGCGAATGAAAAACGTCAACCGCCTTCGCTTCCGGCGGGAACGTGAAAAACCTCTCGCTCATCAAGGTTGCCGCCGGCACATCGGCGTTGGACAGGATGGCGTTGACGCGCGTGGCCCGGGCCGGGGGCACCAGTTTCATCAACTCGGTGGCCCTGGCATGAGGCAAATTGGAGAAGAAATCGGCGATTTGCATCACGGACATGATGGCTAGCACGTGGCGCGCCTTATCCTCCGACAAAAAGGCGATGAGCTGCCGTTTGGCGCGGGGTTCGGCATCACCCAGCACTTCGGCGGCCTTGTCCGGGGCGAGGGCGGAGAACATGGCCTGTTGCTCGTCGCCGGAGAGCACTTCGAGCGCGTCGGCCAGGTCTTCGCTGGGGAGTTCCAGCGCGTGTTCGCGGGCGACCGAGAGCGTGACGACATCCTTGGTGTGGTCTTCCACCGAGAGCGGTTGGACATAACGCCAGGCGATCAACCGGTCCCTGGCGGAGGCGAAGCGTTCCAAGCCCCATTTGCGGAGGAAGCCGTTGAAGGAGATGTCCACATGAACCAGAATCATCCGGCCTTTGGAGAAGAGCAGGTGAACGTCATTGACCACCTCGGTGCGGCGACCGTCGGTATCCAGAATCGTCTGACCCATCAGATGTTCGTTAACCAAAATCCAGCCTTTCTGGTCAGCGAACCGGGGGTAGGGATTGCCTGTTTCGGACGGCGTGATGAAAATGGCCTCGTCCTCAATGCGCGTGACCTTTTCCCAGGGAATCAATTCATCGGGTTGTCCCTTGCCGTGTTCGATGTAAATACCGACCGCCTGGGGGTAGGGTTCGGAAAGCCGGAAAACCAGGTCGGTGAGGCGTCCGTTTTTGCGGTTGGTGTTTTCGAAGCGGACGCGGCGGTTGAGCAGCCGGGAGAAATAGAGGAGTTGAAACGCCTCATATCCGGCCGGTTTGGCGGAGGCGTTGTTTTGGGGATTGTTCATGGCGGTGGTTCCTAATTGCCCGACCCGAACCATTCGGGGAACAGCACGGAAATTCCGTAGGCGGTTGAGATGGCGATGACGAAGATCGCGATGCTCCAGTTGGCGATGTTCTGCCAGCGGGTGTTGACGTAATCGCCCATGAGCGGTTTGTCGTTGAGCAGCAAAATCAGAAACACCAGGGCGGCCGGCAGCAGCGTCACCGCCACGACCTGGACAAAGATGGTGATGATGTTTTGCAGGGCGATGCTGGCGACGAGCGAAACGACGCCGGCGGACATCAGCATCAGGACGTAGGCGACGTAGAACCACGGCGCCTGCCGGACGCCGCGGTTGAGGGAGTGCGCCCAGCCGAAAACCTCACCCAAGGCCCAGCTTGTGGCCAGGGAAATGCACAACGCGCCGAGCAACCCGGCGTCGAACAGGCCGATGGCGAAGAGCAGTTTGGCCCACTGGCCCAAATGCGAACCGCCGGGCATGACCGCGGGCATGGCTTCGGCGGTTTTGGCGGCTGAATCCATGTCCTGCCAACTGTGGAAGGAGGGGTCCACCTTCGACCAAGGACCGGTGGTGATGTGATTGGCGGCAGTGTCGGCCGCGAGGGTGGCGGAGGTGGGGTTGGACGGGTTGTAGTAGAAGACGCCGGCGGCGGCAATGATGATGAACGCCGCCACCACGCAGGTCATGAACGAACCGAAGATGGTGTCAAATTTTCCGTAATTGATTTGTTTGATATCCATGCCCTTGTCCACCACGGCGGATTGCTGGAAGAAGATTTGCCAGGGCGTGATGGTGGTGCCGATGTTCGCCATGATGAGGGTCAGCAACGCCACGCCGGTCATGCCGAGTTTGAAACTGGGATGATAGAAGCCCTGTCCCACTGCGCTCCAGCCCGCCTGGACGTTTCCGGTGTGCATGGCCCAGATTGCGGCAGGGATATAGACGAGGTTGAAGAGGCAGAAAAAGAGGGTGATTTTCTCGAACGTCCAGTAACGCCCGGTGAGCACGATGCCGGTGAGCAACAGGGTGACGCTGAAGAATGTGATCCAGGGCGGAATGTTGAACAAGCTCATCGCCTGGGTCATGCCGATGTATTCGGTGACGAGCGTCAACCAGTTGATGGCCGCCAGATCGAAAATGGAAAACCATCCCCAGAATTTTCCAAAACCGTCAAAGATCGCCTCCGCGTGGCCGCGCTTGGTCACCGCGCCCAAGCGCACGGTCATCTCTTGCACGTAGTAGGCCATGGGCACCAGAATGATCATGGCCCAAAGCAGGTTGAATCCGGTTTTGGCTCCGGTTTGGGCGTAGGTGGAGATGCCGCCGGCGTCGTTGTCGGCGATCATGGTGATAATGCCGGGGCCGAGTGCGGCAAGAAAAATCAATGTCCGCCGGTTTAAACGGCGGATTTGATGAAGCAACTTGCTGATCCAATACATAGTTCGGGCTTTGTTTTATCCTGCGCCGTTGCAAACCATACCTGATGGATGGCGCGGGGCGTCACTGAAACTTTCTGAAGAATTCTTAAGGATTCCGATTTCGGGGGGCTTCCAGCCCCGGTTCAACTGCGGATCATGCGCAATCGGATGCGGAATGCGCTGCCGCGTCCAATTTCGCTGTCAAGTTCCACCGTGCCGCCCATCCGCTCGACCGACCACTTGACAATCGCCAGGCCCAAGCCCACGCCGCCGTCCGCCCGGGAACGGGCTTTGTCCACGCGGTAGAAGCGTTCAAAGATTTTCTGATGATGCTCCGCCGCGATGCCCGGCCCCTTGTCGGCGACCTCGACGATGACGTCGTCCTGCTCGACGAAGGCGCGAAGTTTGATTGGTTTTCCGGCGGGGCTGTAGCGGATGGCGTTCTGAGTCAGGTTCATGAGGGAGAGTCGAAGCAGGGCGGGATCGAAGACTGCCAGCAAGTGATCCGGACATTCCGTCTGAAGCTGCTGCTGTTTTTCCCCGGCCAGCAGGCTCAACGCATCGTTCACTTCCACCAACACACTGCGCACCAGTCCGGCCTCCATGTGCAACGGAATTTCGCTGTTGTCGGATCGGGTCAGCAGGAGAAGCCGGTCGATGAGCTGGTTCATGCGGCGGATTTCTTCCAGGATGCTGCCGAGGGCGTCATGAAGAATGGCGGGATTGCGGTCGCGCAGGGCCACTTCGCCGACGGCGCGCATGGCGGTGAGCGGCGTGCGCAGTTCATGCGAGACGTCAGCCGTCAGCCGATCCAGCTCGGCGGAAGAGCGTTCAATCTGTTCCAGCATGTCATTCAACCGTGCGGCCAACTGTCCGACTTCGTCATGAGGATTCCTTACCGGCAGACGCTGACTCAAGTCCTTGGCCGACAGACGCCGGGTTTGTGCGACCATCTCCTGCAGCGGCGCGAGCAGGCGGCGGGCAATAAAATAAGCTCCTGCACCGAGAACCAGGGTCAGACAAGCCCAGATCAATGCCAATTTTATAATCAGATCAAAAAGCGAGGCTGTTTTCCAAATGCCTGCCGCCGCCGGGGCAATGCAGATTGAAACGAACGTTGCCGCCGCCAGCGCGTTGCAAACGGCCAAACGCGTCTTCAAAGGGCGTCGTTGCCACCATGCTTTCACCCGTTTGCCTCCTCGCGCAGCACGAAACCCACGCCGCGAATGGTGTGAATGAGTTTGACGGCATGGCCTTCATCCACCTTGCGCCTTAAATGGGCCACATGAACGTCAATCACATTGTCCAGCGGGGTGAGGCGGCTGGTTTCGCGCCAGACCTCCCTGGCCAGCATCTCGCGGGTGACGACCTGGCCGGGTTGCCGCAATAGAAAGGCCAGCAGGTCAAATTCTCGGGGAGTCAGATCAATCGGCTGATCGGCCCGCCACACCCGCCGCGCCTCCAAATCGACCACCAAATCGGCCATGGTTTTCTTCAAAGGTTCGCCGGGGCCGGACCGGCGCAGCAGGGTGCGGATTCGCGCCAGCAGCTCGGCAAAGGCGAACGGCTTGACCAGATAATCATCCGCCCCGCTTTCAAGCCCAAATACCCGGTCGTCCACCGCATCGCGCGCCGTGAGCAGGAGCACGGGGGTTTTGTTGCCTTGGGCGCGGAGGGTTTTGAGAATCTCAATGCCGGATCGGCCCGGCAACATCCAATCCAGCACCACCAGATCAAACGTTTCGGCGGCGAGGAGAAAAAAGCCTTCCTCCCCGGTATGGGCCGTGACGGTGGAGAACCCGCCGCGCTCCAATCCTGATGCGAGCGCGCAAGCCGTCTTTTCGTTATCTTCAACAATGAGCAGGCGCATGGCCATACCAGAAATCGAGTCTGTCAGCATCGGCGTTCTTCCGCGAGCCATAAACGCCACGGGGGAAGTTTGGAATTTCAAAACAGACCGGTCCTCCGTTGAGGCATGCGGCGTGCCGGTATCAGGCAGCTTCGCCAGCGGAGGGCCGGGCTTGGCTGGTTTTCTCACGCCAGGCGCGTGGTGACATGCCGGTCTTGTGGCGGAACGCCGTGGCAAAGTATTGGCTGTTTTGGAATCCGCAGCCGAGCGCGACGTCGGTGATGCTCATGGAAGGGTGTTCGACCAAAATCCGCTTTGCGGCTTGGACCCGGCAATGAACCAGATATTTTGCCGGGGTCAGATTCGTGACTTGGCGGCAGTAATTGGCAAAGGCGTTGACCCCGAGTCCGCACTTGTAGGCCATTTGATCGAGTGTCCACGGTTCGTGCAGATTTTCAGGCAATGTGCTGAGGAACAGTTTCACCGCGCGGCGGGTTGACACCAGGCGCGCATCCAGTTTGACCTCTTGACCTTCCAGCAATTCGCGCAGCGCGATAAGGAGTTCATTAATGTGAAGCTGCAACCGCGTTTGCGCTTTGAGTGGCGCCGGGGTTTGGACCAAGGCGGCCAATCGCTCGAAGCAGGTGGCGATCTCGTCGTTGGCACGCCAAACCGGCTGTTCGTTTTGGCTCAGCAGCATGGTTAGCCGGCGCAGGTCGGGCGGGGAGAGAATCATCCAGTCCGGCCATTGCCACGGCTGGTCGGGTCGCCGCACGTCCATGTCGAGGATCAGCCAGCAGAGCCGGCTGGGTCCAATGTGCGGGTTGCCAACACGGTGGCGCTGCCATGGTCGCGTGATGGTTAGGTCCCCGTTTTCCAACATGAAACTCTCCTCATCCACCAGAAACTCAGTCCGGCCTCGCGCCAGGTAGGTCAGTTCGAGGCCCTCGTTGCGATGCCAGTCCAACCCCCAAGTCTGGGTATCCGTTGCGTCCCAGAACCCCACGGTACATACCTCGCGCAACATGCCTGCCGGCATCACGCGTCCAGGGTAGCCGGGATGAACCAGCGCCGCCATCTTCACCTCGCCGCGGCGAATCGCCGCGCGCAACGGGTCACAGCTATCCGCTTGATAAGTGGCGCCGGGACTGGAGAAGATGGCTGTTGCGGATGGGCTGTTATGGTCTTCAGGCAAGCAACCGGGCGTCATTCTGAATGAAATGCTATCATACCAACCTATCACTGTCCATGAGAAATGTTCAAAAATTTCCAGAGTGAAAAAACGAAAGATATCCACACGATTGATTGATATAGTGGCGGCCATCAAACCTATTGTGCCGGCAGAGCCTCTTCAGGCGGCACATTTCTTTGAGCCAAGCCATTCTGGATGGCCCAGGGGGGAAAAGCAGGGATCGACAAGATTCTAAAATGTTTAGGCCAATGAACATTGCTATGAAAGGTTTCAAAAGCATCACTGCGGGTTGGCGAAGTCTGGCTGAAAGGCTTGGATGTTCTTCGTCACACGCCACGCCAAAAAACTCAACAGGAACATATATCGGCAGGAGCACGCATCATGACAAAACCACATCAAACTAATTGGGTTGCTGACATGTCGGCAGGGGCAGTCGCTATAACGCTGCTGGCAGCCAGCGCGCTGACGAGCACCGCTCAAACGCCACCCAGCATAACCGACTGGCCGGCCACCATCAACGCCAACGCGTCGGTGGATTATTGCATTCTTGATCCGAACGCTTATTTCCCTTCCACCCCGGGCGGTTGGAACAACAACATGTATTTGCCCGGTGGCGGCGACCAGGTATTCACAGGGATTACCCTTGCCGGCCTTTATGGCGACCAGGTTGCGAATGCCAATGGCTTCCTCAATATTGCCGACCCCAACTATGCGCAGTTTGTGAGTGCTCCTATCATTGATATTTTGCTGCAAGTGTATGGAGACAGCGCCCTCTATGCCAATCCAGTGGCCGCACTTGAGGGGCAAGTAGGGTCAACAACCACCTTGGTGGCTCCGAGCGTAAGCGTTCCGGCGGGCGCGACCAATGGGCAGTGGAATTGGATGTTGCTGGAGGTGACCAACCCGGTCGATGGATTTGGCTTTGGAACCGTGGGCGACACTTCATTTCCGACGACGTTCGATGGCGAGAATGGGGGGGTCAATAATGGGACGATCCGGTTTGGAAATTGTGAAGGGTGGACGGTTCGGGCGATTGCGTGGGGACCGCAGGGGGCGTTTGGGACCACAAACCAGATCAATGTATTTGCGTCCGCGGCTCCCTGCGCTCCGGAACCGGCGGTCAATCTGGCCTACGTGGACTTCAATGCGGGAACCGCGAACAACCTGACCGTGATAAATAACAGCAGCCTGGATTACACGTACAGCGAGCAAAGCAAGGTGGGGCCGCCGGGCGATCTTCGCACAGCCATTCAAGCTACCAGTGATCTGATGAATTTCGGCATATTGAGCAATTATCTGGGACTGCCTTGCAATTCACCGGAGACCATGGAGGTTGGGATTGAGTTATATGATGATCCGGCGCTGGCCGGGGTCAGCATTGTCCCCTCCCAGTATGCCACAGATCCCGAGGGGGATTTGGCAAGTTACAGCGGTTTTAGTTATACCCTGACGGGTAGCGGCCAGTGGTTGAAAGTGGCTTTCACCATTCCGGCGGTGGATTTGGAAGGGGTTAACACGGCGCCATTGACCGGCGGTCCCAACCTGTTATTCAACGGCGGATTTCCATATATTGACCGGGTGGAGCTGGGCATTTATCGCACGGGATCAAACGCGCTGGCCGGTTTGACCCCTGACCCGAACTACAACATCAACCCGTTCATTTGCCTCACCAATTACGGTTATTACGCGGAATGGAATCCGAGCGCGGGCGTGATCAACAATCTGGATGCGGGTCTTCCCACGACTTTGGGCGGCCCGACCAATGACCAGCGTGTTTGCGAGGCGGGACAGGAAGCCGGCGGCGTTCAACCATACTACCTCCAATTTGATGTCCTGAACTACATTTTTGGCCCCATGCAGCAGGACAATTTGGATGTGGTAATAGTATTGACTTATTATGATGATCCGGCTCTTGTGGGCGACACGCTATATCCCCAAATCTATCAAACCTGGAACAACGGGGTTTCAGTCCTCGCGCTCCCGTCCGGGCAGTACGACACCAAGGTCACTTTGCAGGGAACAGGCCAATGGAAGGATGCTACTTTTGAGATTCCAAACGCGAACCTCTACGGAGTATATGGAAACCCTCAGGCGGTCTGCCGCTATGCCGCCACCGGGCCGGTTTGCGTCTCCCGGGTTCGCTATGACGTGATCCGTCCCTGCGGTTGTTTCCAGGGCATCGACTATCTGCAGCAACCCGCCATGACCAGTTCAAACGCGCAAATCAACATCACATGGCGCGGAACCGCCGCGGTGCAGGGGGCTCCCACTGTGATGGGTGTGTGGAGCAACGTGACGACCATTACAAATACGTTGACCAATAATAATTATGCGCCGTCAACGGCCACAATGACCAACAAGGCAGAGTTCTTCCGGCTGCAGTGGCCGGCCTATCCGACCAACCTTCTGGGCAACGCTTATTCCGGGGGAGTGATTCAAAACGGATCATTCCTGGCCAATGCTTCGTTGTTTACGCAATGGCCCGGTTATCTGGGCTACGGCACTCCGCCCAATCCATCCACCATTGCAGGCTGGACCTCGTCGGGAGGTGGGATGGGGGTTAATGGTTTGGGGGTGAATATTGCGTCCGGCAGTCCTTTTAGCCCGCCCAACAGCGGCGATTACACCTTTGCTTTCATTCAGGGCGCGGGAAGTCTGACCCAGAATTTACCTCTGGCCACAAACACGCAGTATCGATTGAGCTTTTCCGCTGGATCCCGGTCGGGCGACACCGGGGTCGTGTTTCAGGTGCAGGTCGGCGACGCCCATTGGGTCTATGTCACCACCGGCACTTTGAACGCGAACACCACCAGGTTGGCCAATTACAATTATACGTTCACCACGCCGGCCACGATTACCGGCACGGCTTCGATCCAGTTGCAAAATCTCAGCAGCGGCGGAGTCACCATTGACTTCACTGATGTGGGGTTGTCCACCGGCCAGGCAGCGTTCACGCCCACTCCATGAATCCGGCGTGACGCAAGACCGGCTCAACCATGAACAGGGCGGTTTCCATCGGGCTTTCCGATGGGGACCGGCCCGTTCCAGCAAAGGATCACCGAATTTATGGACTTGATATGAGCACCATTGAACCAGTTCCGACCGTTTTCAGATCCGGCAAAGTTCGGTCCCGGAAATCCGCTTTCACCTTGATCGAATTGCTGGTGGTTATCGCCATCATTGCCATTTTGGCGTCGATGCTGTTGCCCGCCCTGGCCAAGGCCAAGGAAAGCGCCCAGAAGATCAAGTGCATTAACAATCTGAAGCAGATCGGGCTTGGCCTGCAAATCTACATAGACGACAGCGGGAACAGGGTGCCAAGCGCCATGAGTTTCGGCGTGGCGGCGGGTGATAGAACGACGGCGGCAGCCGACTTTTGGGACACGGTTTCGCTGGGCGGGGTGTTGAAAGAGTTGAACCTGAAATCCAATTACGTGATGTGGTGTCCGAGCGACCATCTTTACGCTCCCACCAATGCTCTCAAGATTAACCCCAATATGGAAAGCTCGTATGACTACCGTTTCGTCGTGTGGGACAATTCCGTGCTTTATCCAGGACTCAAACTTTCCAGCTTTATCCGGCCATCAATGCAAATCATCTACCATGAGGACTGTGATTTTCATTATTTAAAGACGACGAACTTTTATCCCACCAACCAGCCCACCCTTAACGCCGTTTATGCCGATATGCATGTGCGTCCTTGGAAGGTGATGAATGAGCAGTCTTATCCCAACGGCCTTTACGACCCCAATTGGTTTTACATCGTCACCAATACGGTGGACATCACCGGGGGCGACTTGGGAACCGTGGAAGATGCCTGGGACGACGCGTATTAAGAGCATATAATGAACACATACATTTCATGATCCGAAATCAGCTAGTCCAGACAGCAGTGCCGCCCCAATCACTAACAAGGAAATCATACTATGAAAAAGAGCACGCCCAACGATCAAATGCCCGGCTTCACCAGGCGTATCACCACATTCATCCGTCCCGCCTCAAGACTGACGGGGGCTGTCATGTTGCTGGCTGCCGCACTGTCTGCGCCAGCCGGAACTTTTTTCTCCGATTTCAACTCCGGTCTGCCAGGCGGCACCGACGTTTATGGCAATGCATCGGTTGTGGCCACGGGCGGTTACACAAACAGCGGATACTTGCAGTTGACGCCTGACGCGCTCAGCCAAGAGGGGTCGTTTGTCATCAGTTCTGACCTTGACAATGGCAACCCGGTCTATGGCTTCAACGCCCAGTTCAAGGCGTTCATCGGCGGCGGCACTGGCGCCAACGGCTTCGGCTTCGACTTTGGGAGTCTTCCGGCAAGCGTCTTCTCTGAAGGCAGCCCCGGCAACACCCCGGGCAACGGTCTTACGGTCACGTTCAGAACTTATGTTGACGGCCCGCCGGAAGTCATCGGCATTGAAGTGTATGAATATGGATCATTAGTTGCTGCGCAGCCTTATTCCAACCTTCGCATGAACGCCTGGGTGGATGCCAGCGTGCAATTGAACCCTGACGGAACGCTGGACGTCTGGTGCGATAATTACCACGCCTACTCGAATTACAACATCGGCTACACCGGCCCGTTTACGGGGCAGCTTTTTGGCTTTGGGGGGCGCACCGGCGCAATCGATGACAATCACGGAGTTGATAACCTCAATATCAACACCTACACCAACCCGGCGCCGTTTGTGGGTTATTTCTATCCCTTTGGTGACGTTGTGCGTCCCGACTCCCCGATAAATCTCCTTCTCACTGACTATGGTACCCAGGTCAATACGAATACGATTGTTTTGACACTGGATGGTTTGCCTGTTCTCCCAACAGTCAGCTATTCGTCTCCTGAAACCACGGTTTCGTATCAACCTGCCAGCTTTTTTGCCGCCGGTTCGACCCACACTGTCCGTGTGACTTATGCCGACAATTCGAGTCCAACCCCCATTACCAACACCTTCCAATACAGTTTCACGGCGCAAACCTACGTCACCCTGACCAACCAGGCATCCCCGTCACTGGTCAGCGCCAATCCGGGCTTCAATCTCCATATCAGCGAGATAGATGCGGACCTGGGGCCGACCCTGCAACGCGCCGCGGCCCAACTGGCCGACCAGCTCATTGATCCCACCATCGGTCAGCCTTATGTCAACCTTGCGACAATAAGCAGCTATGTGGAAACCGCCGTCATCAACTACTCCACCGCCGGCTATGAGGGTGATTTCCCCATCATGCCCCCAGACTCCATTCCGGGTCTGCCGGGCACAACCGGGGGGGACACCAATGCCGCCATTGACGTGGATACCTATCTGTATCTGCCCGCCGGCTTCTACACCTTGGGCGTGAACAGCTCGGACGGCTTCGGCCTCACGGAAGCGACCACCCCGGATATTTTTGCCGTTGAGCCAATGGAATATAACGGCGTCCGGGCCTCGGCGGACACCACCTTCACCTTCGAAGTGACTAACGCCGGCTATTATCCCTTCCGCATCCTATATTTCATCGGGGGGACAGGGCAGGTCAACCCGACCGCAGATAACCCGGTTCTTGAATTTTTCTCGGTCAATGCTTTAGGAACGGAGACTTTAATCAATGATGCCAGCACCCCGGGATATATCGCGGCGTTCTGGCTATCCTATTGACGCAACCTGACTCAATGGGTAGTGCTTGGTGAGCGATT
>CAZLEE010000130.1:0-12348 GCA_964558455.1 uncultured Verrucomicrobiota bacterium | reverse complement strand
TGGGCGGTGGGCGCGGACTGGGGGGCGGAGATTAAGATTAAGATTAGGAGTAGGAGCGGACATGGACGGGCGTGGATGGACGGCTTGGGGGAAGCCGGGGTGCCAAATTAACCGTCCGAACAGGCCACGCGCGGCGGGGCGGGGGAGGGGCGGCGGGAAACTCACCGCTTGTCACAGTCCGCCTGGACGGGTAATTTGCGCGTTAGATGAAACAGAAAGCTTATGCCATCGCCGGGGTCGATATCGATCTTGGCAACAGAGTCAAAGCCACTTTGCCGCAATTGCTGGCCTCCACCCATCGGCGCGAGGTCCTGGGCAAGGTGGGCGGGTTCGGCGGGTTGTTCGCGCTCGACACCAAAAAATTCCGGCAGCCGGTGCTGGTTTCCAGCGCGGACGGGGTCGGGACAAAACTCAAAATCGCCTTTGCCATGAACCGGCACGACACGGTCGGCCAGGATTTGGTGAATCATTGCGTGAACGACATCGCGGTGCTCGGGGCGGAGCCGCTCTTCTTTTTGGATTACATCGGGACGGGCAAGCTGCAGCCGCGTGTTTTCACGCAGTTGATCGGCGGCTTTGCCCGGGCTTGCTCCGAAAACCATTGCGCGTTGATCGGCGGCGAGACGGCGCAGATGCCGGGTTTTTACAAGGACGGCGAATATGACGTGTGCGGGACGATTGTCGGCGTGGTGGAAAAATCGCGCCTGCTTGACGGCAAAACGATCAAGCCGGGCGACGCGGTCATCGGCCTGGCTTCGAGCGGGCTGCACACCAACGGTTACTCCCTGGCGCGGAAAATATTCTTTGAGAAAATGAAGTTGAAGCCGCAGACCCGTCTGCCGGAACTGCGCAACACCATCGGGGCCGAACTGCTGAAAGTGCATATCAGTTACGGGCCGCTGGTGCAGAAGCTTCTGAAAAGGTCCCGGGTCGTCAAGGGGCTGGCTCACATCACGGGCGGCGGTTTTATTGACAACATTCCCCGCGTCCTGCCCAAGAATTGCGATGTGACGATCCACCGGGGATCGTGGGACGTTCTGCCCATCTTTCAACTGATCGAAAGGGAGGGGGGCGTGGATGAGAATGAGCTTTACCAGGTGTTCAACATGGGCATCGGCATGACCGTGATAGTGCCCGGCGACAAGGCGGACGCGACCCTGAAATTCATCCGCGGGCAAAAACAGGCCGCGTGGATCATCGGCGAAGTCGGGCGCGGAACGGGCAAAGTCCGGCTGGCTTGAAATTTTTCTGCTCATGAATATTTACGAAGAATTGCAGTGGCGCGGACTGGTGGCGGATTGCACGGACACGCCCGGTTTGATCAAACGGCTCGAGACGGGGCCGATCACGCTTTACGCCGGCTTTGATCCCACTTCGGACAGTCTGCACGTCGGCAATTTGGTGCCGCTGCTCGCCCTCCGCCGTTTTCAATTGCTCGGACATCATCCCATCGTGGTGGCGGGCGGCGCGACCGGCCTGATCGGCGACCCCAGCGGCAAAGCCGCGGAACGGCAGCTTTTGACCCGGGAGGCGTTGCAGTCAAACATCGCCGCCATCAAGGCGCAACTGTGCCTCTGGCTGGATTTCGATCATAAAACCAATCCCGCCCGGCTGATGGACAACGCGGACTGGATTGCGCCGGTCAGCTTTCTCGACTTCCTGCGCGACACGGGCAAGCATTTTTCTGTCAATCAGATGGTAGCCAAGGAAAGCGTCCGCGCCCGCATGGAGGACCGCGAATCGGGCATCAGCTACACCGAGTTCAGTTACATGCTGCTGCAGGCTTACGACTTTTGTCATTTGCGCAAGGCATGTGATTGCGAGTTGCAAATCGGCGGTTCGGACCAATGGGGCAATATCACCGCCGGCATGGATTTGACCCGGAAAAAATCGGGCGACCGCGTTTTCGGGCTGACCCTGCCCCTTATTCTGAACAGCGACGGCACGAAATTCGGCAAGACCGCCGCCGGCGCCATCTGGGTGGACGCCCGCAAAACCAGTGTCTATCGGTTTTACCAGTTCTGGATTCGCACGGATGATCGCGACGTGCTGCGTTACCTGAATCTTTTCACCTTTTTGGGCCGGGAAGAAATCGCCGCGCTGTCTGCGGAACACCAGGCCAAGCCGGAGGCGCGCGCCGCCCACAAGGCCCTGGCCAAGGCCATGACCGATCTGGTTCACGGGGAGAGCGCCACAGCCGAGGCCCTGCGCGCCAGCGAGATTTTGTTTGGCGGCAGGCTGGAGGGCATCGCCGAAAGCACTTTCAACGAAATCGTCGGCGAAGTGCCAACCCGCGACCTGGAACGCGCCAAACTCGGCGGCTCCGGTGCGCCGCTGGCCGAGGTGCTCGTCCTTTCCGGCTTGTGTTCTTCCAAGGGACAGGCGCGAAAGGATATTGAAGGCGGCGGCGTCTATATCAACAACATCCGGGAAGCAAACTTCCAGCGCGCCCTGACCCCGGCCGATTTGCTTTTCGGCAAACACCTCCTTCTCCGCAAAGGAAAACGAAATTACGTCGTCCTGACCCCAAAGTAATATGTGGAAACGCCGGTTGACCCTTGGTCTTGCGACCCTTTTTTTGGCACTGTCGCCCCTTGACACATTGGCGCGCGCGTCCGGGACGGAATTGGTTTTTGCCGGGTCCGGCCACAAGAACATATACGCATTCCGGCTGGCCACGGACACCGGCCAACTCACGCCGCTGGGCGAGGCGGCCCAAGTCGATTCCGCCTCGTTTCTCGCCACCGCCCCGAATCGAAAATTCCTCTACGCGATCAGCGCGGGAAGCCAGAAGGAGGACAGCCTGGTCATCGCCTTCCGCATTGACCCCGCCACCGGCAAACTGGCTTTCATCAACCGCCAAACCACCGGAGGGACCGGCCCTTGTTTCGTCAGCGTGGAACAAAAAGGCAAAGACGTGCTGGCGGCCAATTACAACAGCGGCAGCGTCGCGGTATTTCCCCTCGACGGCCAAGGCGTTTTGCAGCCCATGTCGGCCTTTGTTCAAGACCACGGCTCAAGCGTCAATCCCCGGCGCCAGGAAGGGCCGCACGCGCATTGCTTTGAGACCGGGCCGGATGACAAATTCGCCTTTGCCTGCGACCTCGGACTGGACAAGGTGATGGTGTTCAAATTTGATCCGGCCAAAGGATTGCTGGAGGCGAACACCCCCGATTCCGCACCAATCAAGCCGGGGCAGGGGCCGCGCCACATCGCGTTTCATCCGAATGGCAAATACGCCTACGTCATCAGCGAACTCGCCTCCACCGTGACCGTTTTCGGTTACGACCGCACGCGGGGCGTGTTGAGCGAAATTGAAGATCATTCGCTGCTGCCCGACGGTTTCAAGGGGCAGAATTATGCGGCGGAAGTGGCGGTTCATCCTTCGGGAAAATTCGTCTTCGCCTCCAACCGCGGTGATGACAGCATTGTGGTCTTCGCTTGCAATCCCAAAACCGGGAAGCTGGTCTACAGCCAGCGCCAGCCCGCCGGCGGACGGTATCCGCGCAGCTTTGAAATTGACCCCAGCGGCGCGTTTTTACTGGCGGCCAACCAGGAATCCGGCACCCTGTCGGTTTTTAGGATTGACAGCAAGACGGGCCATTTGCAGCCGGTTGGGGGCCTGACCGGGATGGACATGCCGCTGTGCGTGAATTTCCCCGGCCTCTGACAGTTGTTTGCGGTTTGACCCGGGTTAAGTTACGTTCAGCCGTATGAAAGCATGCGTCCTGACCCTTGTTGCGCTTCTGTTTTTTGGGGCGGCCCGCCTTGGCGCCGACCAGGTGGAGATGCAGAACGGCGACCGTTACGCCGGCAAAGTTGTCTCCATGACCGCCGATACCGTCGTGCTGCAAAGCGATATTCTGGGCAAGGTCACACTGCCCCGCGCCAAGGTGGCCGGGATCAATCTTGCCGCCAAAGGGGGGGCCGTTACGGCTTTCACCAATCAACTTCGCCGCCGGTCGTTGGTCCTGACCAATAGCCACACCGATGTCGCACGGGCCTTGCAACAGCTTGGCGCCGACACCAATCTAACCGAGCAGGTGCGCAAACAATTTCTGGGCGAGGCCGGTCCCGTCGCCAACGCAAAATTCAACGAGTTGATGGGGGACTTGGTCACCAACAACTTTGATTTGACGCACTTGCGGGCTGAAGCCAAAACCGCCGCCGACCAAATCCGCGCCTTGAAACGCGACGGAGGCGACGTGGGCGAGCCGTTGGACTCCTATTTGGCCATCCTGGACAAGTTCCTGAATCAGACAAACCAGACCGTCGTCACCCCAAGTTCCCCTCAAAACACCAATAATCCCGCCCAAACAGCGCCCTGACCTTGCGCCAATTCGCCCCAAAAGATCAAATTGCCCCCGAAACGACTTGCCAGCCGCCGCAGACTGAGGCTTACTGCCACGGATTTGTATATGAATCGTGACCTGCTCGCCAAAGCTAAATCGCTGGGATTCTCCGACCGGCAAATCGGACATCTAACCGGTCGTTCTGAAGACGACATTCGCGCCACGCGCAAGAAACTTGGAATCATTCCAAGTTACCGCTTGGTGGACACCTGTGCGGCGGAATTTGAAGCCTACACCCCGTATTATTACTCGACCTACGATTGCGGTGACGACGAAGGCAAAGCGAGCGACAAACGCAAGGTGATGATCCTGGGCGGCGGCCCGAACCGGATCGGGCAGGGGATAGAGTTTGATTATTGTTGCGTCCACGCCTCGTTTGCGCTGAAAGCGGACGGATATGAAACCCTCATGGTCAACTCCAATCCGGAGACGGTTTCGACGGATTACGACACGAGCGACAAGTTGTTTTTCGAGCCGCTGACGACCGAGGACGTGCTGCACATTTACGAGCGGGAAAAATGCTGGGGCGCCATCGCCCAATTTGGCGGGCAGACCCCTCTGAATCTGGCGTTGGCCTTGCAGAAAAATGGAGTCAACATCATCGGCACCTCGCCCCAAAGCATCGAAGTGGCCGAGGACCGCAAACTTTTTGCCGCCATGTTGCGCAAGCTCAAAATCCCGCAGCCTCCCAACGGCCTGGCCACCAATGCGGCGGAAGCAGTCGAGGCTGCGAAGGGTTTGGGCTATCCGGTTCTGGTGCGGCCATCCTTCGTCCTGGGCGGGCGGGCCATGCAGATTGTTTATTCCGCCCCGGAGTTGGAGCACTACATGCGTTTCGCCGTCGAAGCATCGCCGGAACGGCCCGTGTTGGTGGATAAATTTTTGGAGGAAGCCACGGAAGTCGATGTGGACTGCATTTCCGACTGCGGCCATTTTGCCGATCCTTCCCAGGGCACGATTGTGATCGGCGGTTTTTTGGAGCACATCGAATATGCGGGGGTCCATTCGGGCGACGCGGCCATGGTGATGCCGCCGCATACCCTCTCGGACGAAATCATCGAGACCATGCGCCAATACACCCACGCCATGGCCCGGGAATTGCGCGTGATCGGCTTGATGAATGTGCAATACGCGGTCAAGGGCGACACGGCGTATGTTTTGGAAGTCAACCCGCGCGCCTCGCGCACGGTGCCGTTTGTCAGCAAATCAATCGGAGTCCCGCTGGCCGAGCTGGCGGCGCGCGTCATGGCGGGCAAGAACCTGGTTGAACTGGGTTTCACCAAGGAGATTTGGACCACGCATTGGGCGGTGAAGGAATCGGTGTTTCCATTCAATCGCTTTCACGGCCAGGATATTCTGCTCTCGCCGGAAATGCGTTCCACCGGCGAGGTGATGGGGTTGGATGCGGACCTGGGCATCGCTTACGCCAAATCGCAAATGGCGGCCAATGCGCCGCTGCCCTTGTCGGGCCGGGTGTTTATCAGCGTGAGTGACGCGGATAAAAAACGGGTCGCGGTCATCGCGCGGCAGTTCGCGGATTTGGGTTTTGAAATTGTTTCCACCTCGGGCACGGCCAAGGTGCTGGAGGAGGCGGGTTTGAAGGTGTCGCGGGTTTTCAAGCTGGCGGAGGGACGGCCCAATTCGCTGGATTTGCTCAAGAACCGGGAAATTCAGCTCGTCATCAACACGCCGGCCGGGCAATCGCCGCGCGCCGACGAAATCAAAATCCGCACCACGGCGGTTTATACGGGAACGCCCATCATGACGACATTAAGCGGCGCGCGCGCCGCGGCCCTGGGCATCGCCGCCCTGAAGAAGAGCGGCTACTCCGTCAAGACTATTCAAGAATATCACTGATCGACCGGCGCTCTTTTTTGGTGGGCTGTCCGGACCCCTTGGGCCGGGAAAACACCGGCCCGAAACGGGGTTCGCGCGCCTTTTGCAGCTCCGATTCAGGGGTTTGATCCTCGACGAATTGCTTGACTACGGCGGCGCCGACCCGGTTCTTCAGGGGTTGAAGCACTTTCAAGGTGCGGGTTATCCCGTCTTTTTTCACCAGGACCACTTCGCCGATTTTGACGTCGTGCGACGGCTTGGCCGGCTGGCCTGCAACGGTGACTTTGCCTTGATGGCAGGCGGCGGTGGCCAGTTCGCGTGTCTTGAAAATCCGCGCCGACCACAGCCATTTATCCATACGAATAAAACAGGGGAGTGGTTCCATCATAATTTCCTTTATTGCATCGCGCGGGCGATGGAGTTCCACCAGAGATCGTGCAGGTTCGCCAGCGGCCACTTGTATTCGGCGGCGCCACGCTTGATGACCAATTCATCGCCTCCAACGGTCCCCAGTTTTACTGCGTTCAATCCAAGTATCCTGGCGCGACCGATCACCTTGACGGCGTCCATCGGCGCGACCGAGATAACGATGCGGCTTTGGGCTTCGCCAAAGAGCAATGCGTCCAGGCGGCCCTGCGCCGCGGCTACGGAGGTGAGATCAATTTGCGCGCCGATCAGGCGGGGTGTCTCACGGGCGATCTGGCGGGAAATGCAACTTTCGGCCAGAGTGACGGCCAGGCCGCCTTCGCTGCAATCATGCGCGCTCTTGACCAAACCGGAAGCGATGAACCCGCGCAACGCATGGTGCAACCCGCGTTCCATTTCCAAATCGCAACGCGGAGGCAGGCCGGTTTTGAGGCCAAGCCCGCATTGCATCCAGGCCGATCCGCCCAACCCCAGGAGGGCGTCGTTCGGGTCCGCAATGTCGCCCAGCAGGATGATGACGTCGCCATTGTCCTGAAACCATTGCTTCGTGATGTGCTCGGGCTTTTCAATCAACCCGACCATGGCGACGGTTGGCGTCGGGTCAATCGGGCCGTTCGGACTTTGGTTGTAAAGGCTGCAATTGCCGCCGGTGACCGGAGCGTTGAAGGCCCGGCAGGCCTCGGCCAATCCGCGCACGGATTCCTTTAATTGCCAGAACAGCTCCGGATCGTGCGGATTGGCGAAATTCAAGTTATCCGTCGTGCCCAGGGGCGTGGCGCCGGAGCAGGCGAGGTTTCGCGCGGCTTCGGCCACGACGATTTTCGCGCCTTCATACGGATCAAGGTAAACGTAGGTGGAGTTGCCATCGACGGTCATGGCAATGTATTTTTCCAGCCTGGCTTCGCCGGCTTTGGCGGCTCCGGGCAGCGAATCCGCCTTGATGCGGAGGACGGCTGCGTCCGATCCCGGTCCCACCGCCGACCCGTCGCGGACGGTGTGATCATACTGGCGATAAACCCAGTTTTTCGACGCAATGGTTGGCCAGGCCATCAATTGCAATAGCGCCTGCGTCAGGTCCGTCATCTCCGGAATCCCGGCGAGCGTAAATTCCCGGATCGCTTTCAAATAAGCCGGTTCCCGCGACTCGCGTTGATAAACGGGGGCTTCATCGGCCAGTTTTTTGGCCGGAAGATCCACCACCACATTGCCATTGTATCTCACCACCATCTGGCCGTTGTCCGTGACGTGCCCGATCTGCGCCCAAGGCAGGTCCCACTTGTCAAAAATGCGTTTGACTTCGTCCTCGCGTCCGGCCTTGACGATGATGAGCATGCGCTCCTGCGATTCGCTCAACATGATTTCGTAAGGCGTCATGCCCGGGGCGCGCTGAGGGACTTTGTTCAATTCAATTTCAATGCCGGTGCCGGCGCGGGCGGCTGTTTCGCAGGTGGAACAGGTCAAGCCTGCCGCGCCCATGTCCTGAATGCCGGCCACGGCGTCGGTGGCAAGCAATTCCAAACATGCTTCGCAGACGAGTTTTTCCATGAATGGGTCCCCGACCTGCACGGCGCCGCGCTGTTGTTCGGACGATTCGCGGGTCAAATCCTGCGAGGCAAAGGCCGCTCCGGCCAATCCGTCCCGGCCGGTGGCCGGACCGACGTAAAAAACGGGATTGCCCACGCCTTTGGCCGCTCCGCGCGCGATTTGCTCGTGGCGCAACACGCCAAGACAAAAGGCGTTGACCAGCGGATTGCCCTCGTAAGTCTTGTCAAAATAGACTTCGCCCGCGATGGTCGGGATGCCAAAACAATTGCCGTAATGCCCGATTCCTCCCACCACGCCGCTGAAAAGGCGGCGATTATTATTAATGGCGGCGGCGGTGTCGCCATTGCCGTTTTCCGCCGGGGTGGCGACAATCGGCCCGAAGCGCAGGGAATTGATCGCGCAAACGGGGCGGGCGCCCATGGTGAAAATATCGCGGATAATTCCGCCCACACCGGTGGCCGCGCCTTGAAACGGCTCCACCGCGCTGGGGTGATTGTGCGATTCAATCTTAAAGGCGATGGCCAGTCCGTCCCCAATATCGACAATGCCCGCGTTTTCCTCGCCGGCTCCGACGAGGATGTTGGGCGACTTGGTGGGGAAGGTTTTCAGCAAGGGCCGGGTGTTTTTATAAGAGCAGTGCTCGCTCCACATCACCGAGAAAATGCCAAGCTCCGTGAAATTCGGCGAGCGGCCCAAGAGTTCCTTGATCTTCACGAACTCATCCGGGGTGAGGTTATGCTTTTTAACCAGTTCCGGCGTGACTGCCGGCCCGGTCCAGGGCGTCTGCGATTCGGTGTTAGGCTCTTTCATGCTACAAAACTCATGGCCCCCATAATGGGCGGATTCGGCGTCACATTCAATGATGGAATGAGCCTTTTGGGAAAACGCTGAAACGCTGAAACGCTGAAATCGGATGGGGGAGGGGGGAAAAGCAGAAATTGGGAAAGCAGAAAGCTGAAATCGGCCAGGCCGGGGGCAAAAGCTGAAACGCTGAAACGCTGAAAAACTGAAATCGGACGGGAACAATAAATCAACATAATCCGCTTGCGCCCAAGGCGATGGAGGACATGTGACGCTGAAATCGGGGGACAGGAACTCAACGCAAAGACGCCAAGGCGCTAGAAAAACCGGGACAAGGAAATTCTAAATTGGAAAACAAGGCGCGGAATTTTTTGCCGCGAAAAACAGGAAAGACGAGAACGGGGAAGCGAAGGCACAAGAATGGGCGCGAATTTTTAAGCGGTTGACAGCGATGGGGTTTGGGGCAGGATACGCCTATGCCACGCCAACATCTCGCGAATATGCCGGAGCGGGCAAAAAAGGCTAAAGGCTAAGGGCTAAAATGGGAAAAAGTGGTGGTGAAACGGGGGCGGCTGGGCTGGGGTGACGGTGACAATGGGGCGGATCGCGCGTCGGCTGCGGCTGGGCAGGGGCAACACGCTTCCGCCTTCGGGGGCTATGGCGGACTTGCAATGCGAGATTGCTGGAATGAAAGAAGCTGTACAATGAAAAGCAACCAAATAGTGCAATAGTATGGGTGCTTTGTTTGTATTTGGCTCTGATGCGCCATCTTCAAAAGGATGGGTTCAGTTTTGCGGTGCTCGATGACGTGTTAATGTCGGTGGATACAGGTCACAGGCGTGAAGTTTGTGCGTTGCTCAAAAAGGAATTTCCAAACACACAGTTTATTCTGACCACCCATGACCCGATTTGGTTGCGGCACATGAAATCAGAGGGCTTGATTACGGGTAAAGGCGCGGTTCAATTTCGCGCGTGGGATGTTAATTTTGGCCCAACCCAATGGGATGATAGGGACGTTTGGACGGAGATTGACGACTACTTGAAGAAAAACGACGTGCGCGCTGCTGCGGCGCTATTGCGGCATTTTCTTGAATACGCTTCCTTGGAACTTTGCCACAGGCTGCGCGCGCCCGTCGAATTCCGCGCAGACGCACAGTTTCAGCTCGGTGAGCTTCTCCCGGCTTCGGTCGCAAGATTCAAAAAATTGTTTGGCCAGGCAAAAAAGGCGGCACAGTCATGGAAACAGCAAGATGTCATTGAGCAGATCACTGGTCGCGAAACGGCTTTTTCGGCTGCTGTAAACAAATCAAATGTGGAGCAATGGCAAGTAAACGTGGCAGTTCATTACAATACTTGGGACAATTTGACGAAAGACGATTTTGCACCGGTTGTGAAGGCATTCCGAAATCTTGTTGAGTCATTCAAACCTTTTCCCAGGGTGGCTCGTTCCTCGCGACCCTGGGCTGAGTGATGGCCATCCTTTCAGGATGGCACGGCAAGGCGAATAGCCACTTGCCCCACTGGCTGAGTATCGGCGGGCCGGCCGGTTGGTCGCCATCTGGCAGAACGGCCGCGTGTGCATTGTTCCGCCGGAGGCGCATTCGCTGGAATCTGCCATGATGTTGCAGGACAGGCCAAAGGAATCATGAGCAAGGGTAGGAATCAGTCGTGGACGGCGTTGATGTGCCAGTCGAAGAAAAGCTGGTTGCGCACGCTTCCGTGGCATGGGGTCTTGGGGAGGAAATGATAGTAACGGGCCAGACTGACGGCGTTTTGCTGATCCGCGTCCGTAAGCGCCCATGACAAGGTGGGGTTGGCGATTTCGCGCAGGCGTTTGGGGGATTCGTCGTTGGTGCTGGCAAACGGAAGCGAGGCATAGGGATAGCCGAAGGGACGCGTCACGACGGACGTATTCACATTGGTGATACTGACGCTGGCGATGTAGCTGAGGGGCATTTCCAACGACATCAGGGGAGTTCCGGTTGGGGCGGACGTCCAATGCCGGGCGGCTGAGGGGCATCGGGCCGGCGCCGCGTCTTGCGGGGCGGCTTGGGGGGCGGGCAGGCCGAGATAGGTGGCGATGTAGAAGGGCATGCGGTTGGAATCCGCATTGTCGTAATTCTCATAGAATCCCTGCCAGACCGGTCCCGGCAATTGGTCTCCGTGATCGTCAGCGTAGGTTTGGATGGCGAGGGCGAGTTGCTTGAAATTGTTAATGCATTGAGTGCGTCCGCTTTTCTCCTTGGCCTCGGACAAAGCCGGCAACAGCAGGGAAGCGAGTATGGCGATGATGGCAACCACTACCAGCAGTTCAATCAATGTGAAGGCCCTTTCGGCCGAAGATCGAATCCGGTTTCCGTGTCCAGGCATTTTCGTCTTCATGTAAGCTTAGACAGAGGAACAGCCCATTCGTCACGCCGGTTATAATGCGGCTGTCTCCCACGATACGAAGGATGTCATGGGCGGCATCGACCTGCCGTACTCGCAAGGGGGATACGATTCAAGCGACGCCGTGAAATAAATGAATATTTTTTGGCACTATTTTCCCGCCTGTGGACAATAATAAAGAGGATGGTGGCCTGTGAAGCGAATGGCGGTTGGATAAGGCGTGGCTCATCGCAAATCGACGTGATTTATGATGGCCCAAAAACCACCAAAAGCCGGAGTCACGATGTTTCTTTGAGGAAAACCATCGAAGCGATTTCCCGGTCTTGCCGGCGCCCAGGTAAAATAAATGGTCCTTTTTTGGCCTCAGACGGACACATATTGTTGGAGGGTTTGAACGAATACCGACGCACGGCGCGTCCTTTCCGGGGACAGGTTGAATCGCGCCCCGTAATTTTCAATGTGATTGAAAAGTCGAGCAACCCATACCATTGCCCGCAATTTGATTGATTGGAATGTTTGCGATTGCGGTGGGGGGTGTCCCGTAGGTTGCGGATTTTGGCTTTTGGCGGTGAGGCGCGTTCGGACCTTTTGATTCAACTCCTGCGGAGTTGAATCCAATTTTCAAGGCGAATATCCGGCGAGGGCATCGCGGGGGCAAATTGAAGAGGATTACGATTAAGATTAGGGGGGAGGCACGTTCCTCGCGACCTTGGGCTGAGTGACGGCGATCTTTTCAGATGGAACTTCCGAATCGGCAGAAGAGCTACCAGCTTAGCTGGCTGATGGAACTTCCGAAGCAGCAGAAGGCTGGCCCGCTTTGCGGGCTGGATGTGCGGCAGGGCGAAAGACGACAGGAATATCAGGGTTCGACTGAAGTCTCACCTCATCGGGGCAAGTGGAAGGGGTTAAATCCGTAAGCGCCGCAAAGACAATCCGGGTGTGGCTGTTCAGTTGAAAAGGCCAAAATTACCGCTTGCCTGAGGGGCGTGTTGTGGCAGGT
>CAZLEE010000129.1:0-12413 GCA_964558455.1 uncultured Verrucomicrobiota bacterium | reverse complement strand
AAGGTTGTATGACGAAGACGCCGACGACGTTTCACACGTTGCAGCCATTCCTGGAATATTTTCAAACCGGGGTGCCAATTTTGATGTACCACAAGATAGCGCCACCGCCGCCGGGGGCGCGATTGAAGGGGCTTTATGTCCGCCCGGAACGGTTTGCGCAGCAACTGGATGAATTAGCCGGGGCCGGGTTCGTCACATGCCATCCAGGGGTGTCGCCCGGGACCGGCTCGAAGCAGCAGGTGGCGCTGACATTTGATGACGGTTTTCGCAATGTTTGGGAACATGCCTTGGCGCCGTTGGCGGCGCATCGGTTTACTGCGATCCAGTTCCTGGTGGTGAATTTCATCGGACGTTGGAATCAATGGGACATACGCGACGGGGAAGTGCGGGAGCCTTTGATGGATGCGGCTCAGGTGCGGGAATGGATTCGCGCCGGGAACCGCATTGGCTCCCATTCGCTCAGCCATCCGGATTTGACCCGGTTGAGCATGAGGGATGCGCGGGAGGAGATCATGACCAGCAAAAAGAAATTAGAAGATCTCTTTGGCGTGGGGGTGGAGGATTTTTGCTATCCGTACGGGAACTGGAATGAAACCCTGCGGGAAGTGGTGTTGGAGGCGGGGTACCGGACGGCTTGCTCGACGGATTTTGGGGTGAACACGGCGGAGGTTTCCCCGTTTTCGCTTCGGCGCATCATGGCGCGGCATCCGACGCGCAACTTGAAAGTGCTGAAGGATCGTCTGCTGGGCGGAATTTAGCGGCGCACGGCGCATCGAGGCGGTGAAACTTTCAAGCGCCAACCAACCGGACCGGAATGGATGGCTTAACCGGACCGTGTTAGGCATTGGGTTGGCGTCGCTCTTCAGCGATTGGTCACACGAAACGGCCAGCGCGGTTTTACCGGCGTTTCTGGCCACGCTTGGCGCATCGGCGGCGTGGCTGGGATTGATCGAAGGGATTTCGGACGGCTTGGCCAGCGTGGCGAAAATGGGTTCGGGGTATTTCACTGACAAGCTGCAGCGGCGGAAACCCATTGCGGTGATCGGGTATATTGTGACGGCGCTGGGGACGGCGGGGTTTGGTTTGGCGACGGCGGCCTGGCAGATACTGGCGGCGCGAAGCGTGGCGTGGCTGGGACGCGGGGTTCGGACCCCGGTGCGAAAGGCGCTGCTGGCGGCGGCGGTGGACCGTTCAGCCTACGGGCGGGCCTTCGGGTTTGAGCGCATGATGGATACGCTGGGAGCGATAGCAGGCCCGGCTTCGGCGTTTTTTCTGCTAAGACTTTTCCACACCCATTATTCCCGGCTTTTTGCCGTGACCCTGATTCCAGGACTGGCCGCCGCCGGGGTGATTGCATTTCTGGTCAGGGAGAAGGAGCGCAAGCCGGTTGCGCACATTTCCTTTGGTGAAAGTTTGCGGCTCCTGCCTGCGGCCTACAAAAAATTCCTGGCCGCGGTCGGTTTGTTCGGGGCGGGCGCGTTTGCCCACACCATGTTGATTTTATTGGCGACAGAGAAGTTGACTCCGAAATTGGGGGCGGCCAAAGCGGCGGGGGTGGGGGTTGGTTTGTATGTTTTGCACAATGTTTTTTCGGCGGCGTTCGGGTATATTGGAGGGTGGCTGGGCGACCGTTTCGCCAAAAAACGGCTGCTGGCGCTGGGCTATCTGCTGGGCTTGCTCACGGCGGTGGGCGTGATGACGCTGCCTTTGGGAGTGTGGAGTTTGTCCCTGGTGTTTATCTTCGGCGGGATCAGCGCCGCGCTGGCTGAGACGCTGGAGGATTCGTATTGCGCGGAGCTGGTGGCGGAAGAGCATCAAGGCATGGCTTTCGGGGTCCTGGCCACCGTGAATGGCGCGGGCGATTTTCTCTCGAGCATCATTGTCGGGACGCTATGGGCGTGGGCGGGAACAACGGTCGCCTTTGGCTACAGCGCCGTCCTGTGCGGGGCGGGTTTTTTGTTGTTGACTCGAATCCGTTAAAACATGGCGGTTTCTTTGCCGTCCGATTCATGTAGATTAAGGAATCTTGAAAACGAAAAACAAAACGCGGAATTCTTACGACTATGATCTGGCGATCCTGGGCGGGGGCAGCGCGGGATATGCGGCGGCGCGCACCGCAACGGACGCGGGATTGAAAACGGTGCTCATAGACGGCGGCAGCGAGCTGGGAGGACTTTGTATTTTGCGGGGTTGCATGCCCAGCAAGGCGCTGCTCTACGCGGCCGAGGTCCTGCATCTGGCCCGAGTCGCAAAAACCTGGGGCCTGAAAATCCCGCAGGCGGGATTTGATTTCAAGGCGGTGATGGCGCGCAAACGGGAGATGGTGGAAGAGTTCGCCTGTTACCGGCGGGGACAATTGACGGGCGGGAAATTCAAATTGCTGCGGGCGCAGGCGGGTTTTGTGGACGGACACACCCTGGCCCTGCGCCAGCCGCCGGGATCATCCCCCAAATCGGTCACGGCAAAGAATTTTATTGTCAGCACCGGATCGATGCCGGCCCCGCCGCCGTTGCCGGAATTGCGGGAGTTGGGCTATTTGACCAGCGACGAGGCGCTGTCCTTGTCGCGGCTGCCGCGGTCGTTGATCGTGCTGGGAGGGGGATTGGTGGCGGTGGAACTGGCGCAGTTTTTTTGCCGGTTCGGGGTGAAAGTGACCGTGATCCAACGGAGCCGGCATCTGTTGCGGGAATGCGACGAGGATGTCGGGGCGACGCTGGAAAAGGTTTTTCGCGGGGAAAAAATTCAACTTCACACCGACACCAGGTTGCGGGGCGTGTTCAGGAAAGGGCGGGAGAAAGGAATCGTTTTTGAATCAGGTGCGCGGATCAAACGGGTGGCGGCGGAGGAGATATTAGTGGCGTTGGGACGGGTGCCGGCGACGGCGGGACTGGGGTTGGAAAACATCGGGGTGCAAACTGAAAACGGGCGGATTGTGACCAACAGCTCGATGCAAACCGCGGCGCCGCACGTTTATGCGGCGGGCGATTGCACGGGGCCGCATCAAATCGTGCATATCGCAGTGGAGCAGGGGGAGATTGCGGCCGGCAATATTATTCATCCGGCAAAAAAGCGACAGATCGATTACCGTTTGTTGTGCAGCGTGGCCTTCACCGATCCGCAGGTGGCGGTGGCCGGTTTGACGGAGAAGGAAGCGAAGGCGCGGCAGATTGCATATCTGGCGGCGAGCTACCTGTTCAACGACCATGGCAAGAGCATCATCATGGGGGTGAAACACGGATTTGTGAAATTGCTGGCGGACCCGCGCTCAGGGGAAATCCTGGGCGGCGCATGCGTGGGGCCGGCGGCGGGGGAATTGATCCATGAAATCATCGCCGCAATGAGACATCACATGACGGCGGGGGAACTGGCCGTGATGCCGCATTATCATCCGACCCTGGCGGAAATCTGGACCTACCCCGCGTCAGAATTGGCGGAGAAAATCAAATGATAACTCCGCCGCAGCCTTCCCCATTTTAGCCTTCAGCCTTCCTAGTGCGAGTTGGCCGCGTTCGTCTGTGCGTCCGAGTTGATCGCGTTCGTTTGTCCGTCCTTGATGACCTCTATCTTGGCCCCTTTTTTCATATCTTCCTGGGACGGGACTTTGATGATTTCACCGCTGACGGTGACCGCCGAGTTAGGCGGAGCCGGCGGGGTCGATAAGTTGGTCAACGGACGCGAGTTGACCGGCTGGGCGGCGTGCGGGGGAAGGGAGAGCGAAGAGGAGACGCGGGGCAGGGTTGGCGCTCCCGGGGTGATGGACTTCACTTCGATGTCGAAAACAAGCACGGAATTCCCCGGAATCTTCTGGCTGCCGCGCGGGCCGTAGCCCAGCGTGGGGGGAATGACAACCTGCCATTTGGAGCCTGCCTTCATGAGGGGCAATACTTTCCGCCATCCCGGGATGACCCCATTCTGGTTTACGGAAAAGTTGTCGTTATGGTCAAATTCGGTGCCATCGACCAATGTGCCCCGGTAGGCGACAACCAAGGAATCAGACTCTTTGACGGTGGGGCCGGTGCCGTCCGTGATTACTTTATATTCCACGCCGTTGGTGGAGATGACGCCGGGCCGTTGGCCAAATTGGGTGAAGAACGCATCGTTTTTGGCTTTGGTGGCCTCGTCTTCGATTCTTCGTTTGGCCTGCATGGCGCTGCGAAGCTCGGTCAGGACTTCGGAAACTTCCTTCGTCGTATATTTTGTGGGCTTTCCGTCCACCACATCCCTAATGGCGCCCAGCAGGACTTCGTTGTCGATATCGAGACTTCCCTTCTTGGTTGCGTTGGTGATGCTGCTGGCAAAGAACATGCCGACGCAGTAACTCAACTTGCCTTTCTCGGGCAATTGCGGGGGCGTCATCACGGAGGCGGTCACCTGGGGGGCGGGTGCCCGGGACGCTGCCGCGACCGGGACGGCCGTTGCCGGAGCGGTCACTGCTGCATTTTGCGGTTGGTTGGTTTGGGCGACGACGCCAAGCGGAAGCAACCCTATTACCAAAGATGCGATTTGTTTTAATTTCATTCGATTCTTATAGTTTATAAAACCAAATGGCCGTGGCCAGTCGGAAAATTTCCCCGCCGTCATAGCAAGACAGCGGGACGACATGCTTATCATAAGCCATTGGCAATGTCCAGTGTCTCATTGACAATTTTTTGCGGATTTGACTCAAAAAAAATAAACCGGGAAAACCGCGTTTGCTAAATGGAATATTCGATGACGTCTTCCATCACCTCGGAAATGGCGCTCTTTTTGGCCTCGCGATCAGCCCATTGGCCGGAAATTGTTTCGGCGAGACGAAACGCCTGGGAACGGAGTTCCGGCACGGCCAGTGTTTCCCACAAGGTGCCTTTCATGATGGATCCGATGGCGAAAATCGTTTCCGACGCATGTCCGGCGCGATCCACCGCGGCATAATCGGGCGTGACTCTGATGCCCATGTTCATGTCGTCCGGTTGAATCAGGCCGCAGTCAAAAAGATTGTTGAGCAAGGCCGAGTCGGAGGGAAGATAGCTGTCCTTCGGCCCGGTGCAGTTAATCACGGCCCCGACTTTCAAGACGCGCTTTGCGTTGTTGCTGTCAAGTGAAATTGTCATGGAGTCCTCCGACTCCGCGCAATCCCGCAGCCTGCCTTTGACGACGTTGAACCATCCTTGCGCGATGGCTTCCTGGAGCTGCCGGTGGATTTCCGGGGCGATGCGATGGCGCATCACGTTCCAGCGGGTGCGGAAATGGCGGTTGAATTGTTTCTTCTCGGCCAGGGAAAAATTCTGCCAGATGCGCTGGGTGTAAGGGCGGAATTTATCGACGAGGATGGCGGGGTTGATGTTTTTGGCCTGGGCCTCGCGCCAGTGTTTTTTGAAAATGGAAAACAGCTCGCGAAATGGACGGCGGGCGATTGCGTCGTTGATGAAGTCGGGGTATTCGAAGCCTTTAAAATGGGAAATGGGCAGCAGACCGTTGCGGGAGACGGCAAAAACCTTTCCGCGCCAGCCAAAGTCTTTCAAGGAAAGAAAGGTATCCACCATGGTCAGGCCGGTGCCGATGATTAACAGGTTCTCTTCCCTGGACGGCAGTTTCTTTTCCCAGCCGAGCCAGGGATTGCCAATATATCTGGCGCTTTTGGGATCCAGTCCCCGCAACCGAAACGGGACCGGGGTTTGGTTCCCGACGGCGAGGACGACGGTGTCGGCGGGCACGGTCCGTCCGCCGGCGAGGACGACGGTTGCGGTTTTGTCTTCCATGAGGACGTTGATGGCGTCGTCGTGGATCACTTCAAACTGCATCTGTTTTTCCTCGGAGAGGATTTGGGTGTACCACTGAAACAAGCTGTGGATGTATTCGCCATAGACGCGGCGGGGCAGGTAATTTTCCCGGAGAACGGCGTCGGGTATGTCGAGGCAATCGACGCGGGTGCCGAGCCATTCAACGAAATGGTTCGGCTGATCGGCCATGGCCGACATGTTTCGAGCCGCGACGTTGAGGAGATGGCTGGGGTTGCGCGTGCTGTAAGCGATACCGCGGCAGGGGACGGGATTTTTGTCGATGATGGAAATTTTAAGCGGGCCGGCGCTTAAGCGGCCCAGGTTGACTGCGGTGATGGCGCCGCTGAATCCCCCGCCAATAATGGCGATGTTTTTCATTTGGTTGTCGAAAACACTGGCGGGATGATATGGGGTTGGAAAAAAAATCAAAGCAGATTTATCGGTTTCGAATTTAGTCGGGGGCTGAAAATCGAAGCTAGTCAAAAACGGAAAACCTCCTATTGTAAGTTGCTACATGGGACGACAATCGATATTCGAGGCCGGGGTCTTTGCGTCCGTGCGCCATTACTTGCACCGACATTGGCGTAACGCGTTGAAGATTAGGGAGAAGCTCTCGTTGAGTGAGGAAGCGTTGCACATGATGATAGCCGGGGTTGTCGGCCTGATGGGCGGGGTGGTCAATGTGCTTTTCTACTTGGCCGTGGACAAAGTTCAGGCGCTCCTGATCGGATATCCGGGACAGAATATTGTGGAAGTGGCGGAATCGTTGCCGCCGGTATGGCGGTTGATCACGCCGGCCATCGGAGGGTTGGCGGCGGGAGCGGTTTTGTTTTGGGGATTGCGTTTGGCGGGGAAGCAGGGAACGACGAATTTGTTGGAGGTGGTGGTGGCGGGGGATGGGCGGTTGCCGTTGCGGAGCGGCCTGGTGCGCGGCGTGTCATCGCTGATGAGCATTGGCAGCGGAGCCTCGATTGGGCGCGAAGGCGGCGTTACGCAATTGTCGGCCACGGCGGCGTCAAGATGGGGGCAGATGATGCACTGGCAACCGTATAGGTTGAGGCTGTTGGTGGCGTGCGGGGCGGCGGCGGGCATGGCGGCGGCCTATAACGCGCCCATTACCGGGGCCATTTTCGCGGCGCAAGTCGTGCTGGGGAATTTTTCCATGAACCTGTTCGCCCCGCTGCTTTGCTCCTCGGTGGTGGCGACGATGGTTTCGCGGAGTTTTTTCGGGCTGAAGCAATGGTATGAAGTGCCGAATTTCGATTTTACGCACATGGCGCAACTGCCGTGGTTTTTGGTGCTGGGGGCATTGGCCGGAGTGCTGGGGGCCGTTTTTCTCAAGCTGCTGCGATTAAGCCGGGAATCTTTCAAACGTGTGCCGATGATGCTGCCCCTCCGCATGGCGGTGGGGGGGGCATTGGTGGGATTCATCGCGTTGAGCTATCCCCAGGTCTGGGGCAACGGTTATGTGGCTGCCAGCAGGATCATCCAGAATCCCGGTCCCGCCAATGTGCTGCTGGCCATTCTGCTGGCCAAATTGCTGGCGACGGTGGTGACGGTGGGATCGGGCGCGGTGGGCGGTGTGATTACGCCGACCTTGTTTCTGGGGGCCAGCCTGGGGAGTTTGTTTGGGCTGACCTTGGAAGGAATGGGATTGGCGCCGGAGCATTTGCCGGTGGGAATTTTTGCGCTGGTGGGGATGGGCTGTGTTTTCTCGGCCACGACGCGTTCGCCGTTGCTGGCCATTGTCATGATACTGGAAATTTCGTGGAATTATTCGCTCATGCCGGCGTTGATGCTGGGTTGCGCGGTGTCCACCCTGGTGTCGCAACGCCTGCACCCGAATTCTGTTTACACCGAGCCGATGAAACTGCGCAATCTGGAAGTGGAGGGTTCGCGCCTGGGGGCGGCCACCGAACAAAAGATCGGGGACTTGATGAGAGCGCCGGTGCCGCCGGTGCGGGAAAACACCGTCCTGCCGCTGATCGCGGAGAGATTTTTAGGCAGTCAGAACAACTTTATCCCGGTGATTGACGCGCAAGGGCGGTTGGTGGGGGTGGTGGCGTTGCAGGATTTAAAGGAATACCTGGGCGCGGGCGAGGAAATGAACGCCATCATCGCGGGCGACATCATGCGTCCGATCCCGCCGTGTTTGCGGCCCGGTCAAAAGCTGATGGATGCCTTGCCCGCGTTGCTGGCCAGCGAACAGCGGAACGTGCCGGTGGTTAATACGTTTGAGGACCGGATATTGATTGGATCGGTGGTTCGGGCTGAGGCCTTGGGCGTGTTGTCAGAAGCCATCGCCGCCCAAAATTCCGTCACGTCTTCCACGGGGATTTTTCCCGGAAAAGACCCTGATTTGGGGCCAAAATAGTTTTCAGGGCATCTGCCGGAGGCGGATTATTGCAGCAGTTCGCGCTGCCAATCCATCAGGTCGGCTTGATTCCGCTCCCAGTTCTCGGCCAGGGCCAGAAGGGTGGCCCGGCTGGCAATCAAGGTGGGGTCCAGGCCCAATTGCGCTGCGCGCGTATTCCTTTTTAGCTCCAACTGGACGAACCGCTGATGCTGCGCCTCGGTGTGGCGATGCGACTGGGAATGCAGAATTTCGGGCTGTTCATCGGGCGCAACACCCAATCCCTTTTGAACGGCCTCGCCCAAACCGTCCTTGCGGCGCGAGGAAAAATGACGGGGCAATAAATTATCGTAAGGCTGATGTTCGGGGGCGGCCACCGCAATTCCCGTCAGCGCTTCGTGGCTCAAGACGAAGTAGGGGGGCTTGTTCGCGGCAATGGCTTCCTTTTCGCGCCACTGCCAGATTGCGCGCAACACCGCCAATCCGGCGCGGGTCAGTTTGTGGCTGCCCTTGACGCGCCAGACCAGGTCTGGTTCGGGCGTGGGGGGAATGGCGCATTCGGCGATGAGCCGGTCGCAGGATTGTTCCAGCCAGGAAAGACGGTTTTTTGCCTGGAGTTGATCGCTCAAAATATCACGCAACGTCTTCAGGTGCCGCGTGTCGGCGCGCGCGTATTCTTCCATGCGCGTGGTCAGCGGGCGTTTGGCCCAATCGGCTTTTTGCGATCCCTTTTCCAAAACGATGCCCAGATGCCTCTTGACCAGGCTGCCCAGCCCAAACTCGCGCTCGCCCAACAGCCGGCTCGCCAGCATCGTGTCGAATATCCGGCTCGGCACGAAGTTATGGTTCTTGCGCAACAGCCGCAGGTCATAGTCGGCCCCGTGCAGAATCAGTTGATGTTTTTTGAACTCCGGCCAAACCGGTTGCAGATCCACGTGAGCCAGCGGGTCGATTAAAAAATCGCCCGCCCGGCTGGTCAATTGCATGAGGCACAGTTTTTCCGGATAGGCGTGCAAGCTGTCCGCTTCCGTATCCATCGCCAGCCAGTCCGCCGCGCGGAGTGTGGGCAGGAATTCCGATAATTTTCCGTCCGAGTCAATCACAATTTTCGCATGTTACTACAAACTCAAGCGACTTTAAACCTTGAACTTTCATATCAATCATCGGAGTTTCAGGACTGTGAATTTAGCTCATGCCTTCAAAAACTGCGCCCGGCGCGACCGGCGGAAGGTTGCGTTGTTTTGGGGGGAACTGCAGTTCTCCTACGGCGAGCTTTGGTCGCAATCGCTTTGGGTGGCGCGCCAGTTGACTGCCCATTACGGTTTACGGGCCGGTGATCGCGTCGGCATCTGGCTGGAAAATTGCCCGGAATTCGTGCCCGCCCTTTTCGGTATCTTGCAATGCGGCGGCGTGGTCGTGCCGATCAACAATTTTCTCAAGGGGCCGGAAATTGATTTCATCCTGGCGGACGCGGAGATTGACGTCCTGATCGTGAGCGAATCAACGCGGAAGGAAACAGAGCATCTCAAGCGGGCGCGGCCCGGACTGAAAACGCTGGCGGTGGAGAGTTTTGCCAAGCCTCCCTTGCCGGTCGGGGCCGGCGCGGATTGTCACCGGTTGGAGTCTGACTTGGCGGTCATTATTTACACATCCGGCACCACCGGACATCCCAAGGGGGCGATGCTTTCGCACGGCAACCTCCTGACCAATGTTTTCAGTTGCCAGCGGGTGTTGAGCGCGGTCGGGGAGGATCGTTTTGCCGTGTTGCTGCCGATGTTCCACAGCTTCATGCTGACGGTTGGGGTTTTGCTGCCGCTGCTCATCGGCGGATCCATCGTTCTGATCAAGACGCTCCATCCGCCCAGAAACGTGGTGGCGGACATCATGCAACACCAGGCCACTTTGCTCCCGGCCGTCCCGCAATTCTTCCGCGCCCTGACCCACGGATCGGTCCCGACCAATCTGCCCCTGCGATTGTGCATCAGCGGCGGCGCGCCGCTGCCCGCTGAGATTCTGCGCGAGTTCACGGAGCGTTTCCCCATCCCTTTGCTGGAAGGATACGGATTGAGCGAGGCCAGTCCGGTGGTGTCCTTCAATCCCGTGCGGGGTCCGTGGAAGGCCGGTTCGATCGGAGTGCCGATCTTCGGCGTGGAAATATCGGTGCAGGATGATTCCGGGGAATTTCTGCCGACGGGCGCGACCGGCGAAATCTGTGTGCGCGGCCGCAATGTCATGCTGGGCTATTGGAAACAACCCGAGGAAACCGCGAAGGTCATGCGCGGCGACTGGTTGTTGACCGGGGACATCGGCCACGCCGACAGCGACGGATATTTCTACATCACCGACCGGAAAAAGGACATGCTTCTGGTCAACGGGATCAACGTTTATCCGCGCGAGATCGAGGAGGTGCTTTATAAATTTCCGGGTGTCAAAGAGGTGGCGGTGATCGGCCTGCCCGACGCGCGCAAGGGGGAATATCCCATGGCTTTCATCGCCGCGCAAGACGGGGTGAAATTGCATGAAGCGTCCCTGTTGCATTTTGCGAAGGGACAATTGGCCGACTACAAAGTGCCAAGGCACGTCATCATCCTGCAGGACCTCCCGCGCAATGCGACCGGAAAGATCCTGAAAAACGAGTTGCGCCGGATCGCCGGGGCCTCTTGAGCGGCTTCGTTATCATTCTAGCCATCAACAGGTTGAAGTTGGATGGGCGTTTTACGAGTTGACTGTGACAGTGTTTGGCCCATAGACTATTCTCACTGCGCGACCGTGCCTGAAGCACTATTGTGCGGAACAATTTTATGCCTGAAGGATATTGCGTTAAGTGCAAAGCGAAGAAGGAAATTGCCGAGGCAGTGGAAGAAGTCATGAAAAATGGGCGCAAAGCGATCAAAGGCAAATGTCCTACTTGCGGTGTCGTCATGTTTAAAATTTTGGGCGGAAAAGCGGCGACGGCCCCAAAAAGTTCCAATCAGCCAGGCTGAGTCCCTTTTCCTATGGCCCAACAACTCGCCTACGTCATAATCACCCCTTACACGCTGCACAAATCCCGCACGGGTGGAATATTGGCCCGGCTGATCACCCGCACCGGCCTTGAGATGGTGGCGGCTCGCATGTTCGGTCCCTGCACGGAGTTGGTTCAGCAATATTCCGAGGTCATCATTTCCGCCGCCGATTCGCAGGATCGCCGGGTGCAGGAATTGATTCGCGATTATATCTTGCGCAACCTTGCGCCCGATCCCAAAACGCAACGTCCGCGCCGCGTCATGATGCTTCTCTTCCGCGGTGAGGAGGCGGTGCGCAAAATCCGTTCCGTCATCGGCAACATCTCGGCCGAACGGCGCGGCGGCGAAACGATTCGCGACACTTACGGCGATTTGATTCTCGATGAGCACGGCAGTGTGCGCTATTTCGAGCCAGCCGTCCTGGCGGCTCCCACCCCGGAAGAGGCGTCCATCAAACTGAAGCTTTGGTCCCATTACTCCGATTCGGACGGCGGCGTGGTCGAGCGCACTCTGGCTTACGGGCCGGAGGAATCCCCCCAACGCACCCTGGTGCTGATCAAGCCGGATAACTTTCGTTTCGCCACCGGCCGCCCTGGCAATGTCATTGATTTTCTTTCCCGCACCGGCCTTTACATCGTTGGCATCAAAGTCCATCGCATGAGCGTTGCCCAAGCGGCGGAATTTTACGGCCCGGTGCGCGAAGTTTTGCGCACCAAGCTCACCGATGTCGTCGTTTCCAGGGCCAAGGCCATTTTGGAAAAGGAATTCGGTTTCAAGGTGCCGCCTGTGACCGAAAAGGAACTGGGCCAGCTTCTCTGCCCCCATTTTGGTGACAACCAATTCGAGAATATTGTCAAATTCATGTCCGGCCGCGCCCCCTCCGAATGCACCTCCGAAGAAATGAAGCAGCCCGGCTCGGAAAAGTGCATCGCGTTGATTTACGAAGGGGTTGAAGCCATCCGCAAAATCCGGGACGTTCTCGGCCCCACGGACCCTTCCAAGGCGCCCCCGGGTTCCATCCGGCGCGAGTTTGGACAGAGCATCATGATCAATGCCGCCCACGCCAGCGATTCCACCGAATCCGCCCGGCGCGAAATGGGCATCATCAACGTCGGGGAAAATAATTTCCGCGCCGTGGTGGAAGAGTTCTACGGCAGGAGCTAAGGCGGCGGAAATAAATAAAGGTGGCAAGATGCCGCCGGGATTTTGTCGCCCGGCGAGACGTGAACGAGGCGCATATCCGCAGTGATCTGCAACGAGTGAACAACGAAGCTGGGCGGCAAAAGAACAAGGCAG
>CAZLEE010000128.1:0-12524 GCA_964558455.1 uncultured Verrucomicrobiota bacterium | reverse complement strand
CCCGATCCGTTGTCAACCGCCAGTATTGCATCCCGTCCTGACCGCCGCCCACAAAACTTCCAGATTACTTTTTCCAAGTTTGCGCTTTTGCATTTTTAGTCCCTTTTCTTTGAATATTCATGGTCGATGTTAAAGCGCGTCACACCACGACCGCCGCTGTGCGATGTTGTGTGCGCCAATCTCCCGGCGAAGTGCCTTCCCACAAGTGAAAGGCGCGAAAGAATGAGTTGGCATCCTCGTAGCCCAGCAAGTAGGCGGCTTCGTTTAGTTCGACGGTGCTTTGTTTCAGATAGTGGTGCGCCAGTTCGCGGCGGGTGTCTTCCACCAGTTGTTGAAACGTGATGCCGGCATCGGTCAACCGGCGTTGCAACGTGCGTGCGCCCATGCCCAATTCCCGCGCTATATGCTGAAGCGTCGGGCGTTTCCCCGCGAGGGAACGTTTGAGCATGTGCTTCACCTGTTCGCCCACATCCGCGCTGGTCTTCCGCGCCTTAAGTTCGGTTTCCAGTTGCGCCCCAATCGCCGTCAGCAAATCCTCATTATGCGTCACGAATGGCCGGTCCAAGTCACTGCTGCGAAACACGAGCGCGTTGCGCCCGGCTTTGAACCGCACCCGGCAGCCGTAATGGGCCTCCAGCAACTCGCGGTGCTGCGCGGGGCGGGTGAGTTCCAGCCGCAGAGGCGTGACTTGTCCATCGGTACCCCGGCTGGCAATGGACGCAATCCATGACAGACACATATCCACCAACACGTCAGGTTGGATTTCTTCCGCTTCGAGGTAGAAGAACTCAACGAAGGCTTCGTCCCGGTTAGTGTGAATGCGGATTTCTTCCGGACAGGTCAATTGCTTGTAGCGGGCCATGCGTTGCAGAGCATCGCGGAAGGAACGGCTGCAAATGGCGGCAATCGCAGTAGGATGGTAGCGCTCCAATCGCGGTTCCGCTCCAAACTTCAGGCCAATCACCGGGTCTGCGCTCAGATCCCCAATGGCCCGCCACAGGGCGAAGAGTTCAGCGGTCGTGGCGTAGATTTTTTCCTGCTGGAAAAACCCTGCCGGCAATCCCGCCTGTCGCAGCAAAGCCGGCAGCGCCAACTTATGCTCCGCCAACCGCGGCGCCAGCAGGCTGGAAATTTTGAAGCGATCGGTCATAACTTCTACCGATCATTTGCGGTATTGTTCGTCACTGACCTTTTCCATCCAGTCAACGACTTTGCCGTTCAGTTGTTCTTGAATGGCAATGTGAGTCATGGCCGTGGTTGGCGTGGCGCCGTGCCAATGCTTCTCGCCCGGCGGAAACCAAATCACGTCACCGGGATGTATCTCCTCGACAGGACCATCCTCGCGCTGCACCCAACCGCAACCCGCTGTGACGAGCAAGGTCTGGCCAAGAGGGTGGGTGTGCCATGCGGTTCGGGCGCCAGGCTCAAACGTGACGACTGCGCCGGTAACACGCGCGGGATCGCTTCCTTTAAACGGCGAGTCAATGCGCACCACGCCTGTAAACCAATCGGACGATCCCTTGTTGGAAGGCTGTGAGCCAACTCTGATGATGTTCATATTTTAATGCGTTCTATTTTACTGTTTTGCCGGTCATGATTTGAGCGAGGCCATGTCAATGACGAACCGATAGCGCACGTCCTGTTTGAGCATTCGGGCATAGGCCTCGTTGATCTTTTGCATGGGAATCATCTCAATGTCCGACACGATTCGGTGCGCGGCGCAAAAATCCAGCATTTCCTGGGTTTCCGCAATGCCGCCGATGCAGGAGCCTGCGAAATTGCGGCGCCCTATGAGCAGATTGAAAACAGACACAGGCAGAGGCTGCGAGGGTGCGCCCACCAACGTAAGCGTGCCGTCCAGCTTCAACAAATTTAGATACGCGTTGACATCGTGCTGGGCCGAAACCGCATCAAGGATGAAATCAAAACTTCCCTGATGCTTCTTCATTGCGTTAGCGTCCTTGGAGACCACCACCTCATGCGCGCCAAGCCTGAGACCATCGGCAATTTTATTGGCGGAGGTTGTAAGCAGGACCACGTGAGCGCCGAAGGCATGGGCGAATTTCACCCCCATGTGTCCCAGCCCGCCCAGCCCCACGATGCCAACCTTTTGGCCGGGGCCGACTTTCCAATGGCGCAACGGCGAGTAAGTCGTGATGCCGGCGCACAGCAGCGGAGCGGTGGCGGCCAAATCCAATCCAGCGGGCACGCGCAGGACGAAAGCCTCATCCACGACGATATTGGTGGAATAGCCTCCGAAGGTGTGCCCGCCCAGATGCTTGTCCTCGCTGTTAAACGTCAAGGTGGGAGAAGACAGGCAATATTGTTCAAGCCCGGCCTGGCAGCTTGGACAGGTGTGGCACGAATCCACCATGCACCCCACCGCGCCCAGGTCGCCCGGCTTGAATTTGGTGACGCGATTGCCCACGCGTTTAACGCGGCCGACAATCTCATGGCCTGGCACGCAGGGATAAATGGTGTTGTGCCATTCATCCCGGACAGTGTGCAGGTCCGAGTGGCAGACCCCGCAGTAAAGAATTTCGATTTCAACATCCAGGGGGCCGGGATCACGCCGGGTAATGCCAAACGGAGCCACGGCCGAACTGGCGTTCTGTGCTGCATAAGCTTGGACTTTGGTTCTAGTCATGATTTTAACATAACCCAGCCCGAAAGTCTGTCACTAGCAGAACGCGCCAATCCACTTGCCAAACACGACACCGCCAGCCCCGGCAATTTATGGTTGAATATGATTTGCCAACTCCTCATTCTTTCCCAAGACAAGTTCTAGCCGCCATTTATGAAATGCCCCCATTCCAATCGAATCCAGTTGATTGCGTTGCTCTTTATTTGCGCGGTGCCATCGGCGTTCGCCGAAACCGTGTGGCTTTCGTCACTCGATCTGAGTCGAATGACTGCCGGTTGGGGTGTGCCAAAGGTTGACCGCTCAATTTCCGGACAACCGCTCGTCATCGCCAGGAAACAGTTCGTTTCCGGTGTCGGCACGCACGCCGCCAGCAATTTCCGGGTGGATGTGGGTGGCAACGCCAAACGTTTCATCGCACAGGTGGGCGTGGATGACAGCGCGGGAGGGCGGGGGAGTGTTGAATTCATCGTTTCAGGTGATGGCAAACTCTTGTGGAAGAGCGGCGTCCTGATCGGGGGACAGGCTGCCGTTCCAGTGGATGTGGATATCAGCGGCGTGAAGATTCTCGGGTTGCGGGCAACGGATGGAGGCGATGGCGAGAGCGATGATCACGCCGACTGGGCGGACGCCAAAATCATCATGACAGAGGGTGCGGCAAAACCGCTGGCGCTGCCGCCGTACGATGCCTTTGTCGTGCAGACTCGAAACTTTGCCCTAAATTTTGGAGTCGGCGACGATGGCAGGCTTTATCAACGGCCTGTGGGCGCAGCCCATCTGAGCAAAAAATTTCGGAGGGCGGAAGAAAGCTATCCGCAAGCGGGCGACGGTTACATTTGGGAACCGGCGCTCCAGGTTGATCATGCCGATGGCAATACTTCGACAGCCCTGGTTTATGAAGGAATCACACGGAGCAATGATGGCGCCGGACGCGAACTGATTCGGGCCAGACTGCACGACCCCGCTTATCCGTTGGAGGTCACGCTCAATTTTCTGGCGGATGGCGACCGCGACATTATTGAGCAGTGGGTGGAGATTGTTCATCACGAATCCGGCCCGGTGACATTGGGGCGGATGGCTTCGACCGCCCTGTTGCTGCCATCCACCAATGTTTATCTGACGCATTTTTTTGGCGATTGGGCAAAGGAAATGTTGTCCCCGATCACAGAACGGATTACTCCCGGCACGAAGGTCCTGGATTCCAAAATCGGCGTGCGCGCGGATCAATTCTCCAATCCGTCCTTCGTGCTTTCCCTGGATGGCCCGCCGGCGGAAAACAGCGGCCGGGTGCTGGCTGGTTCGCTGGAATGGTCAGGCAGTTTTCAATGTGCATTTGATAATAACGGCGAAACAATCCGCGCCCTGGCCGGCGTGAATCCGTTCGCGTCGGCCTATCATCTGGCCCCGGGCGAAAAGTTCGTCACACCGAGAATGATCTGGGCCTGGGGCGCGAACGGCCTCGGCGGAATGAGCAGGAACCTCCACCGTTGGGCGCGCGACTTCGGTCTGCGCGACGGCCACAAGACCCGGGCCGTGTTGTTGAACAACTGGGAGGCGACCGGTTTTGATTTTGATTTTAACCGCATTGTCAGCCTTTACGATCCGGCAAAGGAGATTGGAGTGGAATTGTTTCTGTTGGATGACGGCTGGTTCGGAAACAAACATCCGCGCGTGAACGACCATGCAGGCCTGGGCGACTGGCAGCCAAACCGCCGCCGTCTGCCCGACGGGCTTGCGCCGCTTGCAGCCGAAGCGGTCAAACGCGGCCTCCGTTTCGGCATTTGGATGGAGCCGGAGATGGTGAACCCCAAGAGCGAATTGTATGAGCAGCATCCCGACTGGGTGATCGCCCAGCCGAAACGCGACCGGGAACTGCAGCGCAACCAACTGGTGCTCGACCTCACCCGCCCTGAAGTGCAGGCGTTCGAATGGCGGTCCATTCAGGATATCCTCGGCGTGCCGAATATTAGTTATGCCAAATGGGATTGCAACCGCTACTTGACCCAGCCCGGATCATCCTGGCTTGCGCCGGATCGGCAATCGCATCTTTGGATCAATTATGTGAATGCGCTTTACGCGTTGATGGACAAAACGGCGAAAACGTTTCCGGACACGGAACTGATGCTCTGTTCCGGCGGCGGCGGACGCGTGGATTACGGCTCGCTGAAATATTTTCACGAGTTCTGGCCCAGTGACAATACCGACCCGACGTTGCGCGTGCCGATGCAGTGGGATTATTCCTACTTCTTCCCGCCGATGGCCATCGCCAGCCATGTGACGCATTGGGGCAATCGCCCGACGCATTTCGCGTGCAGCGTGGCGATGAGCGCGCGGTTTGGCATGGATATGGATCTGACCCGACTGTCGGCGGCAGACAAGGCCGTTTGCGCCGGGGCAATCAGCGCCTACAAACAGATTCGCGACGTGACGCAACTTGGTGATCTGTACCGCCTGGAGGATCCGTATGAAAATTTTCGCGGCGCCCTGGATTTTGTTTCACCTGACCGCGCGCGCGCTGTCGTATTTGCCTTTCAATTGAAGGCCGGCCCGGCGTCGCCGGTGCGGCCCCAAGGACTTGATCCGGAGAAGAGTTACGCGGTTCACGAACTTAATCCCGCGCCGGGCCGCGCGCCGCTGCCGCAGGAGGGAAAAACTTTCACCGGCGGGGAATTGATGCGTGACGGCATCGTGCCTTCCTGCCAGAACGCAGTCGAAGCCTCAGTCATTGAACTCGGCCTGTGAATGGTCCGCGACTTTGCATGATATTATCCGCATAAGAATTCCCGGCCGCGGTGAAGAGTTCCAAAATGAACTCGTTGCCAAACGCGCGCTCCGGAGTAAAGTCCTGTTATGAGCGCGCGAACCAAAATGCTTTTCGCCGCGGCGTTGCTGGCCGGTTTCATCACGGCCTGCGATGCGAAAAATGCCTCAACCAACGAAACTCCCATGAAACTTCACCTGACTGCAACTTCCTTTGCCGATGGCCAGCCGATTCCCAGGCGGCATGCGTTCGACGACCTGGACCGTTCGCCCGAGTTGCAATGGCCGGGTGCGCCGCCCGGCACGAAAAGCCTCGCGCTGATTTGCGACGATCCTGACGCGCCAATGGGCACGTGGGTGCATTGGGTGATTTACGACCTGCCGCCGGCCACCCTTGGTCTTTCCGAAGGCATGCCACAATCGCCGGAGTTGGCCAACGGCGCAAAGCAGGGTGTGAACGATTACAAGCGCATCGGCTACGGCGGTCCGTGTCCGCCGCCGGGCAAATCGCACCACTACTTTTTCAAGCTTTATGCGCTCGACATAAAGCCTGATCTCAAGTCCGGCCTCACCAAAAGGGATTTGCTCAAGGCGATGGAAGGCCACGTCCTCGCCGATGGGCAATTGATGGGAACATATCAAAGGAAATAAAAGCGTCAAATAATCCAGAGCACGGCGAGAAGGACAGTGACTTTGGGTGTATAATAGGGGTGGCGGAGCAGGGCGTCTCGCCGGAATCATGCAGAGGGTTTTATGAAAAAAAACATTTTATCCAGACCGGTCGTTGAGGAGTCAGCAGGTTCATCGCGGGAAAGCCGGACGGCGGCAACGGTGTGCGCTGTGTTGATGCCGCACGCGCCCATCCTTGTGCCTGAAGTGGGCGGCGAAAGAGGCAATTTGGCAGAGGCAAGTTGCCACGCGATGCGCGAGGCGGCGGCGTGCGTGATGTGTTTTCGACCGGAGACACTGGTGTTGATTTCGCCGCATTCGCCGCGCCAGCCGCGAGCATTTGGCATTTGGGCAGGGGAACGTCTCCAAGGTTCGTTTGCCCAGTTTAACGCTCCCAGCACACGCGTTAGCCTCCCCAATGCCACGCAGTTTGCCAACGCCATCGTCACCGAGGCCAAGACCCGCGATCTGGCCACCTGGATGATTCACGACCAAGCGCTTGATCACGGCGCGCTGGTGCCGCTTTGGTTTCTTGCCGAGGCCGGCTGGGCGGGGCCGACCGTCGTACTCGGTCTGAATTATCCGGAGAACGGCGGCCTGAGTGAACTGGGGGAAGCCATTGCCGCTGCCGCCCTCGCATCCCATCTCCGCATCGCCGTCGTCGCGAGCGGTGACATGAGTCATCGTCTGACGCAGACCGCTCCGTGCGGTTTTCATCCTCAGGCTCATCAATTCGATGAAACCTTCATTCATCTCATCCGCGCTGGCAGTTACCATGAGATAAGGAACATTGATCCAGAACTGCGGGAACTGGCGGCGGAAGACGCGGTGGACTCCACTTTGGTTGCGGCGGCGGCCGTGAATTGGAGGGCCACCGGCCACAAGGTTCTCAATTATGAAGGACCATTCGGCGTTGGCTACGGCGTGGCGATCTTGTTTGCGGAAAAATTAACTCCGGCCGAGTTGCGACCGGTTCCAGCCCGCACCACCACACATGACGGCGCCATCCTGCCAGACGTGGCCCGCCAATCAATAACGGCGGCGTTGCGCGACAGCCCCCAGCTTCCGCCCGCGGCCCGCGGGCAATATCTCAGCGGGCAACGCGGGGTTTTTGTGACCCTGCACGAGCGGAACGGAATGTTGCGCGGTTGCGTTGGGACAATCTTGCCTGTCAGCGCCAACCTCGTTGCTGAAACCTGGCGCAACGCGCGCGCGGCGGCGTTTGAGGATCCGCGTTTTTCACCGGTGGAAGCCGGTGAACTTCCCAATTTGCATCTTGACGTGAGCGTGCTTCACCCGACGGAAAAAGTTTCTTCGGCCAGCGAACTGGATCCCGCGCGTTACGGCGTGGTGGTTTCCACTGAGGACGGACGCCGCGGCCTGCTGCTGCCGGGCATCGCGGAGATCGAGACCGTCGAGCAGCAGGTGGGTCTCGCCAGGCAAAAAGGACGAATCGGACCGCACGAACCCGTGATATTGCAGCGCTTCCAAGTGGATCACTTTGAAGAGCAGATCGGATAGAAAACATGCCTGCCGCTGTCGTTCAATCCAATCATCCGGCCCGATGGTGGAAACCGTTGCCCGACGGGCGGATCCTGTGCCAGGTCTGTCCTCGGCTGTGCAAACTTCAAGCCGGCCAGCGGGGATTCTGCTTTGTGCGCCAAAACATTGATGGCCGGATGATATTGACCACCTATGGCCGCAGCAGCGGTTTCTGCATTGATCCCATCGAAAAGAAACCGCTGAACCATTTTTACCCGGGCACCAGCGTGCTTTCGTTCGGCACGGCGGGCTGTAATCTGGGTTGCCGCTTCTGTCAAAACTGGGACATCAGCAAGGCGCGCGAGTTCGACCGGCTGGCCGATGAGGCGTCGCCGGAAGTCATTGCCGCAGCCGCGCGCCGTCTGGGCTGCCGGTCCGTCGCGTTTACCTACAATGATCCGGTGATTTTTGCCGAATACGCCATGGACGTGGCAGATGCCTGCCGTCAGGCCGGCGTGGCGGCGGTGGCGGTCACGGCGGGTTATATGACGGACGATTCGCGTCCCGAATTCTACCGGCACATGGACGCGGCGAATGTGGATTTGAAAGGATTCACCGAGGGGTTTTATCACCGGCACTGCTACGGCCAACTTGTGCCGGTACTCGACACTTTAAAGTATTTGCGGCACGAGACCAAGGTCTGGTTCGAGGTGACCACGTTGCTGATTCCCGGCGAGAACGACAGCGAGGTGGAAATTGAAAAAGCCTCCGCCTGGTTTGCCGCCAATCTGGGACCTGACGTGCCCTGGCATTTCACCGCGTTTCACCCCGATTACAAAATGTTTGACAAACCTCCCACGCCGCCGGCGACGCTCACGCGGGCGCGAGCCATCGCCCAGGCGAACGGCCTGCGCTACGTTTACACCGGCAACGTCCACGACAGCGAGGGCAGCAGCACTTGGTGTCCGGGCTGCGGTCAACGACTGATTGAGCGCGATTGGTATGTTCTGGGCGAGTGGCACCTGAACAACAACCACTGCGACCGCTGCGGATTCGAAATCGCCGGTCACTTTGACAAAAAGCCCGGCTACTGGGGCAACCGCCGCGCGCCCGTGCGCTTGAGTTGATTATTCCGGTCTGCTTTTGCGATTTCAGATCGGTCCGGCCTCTTTCGGCCATTCAAGCCGCACCCTGTCGTTGCGCAACAGTTTTTGAAAATCCGCCAGCAGTCCGGGTTTATTCCGCACTTCGCGCGGTTGTTTTTTTTGCGCCAGGCAAAAAGCAACCAGCGCCCCGACGGCCTCGCCCACATTCCATTCCACCGGATGCAACCGGTAGCAGCCGTTGGTAAGATGTGTCACGCCCAGATTCTTGCAGGCAGGCAGCAGATTTTCCACCCGGCGCGGAATCAACGCGCCCAGCGGTATTTGAAACGGTAATGTGCTGCCGAATTTCGAACGATCGCCCGTCGTGGTAATGTGCAGGTCCATCCAGTAACTGCCTATGCCCACCGAGTCCGCAAATTTCGCCGCGCCGACTTCTGATTTTTTCAATCCTGTTTCTTTCATCCGGGCCGCCGTGGAGACGTGTTGTTCCAAAACAGTGAATTCGGCTTTAATGCGGCGACCTTCGCGGATGTAAGGATACTTAGCCAAGCCGTTCGCCGTTCCAACGACATCAGGGCGCAGACGCAACCCTTTCCAGCCCGTGCCGCCGTCGGGTCGCGGCGTTTCGGTTTGCAGCCAGTAAAGGAGCGAAAGACTTAACTGCTGCGCGCGTTCCAGGTGTTTTTTCGCTTCGGCTTCACTGACATCACAAATGACTCCGAAAGAATAATCGTTTTGAGGCCAGTTCACGATGGTCAGGTCGCCGCGATAAAATCCCGGTGTGAACAAATCCCGGTCGGCGATGCGGCGATAAGTCCAGAATCCTTTGCGCGCTTCAGGGTCGAACCCGATTTTCCTTGAGTCGTTCTCCTCAAAACTCAACAGGTGAAATGACTTTTGCGCGTCCGAGGACATGGTGAGGTCGTGCCAGTGGGCGTAATCGCGCGGTTTGTCAATCGTGTAATCCTCGCCTGCCAGATAATCCATCGCAAAGCAAAACGTCAAGCCTTGCAGATTGTCCGGCTGCGCCTTGTCCTTTGCATGCGGCTCACCAGTGTCGGATTGCGCTTCGGCTCCGAGCGCATATTCCGTTCGGGTCAACGGCAGCAGATCGCCTTGCTCAGTGGCATCGGCAAAAAAAGGCGCGCGCAAAATAATTTCGTCGCCTGATTCCCCATCCAAAACGCGCACCGCCTCGACCCGGTCGCCGCTGGTCGCGGCGCTGATGGCCTTATGCTTCAATAAAATTCGCACCTGCCCATTGCCGGAAAACGGCGCGAGCATTTCGTAAAGCACGGCCAGGGCGACGCGCGGCTCGCAGGCGAGGCGAGTCACCCAGCAGTTGCCGGGATTGAGTAATTTGTCCGCGCGGGCTTTTTCGGTGAGCGGATAGTTGCGCCGATAGAACTCGCGAATGCCGTCGCGAAATTTGTGGTAGCTGCGCGTTCCGCCGAAGGTCTCAACCCATTTATTCTCATCCAGAGGCACGGCCTGTTGCGTGATTTGCCCGCCAATCCAGTCCGTTTCCTCGGTGACGATCACGTTGAGTCCGTTGCGTGCAGCCGCGAGCGCAGCCGCGCAGCCGCCGAACCCGCCGCCTATGATGACGAGGTCGGCGGAAATTTCTTTTGCGCGCGACGACAATGGCTTGGTCTTGGCGGAATGTATTTCTTCGGCGTCCACTGTGGCGGGCGTGGTCAGAAACAACGGCGCAGCAAGGCAGGCTGTTTTGAGAAAATCACGCCGGCCAAACTGGTTCCCAGATTTTTTATTATCGTCAAAGTGCATTAGAAAATTTTCCTGCGCGCCGGCCATCCGGCCATATAACAATACCGGCGCTGTATTTTTTACGATTGCCGAATGGTATTGATGCCAGATGGTGGCACGAGTCTCGCCGATTTCAAAGCGGAAAGTCTGGCGGCAAGACAACCCCCCGGCGTCGGCGCGTTCTCCAACGCCATCCCGGTCAGCAACTCTGCGCCGGCCATGTTCTTCCAGATGCGGGTTCGGTAATTCATTGGGGGTGGTAAATCAAGGGCGTCCTTCGGGACGCCCTTTTTGCTGATAGGGAAAGCCTTGAATATACGGCAACGAGTTTCCATCATGCGCAACTATGAACTGTAAATGGCCGCTGAATCTTTGCCGGTGCGCGGCGATGTGTGTTGCTGCCGCACTTATGCTGCGTGTTGATTCGGTCAACGCACAATCGACAGGAAATTCGTCCCGGCCCAATATCATTGTGATTTTGGCTGATGATCTCGGCTTTTCCGATTTGGGATGTTACGGCTCGGAGATTTCCACGCCGAATCTGGATAAGTTGGCGGCGGGAGGTTTGAGGTTCACTCAGTTTTACAACACGCCGCGCTGTTGTCCATCGCGCGCGGCGCTGCTTACTGGTCTGTATCCGCAGGAAGCGGGGATTGGAGCCATGATGGAAGATCGCGGCATTCCCGGTTACCTCGGCGAGTTGAATCATAAGTGTGTGACCATTGCCGAGGTGTTGCGCGCCTCCGGTTATCACACCCTCATGGCGGGCAAGTGGCATGTAGCCCATGTGATTTTTGACGGTAAGAAGCAATTAAACTTCGAGTCGGACAAACCATTTTGGGAAAACAAGGCCGGCTGGCCGCTTCAGCGTGGTTTTGAGGAATACTATGGAACAATCCATGGTGTTAGCAGCTATTATGATCCATTTTCGTTGGTTCATAATAATTCGATCATAAAGGCAGTCGGCACGAACTTCTATTACACCGACTCTATTAGCGCGCACGCCGTTGCGGACATCAGGAAATATGGCGGAGGAGACAAACCGTTTTTTCTTTATGTCGCGTTCACCGCGCCTCACTGGCCGTTGCAAGCGTCGGCGAAAGACATTGCCAGAAACAAACAGACTTACCAGGCCGGCTGGGACGTTATCCGTGCGAATCGATATCGGAGGCAAATTGAATCCGGCATTATCGATCCAAATTGGCGGATATCGCCGCGAGATGAGCGCGTGCCGGCTTGGGAAAACACAACCAACAAAGAATGGCAGGCCAACCGGATGGCCACATACGCCGCAATGGTTGAACGATTGGACAATGGCATTGGACAGATTTTGTCTGCCTTGAAGGAGAAAAACATCGAACAGAATACGCTGGTGCTGTTCCTTTCTGATAACGGAGCTTGCGCCGAGGTGATTCAACCGAATTTCTACGATATACCGAGCAAAACGCGCGACGGACATCCCATCCAGGTTGGAAACATTACAGCCATTTGGGCCGGCCCTGAAAGCGTCTGGCAGAGTTACGGCGTACCTTGGGCCAATGTCAGCGACACGCCGTTCCGCCTTTATAAGCACTTTACCCATGAAGGAGGCATCTCCACCCCGTTTATAGCTGATTGGCCGGCGATGGTTCAGGGCAAAGGCAGGATTACCCGTCAGATTGGCCATATTACCGACATTATGTCTACCTGTCTGGATGCGGCGGGCGTGCCATACCCGGATTCTTATGCCGGCCACCCGGTTTTGCCCGCCGAAGGCAGTAGTTTGCTCCCCGTCTTTCAGGGGAAAACACGGGATGTCCATCCGCTTTTCTGGGAGCACGAAGGCAATCGGGCGATGCGGATGGGCAAATGGAAGCTCGTTTCCCGCTATCCGAACGACTGGGAGCTTTATGATACGGAAGCTGACCGCACGGAATTGACCAACCTGTCCAAGACACTACCCGATGAAGTAAAGACGCTGTCCGCGCTTTATCAACAATGGGCTAAACGCTGCGACGTCGTTCCGCCAAACAGGCTTCCTCCAGCGATAAAATTAGTACCGGCAAAAGGTGCTGCTGATCCAACGGTGCTGGATGATCCTGATTAGCCCAAAAAATTGG
>CAZLEE010000127.1:0-12557 GCA_964558455.1 uncultured Verrucomicrobiota bacterium | reverse complement strand
CCGGAGACGCAAAAGGAAGACTGCGAACTCCAGTGCTTCCAGCGACTGAGCCAACAGCTCAAAATCGCCGCGTTTTTCCTGTCATGGGGCGCGGCGGATTTTATTTTTCCAGTGCCACAACATCAGTCAGGCGATAGCGGAGCAGACGACGATTGAGGCAGATCGGGTTTAAAGCTTTGTTCCGGGCGATGGTGTGAGGGCAGACTTGCCAGCGTTCTGCGAGTTGCTGTCGCGTGAGAAGCTCAACGGCTTGTCCGTTGGCCGGGGAAGTTTGGCCGCTGCCTTTCGATTTTGACGTATTCAATGTCTGTGTCATACGTCAGTAACAATAAGCACCTCTCCACAACCATCAACAAGAGGTGTTGTTGGGAGTTGATGGCAAGTCCCTACAACTCTGTAGCTTTTGCGAGGGCAAAAAAGGCCTCTTTTAGCCGCAGATTAATCATGCTGAGTGGGCTCGCCGGGCCACCGAGCAGGGCTTGGCTTCTGCCCTGTGGGAAGGGATGCGGGCCGCTCGACTACCACCGGACTTGCCGCCCTTGGGGCAAATCCGCTTCGGCTTCACCTAATCGGCCAGCCCAGAAAACATCCAGCCCGATCCCGTTGACAATTTAATTGAAGAAGTCCGGCACCCCTTTGCACGGCATCCTCTCTTGCGCCATCCACACAGCCGACCACCCGCCATCTCCGCTCCGTCGCTCTTCTCCGGAGTTCAAAAGGTCTTATTCGGAATCACCGGATTTTAACAATATTTGTTGATGCAAACTATAAAAAATGCTACTTTCAGGCCCATGCGAGGCACGTTGTTTTGGGGTCGTTCAACGTTCGCCCGTCATGATTCCACGGGGCGGTGTTATGTTGCAATTGCCGTGTTTCTCTTCCTCGGTGCCGCAGCCCTTTCGGCGGCGTCCGGCGCTCAGGTCATCCATCGTCATTTGCCCGCAGCGGCCACGCGCCTGAAGCCGCTCGGACGCCTGCCGGCCACCGACCGATTGAATCTGATTATCGGGCTGCCGTTGCGCAATGGGGAGGCTTTGACCAATTTCCTGCAACAGCTCAACGATCCCAATAGTCCCCAATTCCATCGCTACCTGACTCCCGGGCAGTTCGCGCAACGGTTTGGGCCGACAGAATCGGACTACCAGTCCGTGGTCGCATTTGCGAAGGCCAACGGGTTTATGGTGACCGGCACGCATCCCAATCGGACGCTGGTGGATATCAGTGGATCAGTCGCCGGCATTGAACGCGCGTTTCATGTCACCCTGCGGACGTATCAGCATCCCACGGAAGCCCGGACGTTTTTCGCACCCGACGGGGATCTTTCGGTTGACCTTGCCGTTCCCGTTCTGAACATCAAGGGATTGGATAATTACTCGTTGCCCCATCCCATGCTCCATCGCATAGCGGCTTCATCCGCCCAGGCCCGGCCTTATGACAACACCGGCACGGGACCAGGCGGCTGGTTCATCGGGAGCGATTACCGTCATGCCTACGCGCCGGGGGTGACGCTCACGGGCGCCGGGCAGTCGATCGCGTTGTTTGAGTTGGATGGTTATTACCCCGGCGACATTACCAACTACGAGGCGCTGGCCGATTTGCCCAACGTCACGGTGACGAACGTGCTGATAGATGGATTTGATGGCAGCCCGGGGCCGGGCAATGGCGAGGTGTCCCTGGATATTGAAATCGTCATCTCCATGGCGCCCGGTTTGTCCCGGGTGCTGGTGTACGAGGGCAGTCCCAGCGGCAGCCTCCAAAACTGGGATGATGTCCTGAATCAAATCGCCACGGACGACGCGGCGGAGCAAATCAGCAGTTCCTGGGGTTTCACAATTGACGCGACGAGCGAACAAATCTTCCAGCAATACGCCGCGCAGGGGCAATCATTTTTCGAGGCCTGCGGCGACTCGGGCGCTTATCCGGGGGCCGTCAATACGCCGGCGGATGATCCGCTGGTGACCTCCGTCGGCGGCACGGTGTTGACGACCGACACGAACGGGGAAACATGGTCGTCCGAAACCACCTGGCAGAACGGCAGCGGCGGAATCAGCACGGTGTACGCGATTCCGTCGTGGCAACAAGGGGTGAACATGGCCGGCAATCAAGGATCAATATACAGCCGCAACGTTCCCGATGTTGCCATGGTTGCCGCCAACTGTTGGTCCATTCAGGACGATGGACAGGGTTACATTACTTTCGGCACCAGCATTTCCGCCCCCATGTGGGCGGGATTCATTGCTCTGGCCAATCAGCAGGCCGCAGCCAATGGCCGTCCGCCACTTGGCCTGCTCAACCCGCTTATTTACAACATTGGCACCAACGCGACGTATGCGGCGGCGTTTCACGACATCACGACCGGCAACAACACCAACGCCAGCAGTCCCACCCGGTTTTTCGCCGTGCCCGGCTACGACCTCTGCACCGGTTGGGGCACACCGGCCGGAAGCAACTTGATTAATGCCCTGGTCGCTCTGGATGTCGTCAACCCCGCGCCGGCGCAATATGTCATCACCAGCATCGCCCGCACGAACAATAATGTCTTGGTCACATGGAACACCACGGGCGGCACGACCAACCTTGTGCAGGTCACCCGCTCACTTGCGACCAACTTTGTGAATCTCAGCGGGCCGATCCTGGCCACCGGTTCCGGGGCCGTCAGCACAAATTACCTCGATATTAACGGCGCGACCAATTTGTCGCGATATTACCGCGTCAAGATCGCCATCCCTGCGCCGTCGGACAATGCGGGCAATCCGGCCTATGCGGGCGGCTGGTTCTACGGCGACAACGGCGGGACCGGCTTTGGTCCGTGGGTGTTCACAGGCACCGGCCCCATCAACAGTCAGTGGAACGGATTCTACCTCGGCTCGTCCACCACCAACGCGTCCGGACAAGGACCGGGGATAGACGTGAACGGAGAATCATGGGGCATTTACGCCAACAACAACAATTACGCAACCGCCTATCGGGAGTTCGACAACGCGCTGCAGGTTGGCCAATCGCTGTCGTTCAGCATGGACAATGGTTACATCGACACCGGCACGGCAGTCGGGTTCGCGTTGCGGAATGGCGACGCCACGGACGGCCCGTTTGATTACAACACCGGGTCGCGCTTTGAATGCTTCTTTTTGGGCGGCGGCAACGACTACCTTACGGTCGATGCCAGCGGTGTGCAGGATACCGGCATTTTCTTCACGCCCACGGGGCTGCGATTCGTGTTCACCCTGACGACGGCGGATAAATACTCGTTGCAGATGATTGACAACAGCAGCGGCGCGACCAACTCATTCAGCGGCACGCTCGGAGGCGCCATCAACAGCATCGCCCTGTACAACCGCAACGCCGGGAGCAGCCCGTATAACGATTGCTTCTTCAACTCGTTTAAAATCACCGGCCCGTGATGCAAGCAGGGGCCGGTTCCCGACCGTATGGTATTTTCAGGTGACCAAAGGCGGTGAACCCGATCAAAAAGATTGTGCCGGAGCCTGGCGTGTTTGGGGGCTTTGGTGGGAGGGAAAAAGGGGGGAGGATTAAGATTACGATTAAGATTATGAGGGGAGAAGTCAGGTTCCGAGGGTGAAGGTGGAGCGGGATTGGCGCAGGCGTTCGGCGGCGATGATTAGTTCCATCTGGCGCGCGTCCTCGGCAATGCTGGTGCTGATGATCAAATACTGGTAGTGCGGCCATTGCGCGGCTTCCTCCCGCGCCCGGCTCAGACGCCGGGCCAGTTCGTCTGGGGAATCTGTGGCGCGCCGTTTTAAGCGCGTTTCCAGCTCGGTCAGGCTTGCCGGAGTCAAAAATACGGTGACGAGGGCGCGGCTCAATTCGGGGTCTTCCGCCGCGCGCCGGCAAACGGTGGCGGCGCCTTGCACATCGACATTGAGCAGCACGTCGCTTCCCTGGCGCAGTTTGTTCAGGACCTCGGTTTTGGGCGTGCCGTAACAATGGTTGAAAACCGTGGCGTGCTCGAGGAAGTCCCCGGCGGCCTGGCGCGCGGCAAACGCGGCCGGATCAAGGAAGTAATAGTCGCGGCCCTCGATTTCACCCTTCCGCGGCGGACGCGTCGTGCAGGTGACGGCGCGGGCCATCTCCTTGTGCCGGATGAGGAGTTGCTGGCACAAGGTGGTTTTTCCGCCGCCAGAAGGCGCGGAAATCACAATTAATAATGGCGAGGAAAGGCGTGCCTTTCCCTCTGACCCCGGTTTAGTCATTCGACATTCTGGACTTGTTCGCGGAATTTTTCCAGCTCCGCTTTCAGTGTCACCACCTCGCGCGAGATGACGCTGTCATTGGCCTTGGAGCCGAGGGTGTTGATTTCGCGGTTCATTTCCTGCGCCAGAAAATCGAGGGTGCGTCCAATCGGTTCCTTTGATTTGACTCCGTCGTCAAATTGCTGGAAATGGCTTTGCAGGCGGGTCAATTCCTCGGAAATATCGGCGCGGTCGGCGAAATAAAACACTTCCTTGACCAGACGCTCATCCTCCAGCACGGGTGTTTCCAAGCCCGCCGCCTTGATGCGGCCCAGTAATTGGGTGCGGTAATGTTCCATGACCTGGGGCGCGAGCTTTTGGATGCGGGCCACGCCGGCTCTCATGAGAGCGATGCGCGCCTTCAAATCCTTGCCCAGCCATGCGCCTTCGCGCTCGCGCATTTTGATCATCATGTCCAGGGCGGCTTGCAGCGCCTTGGCGACGCCCGGCCACAGCGTTTCGGCTTCGCAGACCGACTCCCCGGCTTGCAGCACTCCCGGGATGCGGGACAGCATGTCCAGCGTGACATCGTCTTTGATGTGGAGCGTTTTGGCCAGTGTGCGCAGTTCCTGGGCGCAGTTCCTGGCTAGGGCGACGTTGAGGGTCATTTGATCCGTGGAATTTTTCGCGGCGTGAACCGACAGCCGCACGGTCAAGCGTCCGCGCGACACGCGGCGGTTGATTTCGTCGCGGATTTGCGCTTCCAGCACTTCCAGGTCGCGCGGCAAGTTGAGCGCGATTTCGGTTTGCTTGCGGTTGACGGAGCCGATCTCAACCGTGATTTTAAAGCCGTTCCGGGCGGATTCGCCCCGGCCGTATCCGGTCATTGATTTCATCGCCCGGCCTCCGTCCGCCTGTCGTTTGTATCCAACATGGGGGAAGGTTACGGCTTATTGCGAAATGCTAAAGCCTAAATGTTGGCGGGGCGGCTACGTTTTGCGAAGGGTGGCGGGCAGGTAAATATTGAAGGCGGTGCCGACACCGCTCTCGGAGTGGACATGCATGCAGCCGCGGGCTTCCTTGAGCAGGCGGTGGACAATGGCCAGTCCCAACCCCGTCCCTTTGCCCGGCGCCTTGGTGGTGAAATAGGGCTGAAAAATCCTGGGCAATATTTCCGCAGGGATGCCGTCGCCGTTGTCGCGCACAGTCAAAACTAATAACGGCGGCGTGTTGGCAAAACCCTGGCCGTAAAGAACCCGGTCCTGCGGTCCGTCGCGCAAGTTGGAGAAGTCCACGCCCGTTTCCTGAATCCGCCCTGAAATTTCCACGGTGTGCGGATCAGCCGAGCATTGCAGCGCGTTGATAGCCAGGTTGAGCAGTATCTGGACTAAATCCGTGCCGTTGATTTGCAGATCGACGTCAGTGGTGAGCGGCAGGATGTTGAGGGTGTGGGCGCCCTTGCTGGGATGGACGGCCAGCAGCTCGCGCAAATCCTCCAAGATCTGGTTGACATGGACCTGGGCCGGCGCGGCCGGCTGGTGGCGCATGAAACTGAGGTAGCGATGGGAAATTTCGATGCAGTTGCTGATCTGCCGGGTGATGCGGCGCAGGCGGTCCTTGACCATGTCCAAATCGTCCCCTTCCAGCCGCTTGGAATCGCCCATGTGCTGGTTGATGATCTGGATGAAGCCGGAAATAATGGTCAGCGGGCCATTGATGTCGTGGATGATGCTGGCATAAATTTCGCTCCGGGTGCGGGTGATTTCCTCCTGCATTTTGTGGTCCTGCAGTTCTGTCTGGAGCGCGGCCAGCTTTTCGTTGTTGGCCCGGATGTCGTCGGTGAAGAGGTAGCGTTCCATGGCAGCCGCAACCGCCTTGCGCACGGTGGGGACATCGAACGGTTTGTTCAGGTAATCGCAGGCTCCCAAGCGCAAAGCCTGGCGGATCGTATCAACCGTTTCGTAGGCGGTCAGCATGATGACTTCGACGGTGGGTTGGACGGTTTTGAGCCGTTCCAGCACCTCGGTGCCGCTCATGCCGGTTATGCGGATGTCGAGAATCGCGACGTTGATTTTGTTCTGTTGGGCCAGTTCCAGGGCGCGCGGGCCGTCGGACGCGATCAGCAGGTTGTATTCATCCTTGAAAACAACCCGCAAGGATTGCCGGGGGCCTTCCTCATCATCGACGATGAGAAGGGTTCCGCGCGGCTTCTCCTCAGGGGAGGTTCCCTGGTCAGAAGTGGTAGCCAAAGTTGATGCCGATGGCATTGCTGAAGAATGCATAGGTTCCATTAAAGGCAGGGTCGTTGGCTGCGCCGATGTAATGTGACGGTCCCCAACCCAGTTGGTAGGCCACATCCCAACTAAAGCACTTGTACGATTTTCCCAACCCAAGGCTGAAGATATACCGATTGGAATCCGGCGCCATGGCGCTGAAATCCGCCTCCGGCACGGTGTTCTCGCTGAACATATAACCTGCGCTGAGCCTCCAGCCGCTGCCCAGATAGCGCGTCGCTCCGAAATCCAGCATCCAGCTTGGGTGCCAATTGAAACCGATCGTTTCAGGGACTCCCATGGACACCTGCGGATTGACATTCACGTCGCGCAGATCGGTCCAGTCGGTCCAATTCGCGTCCGCCTCAAAATTCCAGTTTGTGGTGGGCCGGTAGGAATAACCAAAGGCGACGACTTGCGGGAAATGAATGTTGGCCTGCGAAGGAATGTTGACCGGCTCAACTCCCTCGGAGCCGTGGCCGTTATAATTCATGTCCGTGGCGCTGCGGTAGGTGATGCCGAAGGAATGTTGTTCCCAAGGATGCCACAAGAGGCCGGCGTTAAAACCAGCCGCGGTGTCGCGCCCGCGAAAATGAACAATGTAAGGTCCGGGCGTCTCTTTGATATCGACTTCCGAAAAATTGAGGGTGGGTCCCGCCGCGAGCGAAAGGGTGGGGAGGATTTGGTAAGCCACCACCGGATTCAGGGTGAAATAATCCATTTCGCCCATCTCGGACGCGCCCGAGAACGGCGCGGCGGAGGGCCAGGAATTTCTCAAACCATAAGGCGAATAGGTTCCCAGACCGAGGGTCAAATTGTATTTGGGCAGGCTCCAGGTGGAAAACACCTGAGGCAGAACCGCCAATTCGTTTTTGCTTTTAATGGTATTGCCGTCGTTTTTATAAGTGGAACCGTAATCAAGGCCATACGCGCCCACAGAAAGATGGGTGCCGTCCAATTGCGAAATGCCGGCGGGATTGTAATAGACCGCCGCCGGATCGTCGGCCGTGGCCACGAACGCATTGCCGCGCGCCGTGGCGAACGCGTCTTGATCCGGTATGGCGAAGCCCAGCCCGAACGTCGTATTCGAGCCGGCGAAGAAGGTGACCGCCAGGAGGAGGGATGCCGCCTCCGGGATTTGAAATTGGTGATTGAATTTCATGCGTGTGTGATTCGCTTTTATGCGTTTGGGTTTGCGGTCATTTCTTGAGATGACTTGTCGCAAAAGAAACCTGATCCCGCAAGGCAAATCTTCTGGAAACTCCAGGCGCGGCAATCTCGCGGGCTGCGACCGGAACAGATTTGCTGATGGAACAGGAATTTTAGCAACGACATCGCTTTACTCCCATCGGCGCAAAGTCCGCCGGACTTTAATCGCCCCGATTTTTTTATTCCGAAGCTTCCGCCACGCGCTGCAAAATCACCTCGGCCATCAACGGCTCGCTGCCAATGCTGGCCGCGTACCAAAGCCGCTTTCCCTCCCGTTCCGTCGGATTCCGCCAGGTCGCCCGCCCCGCTTTCAGACATTCCTGGACGGCGTCCTTGGGCGCGCCCAACATGACCGGGATGTCTTCGCGGACATGCAACCCGTTGCTGATGAAGAAGGGGACCATTACAATGTTCCTGGCCCGGGCTGTTTTATAACAATCGCTAATGCGCGGTTCCTCCTCCAGGAACGCGGGGTAAACTTCCGCATACAGTTTTTTGGCGCGGATCAATTCGACTTGTTGCTCAATGGCCTGGCGCGATTTTTCATTCTGGCTTGTGCCGTGGCCGGCAATGAACAAGGCGGTGTCCGCTGTTTTGGGCGCGCGCGGAAACGGGTATTGCTCCACCACTTGCCGGGCGCGGGCCAGCAGGACGTCCGTCATCCCCGGATGCGTCCCGACGGGCCGGCAGTAATGCAGGGTTTGTCCGCCGCGTTGTTGGACGCGCGGGAAATTTTCCCCCTTGGCGGCGCAAAGCCCAAGTTCGCGCGGAATGATTTCCTCCGTGAAATAGCCGTCGCTGACGAAGAGGGGGACAACGAACACCCGGGGGGCGGAGATGGCGCGCAACACCTCCGCCAGGTAAGGTTCCTGTTTCCAGAACGCCTCCTGCACCCGGTCAAAAATATGGCGGCGGCGCAACGCGCCGGCGTGTTGCCAGACCGGGGCGGCCGAGTCGGCATTAACCGTCGAGCCGTGCCCGACCAGCACCAGGGCGGAGTCGGAAAAGTTATTGCCCATGTGTCATTATGGCCGCATAAGCGATCCGGATAAAAAGACAATTTTTCGGCTTGAAATCGTTTTGCCGGTTTGCTTTTTTACGCGCACGTTTTATTTTGTACCATGTCTGAACTGAATGCCAATTTTCGTCCAGCCCGGCCGGGATCTCCTTATTCCGTCAAGAAAACGGTCAAGCCCGTCAACTTTATCTGCGTGGCGCCCGGAGCCAAGCGCGTCACGCTGGTCGGCGATTTCAATGACTGGGATCCCGACGCCCAGCCCATGAAACGCCAGACGGACGGTTCCTGGACGGGCATGGTGATCCTGGGCCACGGCCATCACCATTACCAGTTTGCAATTGACGGGAAGCTGACGCTCGATCCCCGCGCCCAAGGGGTGGCCCGCAACGAGCAGAACGAAAAAGTCTCACTCATCGCGGTCAGTTGACCTGGGGGCCGGGCGGCAGTTTGGGTTTTCGCCGTTGTTCGGCGAAGAACTGCTGCAACAACGTCCGGCATTCCAGTTCGCGCACGCCGCGCGTGATGGCGCAGTGGTGGTTCAGGCCGGGGAATTGGAGCAGGTTCAATGCGCCGCCCGCCGCGCCGGCCTTTGGGTCGCCCGCCCCAAAAACGACCCGATCCAGCCGCGTATGCACCATGGCCCCGGCGCACATTGGGCACGGCTCTTTAGTCACATATAGAGTGCAGCCGGTCAGCCGCCAGTCGCCCAAGGCCTCCTCGGCCTGCGTGAGGGCGAGCATCTCCGAGTGCGCGGTGGCGTCCTTGAGCAGTTCAACCTGGTTGAAGGCGCGGGCGATGATGCGTCCTTCCCGCACGATGATGGCGCCCACGGGAGTCTCCTCCGCTTCGTAGGCGCGGGCGGCCTGGCGCAGGGCTTCGCCCATGAAATATTGGTCGCTCTGCAAATCAATGATCGGTTCGTCCATGGGTGCTTTCTTCAATGGTCCATTGATAGCCGTCGCCGGCCTGGCACCGGCAATGGGCGGCAAAAAAACCGCCCCGGTGTTGCCAGAATAACGGCCAGATTTGTTCCAGGTCTGTTTTCGGAATGGGCAGGGACGCAAGCTGGCTGGCGGCAAAAAAGGCGAACTCTCCCTCCCGATTGGGCGGCGGCGTCGCGGTCAGGCGCGGCAACACTTCAAACAGGAACATCAGCCAGTGGCCCTGGCCTTCGTAGCCGCGCTCGCTCACAATGCCAGTCAGGTGCAAATCCTGCGCCGTGAGTTTCAGGCCGATTTCCTCCCCCGCTTCCCGGCAGGCGCAGGCGTAAGGGGATTCGCCGTCGTTCATGTGCAGTTTGCCGCCGGCGGGACTCCACAAACCGAGGTTCGGCTTGAATTTCCGCCGCAACAACAGCGTCTCGTCGCGCTCGTTGAAACAGTAGAGCAGAGTGGCGATTTTGTAAGGCAGCGACATTGGCCACCATTCAAACCGGACGTGGCATTCGGAGCAAGTGCAATTGAGATGAAACAATCCGCAACGTTTGTCATGGGTGACTCGTTGGAACGTCCCATTGTCGCGGAGCGACATCGGATATTAGCCAGACACGCCAGTGTCTGGCTAATATCTGACAGAGTTTTTCCGTCCTGAAGGGACGGTGGACTCGCACTTGCGGATATTGATTATATTTAGCTCGCACGCCTTGGCGGACTTTGCGATAACCACGTATGCCTGCGACCCATTTAAGCCTGCACTTCCACATTGTGTTTAGCACGAAAAACCGGCATCCATTCATCGCAGATTCATGGCGGAATCGTCTGCACGAATACCTCGGCGGATTAATTCACGCAGCGGACGGTGTTCCAGAAGCCACAGGCGGCGTGGCTGACCATGTTCATCTGCTGGTTGGTTTGCGGGCAACTCATACGCTGGCTCAGTTCGTCCAAGACATCAAACAGTCCTCCTCGCGTTGGATTCATGAAACCATCGGCGTCAAGAATTTCAGTTGGCAGCCGGGATATGCCGCTTTCACCGTGAATGTATCCAATTGTGAATCGGTAAAGGAATACATCGCCACGCAAACTTCGCATCATCGGACCAAAACTTTTCAGGAGGAATACGTGGCCTTTCTCCAAAAGCACCGTGTAGAATACAATGATAAGTATCTATGGTGACGCTTTCCGTCGTCCCTTCGGGACGAATTTGAAATGGTAGGGGCGTATTCCAGACACTGGCGTGTCTGGCTAATATCCAACGTCGCTTCGCGACGGCCGTCGGCTCACCTATTATTTTCTGGGGCGTCCGTGAACGCCTATGCCACACCCTCGGCAAGAACAAGTTTCTGCCGATTCAGACACCCGGATGGTCATGGGGGGGCAGGGATGTTGTTATTTGCCGAAGACTTCACGAATCGCCTCCAGTTTCATTTCTTTATCGCCTTGGGTGGGGGCCACGATGCCGCCTTCGCCAAACTCGTTCCAGGCGTAAATCAAAAGCATTTTCTTCCGTCCTTCTTTTGCGGGCAGACCGAGCCGGGGATATTGGTCGAGGGCGGCTTTCACCCGTTTGAGCGCGTCCGTCCATTCCGTCCGCGTGGGAAATGCGAACGACGCCCGCGGATCCCGCCACGGTCTGGGGTCCCAGCCGGACGGAACGTAGGGCGTGTAAGGTTTGCTGGAATGTTCGGCGTAACGAACCCATCCGTCCCAGGCATGTTGGATGAGCTGTTCGTAAGGATAAACCTCCGCCCGTTGCGGCAGGTTGGGCATATCCATGTAGGTGGTCACAAAATCAAAGGGGGCCAGGCGATCAGGCAATGGCACGCCGCCCGGCATCACGCCGCCGGAGATCAACGGATTTCCCGCTCCGCTTTCCATGGCCAAGCGGCGGAAGACGTCCAGCCGGGCGGCCACTTTTTTGGCATCATCGCCATTCTGGCGGTAGAAAAAATCGAGGCCGTGGACTTTGAAGACGGGGCGACCGTCAATGCGCAGATAGCCGGGATGTTTCATGGCGGCGCACCATTCGCGGCAGGCGGCGGCCCATTCGGCGTCGGTGGCAAGATCGAAGGGCGGATGATTGACAAACTCGATGGTGAACTTCATGAGGCCGGCGTTGGTCGAAGCCAGAAAAGTCCGAAGCCCCTCGTTGAGCGCGCCGCCGTTGGGGTACCAGAGAATCTGGAAGAAATCGACGCCGTGACTGGAGGCGGCCACGATTTCCCGATCCATCGTTGCCTGATCGTTGTACTGGCCGAGCAGGGGGACGCGGCCGGGATAATCCGTCCGCCAGTCGTGGCCGCTCGTGTTCCATTTGTTGGGCAGGTTCGTCCACCATCCGGCGAAATAATAAACTCCGACGAGGTAATCATTCTGCGCCGCCCTGGCGGTCTGATTGACGCCGGGACCCAACGCCGCTGCCAGCGCCAGCAACACGCATAAATAAATTTGTCTCATAGAGCCGTCTTCCAGCGTCTTGGACTTAACCCCAAAAAGTAAAAAAACACAATCATTGAGCCGCTGACTGGGAAGGAAGGGAGAATGGGGAAAAACGTACCGTTTGCGATAGGCTTTAAATTGCTTCACGATGAAGATGCAACAGGCTACAAGATGGAGGATTGAATACGCACCAAGTAATTAAGTCTGCTACTCAACACCTCCAGGGTTTGGAAGGGCATGTGTTTGATGTCCTGACTTTGGCAAAGCCAGTATCGGTGGAATCGGCGGTCAGGTTGGCAAAAGTGGTTTCGAAGTTGTCGCCGCTTTTGGGTAATATGATTGAGTTCAACACGGTGGAAGTGCTGAATTCGAAAAAGGAGTTTCGCGGTCTTGGAAAATGGATCCGACAGGACCCTGATTTCCCGGACACTGTCCTTAAGAGCCTGTTTGAAAAGTCAGTATTTCTCAGCCGAGACGTTTGAGCATAAGG
>CAZLEE010000126.1:0-12835 GCA_964558455.1 uncultured Verrucomicrobiota bacterium | reverse complement strand
CAGCACAATGTCACCAACGAATGGAACAGTCTCAATCGTTCCATCTTCGGCTGGGGCGAACTGGCTTACCCGGACGGCGAAGATTGGGCCTTGCACAGCTACGGCGAGAATTCCTACATGGCCTGGCTGGCCGCCCATTTTGGCGACCCAGTTGCACGGTTTGCCGATAACAATATAGCCCAACTCGAGCGCTATCGTCAGAGCATCAACGGCAACGGCCAGTTTGTCGGTCCGAGCGGCGGCGGGTTCTATCGCGAAGCCGTCCAGGCTTACCGCTCCGGCATGGCCTGGCTGCAATGGCAGGTAGCCGATTTTAGGTCTGGCGCCATGGCCGCGCCGCCGACTTCATTCGAGTGGCTGCCCGACGTGGACGTCATCGTCCAACGCGCCAGCAATTACTACTGCTCCATCTCCTACGGGCCGCAAACCAACGGTTCAGCGTCCAAAATCATGGCCATCATCGATCCGGCCTTCATTTCCGTGCCCGCCAACACCTACCTGACCACGCCGCGCGAACCGGGCATTATTGGACTGGGCGCCCTGGGCTATCCCACCTCCGGCGCCCTGGTCAGCCTGATTACAAACGCCACCGGCTTCACGGCGGAATTACATTTGACAAACGGTTCCTTCGGCACGACCGAAGTTTATATCAACAGCACTGGCATCAGCGTGGCCATTGTCGAAGTGCCTCAACCCATCGCCAGCGTGACCGCCGCCGCCGGCAGCTTCTGCGTCGGCGTGGAAAATGATCCGCTTTCCGGCGGCACACGGCTGCTGCAATGGACGGGCGGCTCCGCCGCCATTACCAACCTTTTAGGGGTGTCTGTCAACATGACAAACAATTGGGTTTGCCTGGCCGGCCAATACGGTCTGGCCGCCGGCCCGGGCGGATATTTTAATTACCAGGCCGCCAGTGGCTATACCCGCCTTAACCAGGTGGGCGGCCTGAATGAGGCCGGCGTGGCCGAGGACACCCTGCAATATATGCCCTCCAATGCGCTCAGTCCCCGCTATGCCGTCTGGTTCCCCGGCGATTCGCCCGCCCAGACCGCCAGCAACGCCGCGCAAGTTTCCTGGTCAGTCAATAACACGCAAGCCGCGCTCACCTTCCCCGGCCTCAACGGCGCTCCGACCCAAATTGTCGCCGCCGTTCCGGTTTTGCCAATTTATCCCCCCTACACCCTGCCAATCGGAAATGTTACCGCGTCTTCATCCCAATCCGGCTATCCGCCCGCCAATGCCGTCGATAACAACACCTCGACCTTCTGGGTCTCCAGCGGCACAACCCCCGGCCAGGGCCCGACCACCTCCCACCCGGAATGGCTCGCCGTCACCTTTCCGCGCCAGGTCGCCGTATCCGGGTTTCAAGTCATCCCCCGCACCGTAAATGGCGGCTATGGCCCCAAGGCGGTTCAGATGTGGCTAAACGGTGCCACGGTTTATTCCGGCGTCATGCTCCCGACATCAACCTTGGACGTCCTTGTCTATCCACCCAGTTATGCCACCAACGCGGAGCTGTACATCACCAGCTCCTACGATCCTGCATATCCGGCCAATTCCCGCAACGTGCAAGTGGTGGAAATGACCTTCGATGAACGCGCCCTCCCCGGCACCTACGCCGACTGGGAAATGCAAACCTTAACCAGCGTGGAATTGACCAACACCCTATACCAAGGCCCGCTGGCCGATCCGGATGGCGACGGCGTGCCCAACCTGGTCGAATTCGCCGTTGGCGGAAATCCGCTCGTTCCCGATGCCGCTCTCGCAAAACTCCAGCCAATTCCGGCGGCATCCGGCCAATTCGCCTTTTGCTATCGCCTGCGCAAGAACCTTGGGGATGTGACCTGCGTTATCGAACACTCAACCAACCTCGTCGATTGGAATGAAATCCAGCCTCTATCCGCGACAAACATTTCTGATTTGGGCGATGCCTGGTTATACCAGGCAAATTTCCCCGCACAGGACCCGTCTGAATATTTTCGGATACAATACCAAAAGATTAATTAAATGAAATCACTAGTTTGCAACCTCTTTGTGGCATTGACCGCGTGCCTATGGCTTGAACCTCTCATGGCACAGAACGCCGGGAACTTTGACACCGCCACGCTTTTGGTTAGGGCCGACCAGCCTGGCGCGATCATTAACCGCAACATTTACGGGCAATTCTCCGAACACCTTGGCCGTTGCATTTACGAAGGCGTCTGGGTTGGCGAAGATAGTCCCATCCCGAATACCCGTGGCATCCGCAATGATGTGGTGGCTGCTCTCAAAAAACTCAAAGTCCCCGTCCTGCGCTGGCCTGGTGGATGTTTCGCCGACGAATACCATTGGAAAAATGGCGTCGGCCCCCGTGAGAAACGCCCCTCCATGATCAACACCCACTGGGGTGGCGTGGTCGAAAACAATGCCTTCGGCACGCACGAGTTCATGGATTTTTGCGCGCAAATAGGCGCGCAACCGTATGTTTGCGGCAATGTCGGCAGCGGCTCCGTCCAGGAAATGATGGAGTGGGTTGAGTATATTGCCTCGTCCGCCCAATCACCCATGGCGGATTTGCGCCGGAAAAATGGCCGCGACGAACCATGGGCGATTCCTTATTTTGGCGTTGGCAATGAAAGCTGGGGATGCGGAGGCAACATGACGCCGGAGTTCTACGCTGATAATTTTCGCCGCTACAACACCTTCTTGAAGAACTACGGGAGCAATCACATTTACCGTATCGCATGCGGCGCCAATGGGGCGGATTACAATTGGACTGAAGTTCTTATGGCCCGTGCGGCCCGATCCATGGATGGCCTGTCGTTGCATTATTATTGCGGCTCAGGACGGTCCAGTCATTCCGCCACCGAATTTGGCCGGGACGATTGGATATACTTGTTGGGCCAGGCCATGAGCATTGATGAGCTTCTCACGCGACACTCCGCTATCATGGACAAATACGACCCCCAAAAAAGAGTCGGCCTGATCGTCGATGAATGGGGCGCCTGGTATGAGGTGGAGCCCGGGACGAACCCCGGTTTTCTTTATCAACAGAATACTCTGCGCGATGCGCTTGTTGCCGGCCTCACATTGAACATTTTCAACCAACACTGCGACCGCGTGAAAATGGCCAATATCGCCCAATTAATTAATGTCCTGCAAGCCATGATTCTGACTGACAAAGCGAAGATGTTGCTCACTCCGACCTACCATGTGTTTGAGATGTATTCAGTCCATCAGGATGCCACTTCGCTGCCCGCCGAATTGATCTCGCCAAACTACTCTGACGGAGGCGGGACGATCAAGGCCGTTACCGCATCCGCCTCGCGCGACAACTCTGGCAAGGTCCATATTTCGCTGACCAATGCGGATGCGGATCGCCCTGTTCATCTTTCGTGCCAGTTCGCGGGGCTGAGTGCAAAGTCCGTCTCTGGACGCGTCCTGACGGCGCCTGCGATCAATTCCCATAATTCATTTGATGCCCCCGATGCCGTGCAACCGCAGCCCCTGGTTGGAGCCATTATTGAAAACGGCATACTTTCGGTGACAATCCCGGCTAAATCTGTCGTTGTGCTTGAATTGTTCTGATGTTCGCATCCAACGCGGCGCTCCTGGCAACATTGTCGCGCGGTGGTAATTTTTCTTTCAAACCGCAGCTCAACAGATCGGACTAAAGTTTTGGCGGCAGCGGCCGATGCGATGGGTGGGAGTGGACTGGATCACCCGATTCGGGTGTGCGGCGCATTGCAGAAACGACGCCAGGCGCCGAGGCAAATGTAAAATACAACGAAAGAAATGCCATGAGTGTTTCATCCATCTCCAGCACGGTGTCAACCACTGTGACTGTTTCGGGCAACGCCAGCGTTACCCAACTCGAAAAACAACTGCAGACCCTTCAGAAGGAGATACAGAAGGAAAACCAGAGCAAAGACAGCACGACGACCAAGGAGCAAGTTGTCCAGAGCCTGGAGGCAGAGGTTAACATGGTCCAGATGCAAATTCAACAGGCACAGGCCAAGGCCGCACAAAAGAGCGCCAAGAAAAGCAGCATGGACAGTACGGCTGGCAATTCCATATCAACTAATTCCAGCCAGACCGCCGCGCAGACCGGGAGCAGTTCGCGCCAAATTCTTGACACTTCGGCATGAGTGTGGGATTCGGTCAGCCCCGCCCGGAAAACGGGCTACGAAAATTTCAGCGCCTTTTCCACTTCGCGCAATCCGCGCGTCATGGTCAGCCGTTTGCCATTGTGCAAAACCACGGTGTGCTGCCCCTGGGCATGCGGCAGCAGTTCCTTGATGCCATCCAGATTTACGATTGCGGAACGGCTGATGCGCAGAAATTTTTCCGGGTCCAGCCGCTCCTCCAGGGCGTTGATGGTGTCGCGCACAATATGCGTTTCCTTGCCGACGAGCACGGCCACATAGTTGCCGGCCGATTCAATGCAGGTGATCTGCGCGGTTTTTATGAAAATGATGCGTCCCGGCGTCTTCACGGACAGTCGCGTCAGATAGTTGTTGCCAGTCGGGCTGCGGCCTGCCAGCGCCATGAGTGCTTTGGCCAATGACTCGTCTTTGGGTCGGATGGCCAGCCGGGCACGGGCACGCTGGACCGTTTCCCGAAAACGGGCGGTGGTGAACGGTTTGAGCAGATAATCAAGCGCCTCCACTTCAAACGCCCTCAGTGCGTGCTGGTCAAAGGCGGTGACAAAAATGACCGCCGGCAACTGGGAGGGCGGAACTGCGGCCAACATTGCGAATCCGTCCATCTCAGGCATCTGCACATCAAGAAACAGCAGGTCCGGCGAATCACGCCGGATGACGGCGAGCGCTTCGGCGCCGGTGCCGCATTCACCGAGCACTTCAATGTCCGGCTCCTCCTTCAAAAGCATGGCGATTCGCTGTCGCGCCAGCGGTTCGTCATCCACGATCAAGGTGCGAATTTTATTCATGGGGATTTGCGGAAGTTGTCGATGTGGCCCGGGTGTGAAAGGGAATTTCAAGTTCCGCCACGCAGCCGCCGGCATCGGCATTGCGCAGGATAAACCGATGCCGGGCAGGATATAAACTTTGGAGCCGGGCGCGGGTGTTGGAAAGACCGATCCCTCCGGTCAGAGGGACTTCCGCACTGGCGAGTTCCGGCAGACCCACGCCCGTGTCAGAGATGGTCACGCGCAACATTTCGCCGTCGCGCCAGAACTCGATTCTCACGACACCGGGCGACACCTGGGGTTCAATGCCGTGCCGGACGGCATTTTCCACCAGCGGCTGGAGAATGAAGGTCGGGACCAAGGCGGCGCGCGTTTCAGGTGAGATATTCTTTTCAATCCGCAACCGGTCGCCAAACCGGATTTTTTCGATGTCGAGATAATGGTCAAGAAAATCCAGTTCACGACCGAGCGGAACCTCCTGCTCCGTGGCGCTGTCGAGCGACAATCGGAGCAGTGTGCTCAAATTGCCGATCATGTCATCTGCGAGCGGTGGAGCGGTGTGGATGAGGGTTGAGATGGCGTTGAGCGTGTTGAATAAAAAATGCGGATGAAGCTGCGTTCGCAGAGCCTGAAGCCGCGCCTGCGCCAGGTGTTTCTCCAGGTCCAACGCCTGGCGGTCACGCTGTTGGGCGCGGCGGAAATAGACGAACGCATGGCCAAGACTGGCAATAACCAGATACACCGGCATGTTGAACTGGATGCGAAACCACAGTGGCGGCGGCCCGCGCATGATGGCATCGTTCGGCCAGATCCCGTTCGGCGGCGGCCTTGCCCTCATCGGCATCAGATAATCCCCGGCGACCGCGCAGATCAAAACCACCAGCACGCAAGCGCCAGCCTGAATGACGAGGCGAAACTTCCAATCCGTGCGTTCAATGGGAAACCGGAAGGCCAGCCAGAAGATGAACGGCGAAAATAACAGCCACGGCAGCCATTGGTTCAAAGTCATGCGCAACGCGTCTGTCCACACAAACGCTCCGCTCAAGACATGTTGGGCGCTCATCAATCCCATGAAAACCACCCAACCCAGGAAAAATACCGGGATAAAAAACAGCCAGCGCCGGGCTGGAAAAAAAGCAGCCGTGCCTTGATTCACGGAAAAATTTTAGCCTGCAATGACCGGGTTGTCTTGTGAATTCCAATCGCACGGCAGCCAAATGAGATGGATCACGGCAAAGACGTGACAAAGGCTGGCATAGTCGTGATGAAATTTCGCGGCCCAAATCCAAACTGTTGGAATTCACCGTCGCGGGCGGCGATTTTAGATTTGCGGACGGCATTCACCCCCTGCTCCACCACGTCCCCATCACGAGATAGAAGCGTTTCATCCAGTTTATATCCCGCCCCGTCACATCGCCCTATCATGCAGGAGCGCCTTGTGGTCTAGTAAAGACGCGGGAGGTGTTCGACCGCGGCAAGTTCTGCTCGAAACGGCATTGCCTGCACCAGTTCACTCCCAAGTGTTGGGCGGACTGTGCTGACCTTGAGTGAGGAAAGCGCCGACGTCTCGGACGCCTCCCGCATTTCAATGGCCGGCCGGATGCCAAGAAGAATTTTATCATGTCAAAAATGCGGTTATCTTTGCTCGTTGCAGCCGTGGCGTTATCGGGCTGCACGATGATTCCAAAATACGTGCGCCCGGCCGCGCCGGTGCCAGCGCAGTATCCGGGGGCCGTGAAAACAAAGGCCGGCCCGGCCGCTTCCGACATTGCCTGGCAGGATTTTTTCGCGGAAGGGCGGCTGAAGAAGCTGATCGAACTGGCGCTGGCCAACAACCGCGATTTACGGGTGGCCATCCTCAATGTCGAACAGAGCCAGGCGCAGTATCGCATCACCCGTTCGTCGTCGCTGCCCACGGTGGACGCCAGCGGCAGTTATACCCGTTCCCACTCCTCCGGCATCACGTCCGCCCAACCCGGCACCTTGTTCAATCAATCCAGCGCCACATCTGATCAATGGAGCGCCAGCCTTGGCTCGACCTCTTATGAACTGGATTTCTTTGGCCGGGTGCGCAGCTTGAACAAGCAGGCTTTGGAGAAATACTTCGCCACCGATGAGGCGCGGCGCAACGTGCAAATCACCCTTATTTCTGAGGTCGCCACCCAATACTTCACGCTACGGCAACTGGAAGAGCAACTCCAGGTTGCCCGGCAGACCCTGGCGGCGGTACAGGACTCCTACGCACTCAACAAAGCCACCTACGACGCCGGGGCCAGCAACGAATTGGACCTGCGCACAGCCGAGGGGCAGGTGCAGACGGCGAAGATCAATGTGCTGGCCTATGAGCGCCAGCTTGTGCAAGCGCAGAACGCACTAGTGCTGCTCGTCGGGCAATCGCTCCCGGTTGACCTGCCCGCGCCCGGGTCATTCAACGACACCAACCTGCTGGCCGACGTTCCGGCGGGACTGCCGTCCGCGCTCGTGCAACGCCGCCCTGACATTCTCGAGGCCGAACACACGTTGAAGGCCGCGAACGCGAACATTGGCGCAGCCCGCGCCGCGTTTTTCCCCACCATCTCGCTTACCGCGTCGGTCGGCTCCACCAGTTCCCAGCTTTCGCAACTCTTCGGCTCAGGCACGGGCGTCTGGAGTTTTTCCCCGCAGGTGACCGTGCCCATTTTCACGGGCGGCCTGAACCGCGCTGATTTGGATTCAGCCAAAGTGGGCACACGTATTGAGGTGGCCAATTACGAGAAAGCCATCCAGACCGCGTTTCGGGAAGTGGCGGACGCTCTCGTCGCCAGCAGCAGTTATGAGAGCCAAGTCAAGGACGAAACTGCCCTGATCAATGCCCAGCAAAAACGCTTCGACCTCGCCAACGTACGCTATCGCCAGGGCGAGGATTCCTACTTGAATGTGCTTTCGGCGCAACAGGACCTCTACAGCGCGGAACAGGGCCGCATCGAAGCCCAATACAACAAACTCGCCAGCCAGATTTCGTTCTACAAGGCGTTGGGTGGCGGCTGGAAATGAGACCATGCAAGCCAACAAGATAATACTGACAATGAAACTTTTCCGTCTTCCACCTCTACTGACTCTTGCGGCGCTCACGTTGACGACCGGCGCCGGTTGCAAGTCACACTCCGGCACATCCAAATACGAAACCGCGTCCGTCTCGCGGGGCGAGATTGTCCAACACGTCACCGCCAGCGGGTCGCTTAGCGCCTTGGTCAGCGTGGATGTGGGCAGCCAGGTATCCGGGAAAATTATTGCCTTGTATGCCGACTTTAACTCGCCAGTGAAAAAAGGCCAGTTGGTAGCCGAAGTTGATCCAACCGTCTATGCCGCCGCCCTGCGCCAGGCTGGCGGCCAGCTTGCGAGCGCCAAGGCCGATGCCACCCTCAAACGCCAGAATCTGGAGCGAAAGAAAATTCTCGCCCCGCAGCACGCCGCTTCGCAGTTGGACGTGGACCAAGCCACGGCCGAACTGGCGCAGGCTGAGGCCACAGTCGTCATCCAGCAAGGGGCGGTCGAAAGCGCCCAAGCAAATCTTGACTATTGTAAAATCACCGCTCCAGTGAACGGCATCGTCATTTCGCGGAAGGTGGACGCCGGCCAGACGGTGATCGCCGCCATGAGTACGCCGGTGTTGTTTACCATCGCGCAAGACATCACCAAGATGAACATCAGCGCAGCCGTTTCCGAAGCGGATATCGGCCAGGTGAAGGACAGCCAGCCGGTGGACTTCACGGTGGACGCTTTCCCCGACGAAGTTTTCCACGGCGCGGTCACACAGGTTCGCAAATCGCCCACGACCACGCAGAACGTCGTCACCTATGAAACCATCATCACGGTGGACAACCCGGAGCAGAAATTGTTCCCCGGCATGACAACCGATGTTTCCATCCTCGTTGCCGACCACAAGAATGTATTAAAAATTCCCAACACCTCGTTACGCTACACGCCACCGGATGGCGCCCAGTTCGAACAGACGCCGCCAGCCAGACTGGAACGCAGCCAGCGCCTCCTTTATTCGCCGGGCAGTGATGGCACGAAACTCAAACCCGTCATCGTCAAGGCCGGTGTCACCGACGGAGTGGACACGGAAATTCTGGAAGGGCTGGCCGAACGCGTCCCGGTCGTGACATCAACGCTCTCTGGCAGCACAAAATCAAATGACTTCGGTGGCCCGCCTCCCAGTCCATGAACACTCAAGCCAACACCGCACCTGTCATCCGGCTTCGCGATCTCGCCAAGACTTATCAGACCGGCGAAGTCGAGGTGAAAGCTGTGCGAGGCGTCACGCTGGATATTCAGCGTGGCGACTTGGTTGCCATCATGGGCGCGAGCGGATCGGGCAAGTCCACGCTGATGAATACGCTCGGCTGCCTGGATCAACCCACGAGCGGAAATTATTTGCTTGATGGCGTTGCGGTCGCCGGGCTGCACCGGAAAGAGCTGGCGGAATTGAGGAACAGAAAAATTGGCTTCGTCTTTCAAAGCTTCAACCTCCTGGCTCGCACGTCCGCGCTGGAGAATGTCGAGCTGCCGATGTTTTACAGTCACCCGCTGGTCCCCTTGCGGGAACGTCGCAGCCGTGCGACGAAAAGCCTGGAACAAGTGGGCCTCGGCAATCGCACCGGGCATCATCCCGGTCAGCTTTCCGGTGGCCAGCAGCAACGGATCGCCATCGCCCGCGCCTTGGTCAACCATCCCGAACTGGTTCTGGCCGATGAGCCGACCGGCAATCTCGACACTCGCACGAGCATTGAGATTATGGGTTTGTTTCAGGAACTCAACGATGCCGGCATCACCATCGTGATGGTCACGCACGAATTGGACATCGCCGCCTATTGCAAACGCATCATCGTCATGCGCGACGGATTGGTCATCAGTGACACACAGAACAAGAACCGCCGTTTTGCCGGCCAAGACCTCAATGTCCTCAATCAAGCCGAGCAGAAAGCCAAACTTGCCTAGACCATGATTTTATTCGATTACATTCAAACCTTTCTGCTCCGAACTTTGCAAACCGCGCTGATTTCCCTGCGCGCGCTGCGTCGAAACAAGATGCGTTCCATCCTCACCGCTCTCGGCATCATTATTGGCGTCGCCTCCGTGGTGGCGATGGTGGCCGTGGGCAACGGCGCACAGGCGCGCATCACGAATCGAATTGCCGCGCTCGGACAAAACCTGCTCTCCGTTTTTGCCGGCAGCCGGCACGCTGGGGGGGTGAATTCCGGTCTCGGCAGCGCCAGCGCCCTCACGCTGGCCGACGCCGACGCCATCAGCCGTGAAGTGGCAAATGTTTGTGCCATCAGTCCGGAGGCCACCACCACCGCCCAAGCCATCGCCAACGGCCGCAACTGGTCCACTACCGTCGCGGGTGAATCGCCCGACTACCTGAAAATCCGGGATTGGAAACTGGCCGCCGGCTCGATGTTTGCGCAACGCGATGTTCTTAGCGCGGCAAAAGTAGCCGTCATTGGGTCGAAAACCGCAAATGAACTTTTTGGCCCGCTGAATCCCGTGGGCCAAACTGTCCGGGTGGGAAACATTCCGTTCATTATCATCGGCCTGTTGGAAAGCAAGGGGGCTGGCATGGGGGGACAAAACCAAGACGACCGCATCATCATCCCTTACACCACCGTGATGAAACGCATTACCGGCGAAAAATACTTGCGCTCAATCAATGTCCAGATCGTCAGCGCGGAACGGATGGAAATTGCCGAGCAGCAAATCACCAGCCTGCTCCGCCAGCGTCACCGTCTGACCGCCGGCCACGACAATGACTTCAACATTTTCAACCAGAAAGAAATTGCCGATACCGTCAATTCCATCTCCAAAGTCATCACGTTGCTGCTGGGTTCAGTCGCCGGCATTTCGCTCTTTGTCGGCGGCATCGGTATCATGAATATCATGTTGGTGAGCGTCACGGAACGCACCCGCGAAATTGGCATCCGCATCGCCGTCGGCGCGCAACCCGGCGACATCAAACTGCAATTCCTGATCGAAGCGATCACCTTGAGTCTGATCGGCGGCGGCATCGGCGTGCTGGCTGGTTTTGGCGCTTCGAGACTGGTCGCGGTCTTTGCTGATTTCGCGGCCATTGTTTCCCCAGGATCGGTTCTACTGGCATTCGGCGTCAGCTTCGGCATCGGGGTCTTCTTCGGATACTACCCCGCCCGCAAGGCGGCGGCACTCGATCCCATTGATGCGCTACGGTATGAATGATCGCACGTCCGGGCGCATTCTCTTCTTTTACACACAATTCCATGGCGGAACGAGCGATGCAAATCCGGCCCGCATCGTCCGTATTCACTCGGATGACGGCGGCCGCACCTGGAGTCAACAACCGGTCGTTGTGGTGGAGAACGTCCGTTTGGTGGCACCGGTGGCATGGGTGACAGGCGGCACGCAGTGACAAACGCCATCTCCACCACGCAAAAATTCCATCGTCAGACCCGGTAGCCTGTTGGCCTCGGCCAGGGAAAGAAAAACGTGGCCAATCCAGTAATAATAATTTATTATTAGTAAAGTTAGTTTTTTTACTTGTCTGCCGGTCGCTTTTTTGGCAAAGTCACCGCGTTGTTATCTGATTAATGGTTCCTTGCCGGGTGTCGTGGGTTTGAGGGACCTGTCTTGACTCGTTCTTAACCAAAGCATTAAGACTTTTATGAAAACGAAACAAGTCCTTGTCCTGGCCTTGCTGGCCCTCTGCGCTCCCCCCTTTATAATCTCCTCTGCCGAGGCTCAGGGCACGGCGTTCACGTATCAAGGCCGGTTGTTGACCAATGGCGCTCCGGCCGGCGGTTTCTTCGACTTTGAGTTCGCCTTATACACGAATGCGGCGGGCACCGGCACCGAGGTTGGAAGCACAATCACCCAGACGGCCATCGGCGTGACCAACGGCCTGTTCACCACCACCCTCAACTTTGGCGCCGTCTTCACAGGCAATGCCACCTGGCTGGCCATTAGTACGCGCAGCAACGGCGTTGGCAACTACACAGCCCTGACGCCGCTGCAGGAGATCAACCCCGCTCCCTACGCCATCACCGCCGAAAACCTTGACGGCACCCTGCCCGCCAGCCAATTGACCGGCACGCTCCCTGCCGGATTGCTTTCCGGCACCTATGGCGACGCGCTCACCCTCAACAATGCCAGCGACAGTTTCACCGGCAGTGGCGCGGGGCTGGCCAATGTCAACGCCTTGACGCTGGACGGGTTTGGGCCGAATAGTTTCTGGAATATCCTCGGCAACACGGGCACGACGCCGGGACCGGATTTCGTGGGCACGACGGATAATGAGGCGCTGGAAGTGCATGTGAACGGCGTCCGCGGTCTGCGCGTTGAGCCTGACCCTGTTTACGGCACGCCCAACGTCATTGGCGGCAGCTCCGCCAACTACGTTACCCCGGGTTCGGTGGGCAACTTCATCGGTGCGGGCGGACAGGCAGGCGTCGCCAGCAACGCCATTACCGGTCAGAATCTGAACGTTATCGGCGGCGGATGGAACAATATCATTAACAACGGTTACGAAAACGTGATTGCCGGGGGCGAGTACAATACCAACGGGGCGCAAAACGCCGGAAGCATCGGTGGTGGCAACCAAAATTCGGTCACTGGGTCGTATGCCACGGTCCCCGGCGGGTATAACAATCTGGCGTCAGGCCTTTATAGTTTCGCCGTCGGCCAATCTGCCCAGGCGCTGAACACCGGTTCGTTTGTCTGGGCGGACGATTCTGGCACCCTGGCCGACACCGCGCCTAATCAGTTTCAAGTTCGTGCAACGGGGGGGCTGTATTTCCACGATGGCGCAGATGGCGTCAACATTGACGCGGATGGAAATGGTGCCGGCGCCATTAATTTCGGCCTTAGAGCCTGTTTGAAAACTCAAAATAGTACCAATAAAATCAGCATTTTTGT
>CAZLEE010000125.1:0-12947 GCA_964558455.1 uncultured Verrucomicrobiota bacterium | reverse complement strand
TATTGTCCTGTATCCTCAGGAAACATGTCCCCCCGGAAATCCTGCGCGCGAAACGCAAGATGGACGGGACGAGGACGTGTTTCCCGGCTCATTTTCCTCTGCTGGCAACTACGTTCGTGATTCCAGATCAGTCAAGCGAAGCTTTGCAACCGGGATCAGGTATTCAGGCTCTTGCGAAGCAACTTGCCCCGGATGCGAATTCGGGCATAATATGTTCCTGATGGAACGCATCGAAATATCGGACAAATTCGGTGTGTTCTGTTGTGAGTGATTGCAAATAAACAGTTGCGCCCGTAGCTCAGTTGGATAGAGCACCTGCCTTCTAAGCAGGGTGTCGCGCGTTCGAATCGCGCCGGGCGCACCATTTACAACAGGCATTTTCCCGGTTCCGCTGTCCGGCGCAACTATGGCTCAGGGTTTCGCGTACCCTGCCGACTGCGCCAGAATAATCATCTGGTCGGCGCGAAGCTTGAGTTTTGACGCCAGCGCTTTCCGGTCCACGGAGGCGCGGACACCTGTGACGAGTCCTTCCGATGCGCAGAAAAGGTAGGCGTTCTGGGAAATAAAGCCCACGTCGGCATAGGCGTAGTTCTTCTTCTCCTCGACGCCCGACTTTCCCATCCTGGCCAGGTCGGCCACATAGACCAGTGTGACCGGCGCGTTGGTGACAAACGCCTGGGTCCCTGCAAAACTTCGCAGGTCCCCTGCCACGGCCAAGTTGAGTTTGTTGGACGTGGCGTCATAGACATAGGCCCCGCTTTTCATAATCACGCAGATGTCAGTCTCCTGAAAGTTCCTGGCTGACGGAGCGGTGCGTTTGCCGTTCGACCGATTGATGCCATCGCACGCCCAAAGCAAACTGGAAATCTGCTGCGACGATAACTCCCGGGAGTCGAATTCTCTGCTGGTGGACCGCTTCGCCAAGGCATCCATCAAGGGCATGCCGCCGGATTTCTGCGGGGCAGGCAGGTCAATGTTCTGGGCGAGCACGGTGTTGGCGGCGAGTAAAGCTATGAGGAGGTAAAGCGTTTTTTTCATTTTAGAAAGCGGTTTTATTGTCGGAGCAAAATCATACATGGCCCGGTCAAATGGGGCAAAGATATTCCGCCCGGTGATTGACTTTGCCGGGAAATGCCTCAGAATTCTCTCGCAATACATAACAACCGTTTAACGGCTTTTGCTGTCTTCCAAGCAGGGTGTCGCGCGTTCGAATCGCGCCGGGCGCGCTGGTTTTCCGGTTTTGTGTCTGGTGTCCGTTATTGGCCTTGTAAAAATGATTAAATATTTCGACCGGTGTTTGCGTCTGTTCTCTTTTACATGAAATTCCGACCATCCCTCCTCGCGGTTTCCCTGTTTCTAATCACGATCCCGTCCGCTTGGGCGCAAGAGGGCGATGTCCGCGATGCCCAAGGCCAGCGCCAAGTAGACCCCGTCCCCGCTGACAAAATTCCTCCTCAACCGGTTTTGTCGCCCGAACAGTCCCTGGCCACATTCACAATCGAACCCGGTTTCCACATCGAACTGGTCGCCAGCGAACCTTTGGTTCACGACCCTGTCGCCATGGCCTTCGGTGCCGACGGCCGTGTTTGGGTGGCCGAAATGAGCAGCTACATGCCCAACGTGGATGGAACTGGCGAAAGCCAGTCCAACAGCGCTGTTGTCGTCCTGGAATCTTCCCGCAACGACGATCATCTGGACAAACGCGTCGTTTTCGCCGATCACATGGTTTTGCCCCGCGCCCTGGCCTTGATTCGCGACGGCATCCTGATCGGGGAGCCGCCCCACCTCTGGTTTTATACGATCATTGACGGCGACAAAGCCGGTCCCCGCGTGGAAATCACCAAGGATTACGGCAACAATTATGATCCCCAAAATGCCGCCAATGGTTTGATGTGGGGGCTTGATAACTGGATTTATTCCTCCGCCTACTTCATGCGCATCCGCAACACTGATGGCGAATGGCAACTCAGTCCCACCCTGCGGCACGGCCAATGGGGCGTGACACAGGATGACTACGGCCGCCTCGTCTTTAATTCCAACGAAGACCAATTCCGCATCAACCTGATTCCCTCCGCCTACGTCGAACGCAACCTGAATTATCGCCACAGTGTCGGCGTAAACGTTGATCCCATTCACGACCAGACGGTCTGGCCCGTCGCCATGACCCCGGGGGTTAATCGCGGCTATTGGAAAGACATTCTACGGACCAACGGCACCCTGGCAAAAACCACCTCCGCCTGCGGTCCGCTTATTTATCGCGGCGACAATTTTCCTCCCGAATACCGCGGCAACGCTTTCGTTTGCGAGCCTGCCGGCAACACCGTCATCCGCGATGTTTTGCTGGAAACCAACGGCACAATGACCGGACATGAAGCCTATGCGGACAAAAGTTTCCTGGGTTCCAGCGATGAGCGGTTTCGCCCGGTCAATCTTTACAACGGACCGGATGGCGCCATGTATATGGTGGATTTCCACCACGGCGTCCTGGAACACCGGATTTCTCTTACCACCTACCTGCGCCGCCAGATCAAATCCCGCAACTTGGAGACACCTCTCCATCTCGGCCGCATTTATCGCATCACCTACGGCGCCAGCAATCCCGCCCGCGTCACTCTGGAAGATTTAAGTTCCGCGCAACTCGTCGAAAAACTCGCCAGTCCCAACGGCTGGATACAAGACACCGCCCAGCGCCTGCTGATTGAACGGGCCAACCCCAACGTGATCGACGCCCTCAAAGATCAAGCCATCCATTCCCCCAATCCTGTCGCTCAAATCCACACCGCATGGACCTTGGATGGCATGGGCCAGACAGACAAACAAACCTTGTTCAGCCTCCTCGCCAGCCCCACTCCAAAAGTCCGGGCCGCCGCCATTCGCCTCTCTGAAAATTTCATGCACAGCCCGTCTGCCGATGAAATTTTGTCCCGCCTGATCTCGCTCGCTCAAACCGACCTTGATCCCGATGTGCAACTGCAACTCGCCTGCACCTTCGGCCAGACTTCCCGCCCCGAAACGCGGCATGGCCTATGGCTGGTCGCCAGTAATTCCGCCGCCCGTCCCATGGTGCGCGAAGCCATCGTTACCAGCCTCTATCAACACGAAACCGAATTCGCCGCCATGCTGTCCCAGGAATGGAAAGAGGACGGCGAAGGACGCGGCCCGTTACTGCAAGACTTGGCCGAATGTGTCATCAATTCGCGTGACACCAACCATATCTGGCGCCTGCTCGAAACAGCCGCCGCCGCCCCACAGTGGCAGCAAACCGCCTTGCTCGACGGCCTGATTGCGCGTCCCAGCATGAAAAAGTTGTACCTGACCGCCCAGCCATCCGGCTTATCCCGGTTGCGCGCCGGCAAGGAAATCGCCGCCAGAATTCAAAAACTGGACCGTGTCTTAACCTGGCCCGAACAACCCGGCTTCGTCCCGCCCCCCTATGTGCCGCCGCTGACCGCGGATGAGCAAAAAGCATACGACCTTGGTCTCACTCTTTTTAACGCCACCTGCGCCGCCTGTCATCAAACCACAGGCTTGGGCGCGCATGGGGTCGCCCCGCCGCTGGCCGATTCCGAGTGGGTGACAGGATCGAGCAACCGCCTCGCGCGCATTGTTCTGCAAGGCGTGCAAGGCAAAATCACCGCCGCCGGTGAAAACTTCAACTCCACCATGCCCAGTTGGGCCACTTTTAACGACGAACAACTCGCCAGCATCCTCACCTACATCCGCCGCAGTTGGGAGCATGGGGCGCCGCCCATCCACCCCGACACCATCAAGGCCATTCGCGAAGCCACCGCCCGACACGACGGCGCATGGACCAGCGACGACCTCTCCAAACTGCCGTAACCCGCTCACGGCGCACCGCTTGAAGCTGGCAGCTATTCTGCCGCTTTGGAAATTCCACCTCGCAAAACCGTGGCCCGTTTCCGCCTTTGTTGATTTTTTATTAATACTATTTCATAGGGTATTGATTATGCATATGTAATCGCCCGCGTCATTTTACATCCATGAACACAGAACCGTGTTCGTGTTTTGGAAAGTGACGAAAATGAAAGCCACCGAAATAATACAACTCGTTTTGTTCTTTGGACTCCTGCTGGCGCTGGCCCCGTTGTTGGGGCGGTACATGGCGAAAGTTTTCAAGGGTGAGAAAACTTTTCTGCACCGGCTGCTCTACCCGGTTGAGAAAATCATTTACAGGCTCACCGGCGTGGCGGCCGACGAGGAAATGACATGGAAGCACTATTTCTTTGCCGTGCTCATCTTCAACGTCATCGGGGCGCTCTCGCTCGTGGTGCTGCAAATGATACAAGTCTGGCTGCCGCTCAATCCCCAACACTTTCCCAACGTGCCCTGGGCGCTCGCGCTCAATACCGCCATCAGCTTCATCACCAACACCAACTGGCAGGCGTATTCGGGCGAAAACACGATTAGTTATTTCACGCAGATGGCCGGGTTGGCCGTCCACAATTTCTTGAGCGCGGCCTCGGGCATCGCGGTCTTGCTCGCTCTGGCGCGCGGATTGAAACGCGCGTCGGCAAAGACGCTCGGCAATTTCTGGACCGACGTTACGCGCACAACACTTTATATTTTGCTGCCCATATCCGTTGTCGTCGCGCTCTTGCTCGCGCAACAAGGCGTGGTGCAAAATTTCAAGCCCTACGCCACCGCCAAACTGGTTGAATCCTACACCACCCAGGTGCAAAAGACCGACGACAAAGGCCAGCCGGTGGTCGCCAACGGCAAACCGGTGATGGTGGATCAAAAGGTGACGGAGCAGAGCATCCCCACCGGCCCTGCGGCTTCTCAGATCGCCATCAAGCACCTCGGCACAAATGGCGGCGGCTTCTTCGGCCAGAACAGCGCGCATCCCTTTGAAAATCCGACGCCTTTCACAAATTTCATCGAAATGTTTGGCCTGATTATCATCGCGGCGGGGCTGGTTTACGCGTTTGGACTGCTCGTCGGCGATGCCCGGCATGCCCGATGTGTTTTCGCTGTCATGCTCGTGCTGCTCGTTGCAGGTTTCGCGACCGCCTGGTGGGCGGAATCACAACCCAACCCCGTCACCGCCAACTTCATGCCCCAACTGGAAGGCAAGGAGGTGCGCTTTGGCGTGATGAACAGCATGCTCTTCGCCACCGCCACCACAGGCACGTCCTGCGGTGCAGTCAACGCGATGCATGACAGCTTTTCGCCGCTGGCTGGACTCGTGCCGCTTTGCAACCTGATGCTCGGCTGCATCGTCTTCGGCGGAGTCGGCTCAGGCCTTTACGGCATCCTCATGCATGTCTTGCTCACCGTCTTCATTGCCGGGTTGATGATCGGACGCACCCCGGAATACCTTGGCAAAAAAATCCAGTCCTGGGAAGCCGCCTGGGCGATCGTCGCGATTCTGATTCCAAATTTTCTCATCTTGATCGGCTCAATCATCGCGTGCGGTTCGGCCGCGGGACTGGCTGGTCTGGGCAACGGCGGACCGCATGGCTTGAGTGAAATCCTCTACGCCTACGCCTCCTGCGCCAATAACAACGGCAGCTCGTTTGCCGGATTGAGCGCAAACACCAATTTCTACAACCTCACGCTTGGCGCGGTCATGTTCTTCGGCCGGTTCGGCGTCATCTTCGCGGTCCTGGCCATTGCCGGCAGCTTCGCCGCGAAAAAAACCGTGCCGCCCTCGCCCGGAACTCTGCCCACCAATGGCTTGACCTTCACCTGTGTCTTGCTCGGCGTCATCTTGATCGTCGGGATGCTGACCTTTTTCCCCGCGCTCTGTCTCGGCCCGATCATTGAGCATGGATTGATGTTGTCCGGCCGCATTTTTTAAATAAAACGGGTTTTAATGAGAAGTTTTAGAAGGAAGTTCTATGAGCAACAAAACTGAGATCAATTACAAGACCCTGGTCCGCTCCGCGCTAATTGAGTCGTTCAAGAAATTGAACCCGCGCGAGGAGATCAAAAACCTCGTCATGTTCGTCGTCTATGTCGGCGCGATTATGACGACTGTCTTCTTGTTTCTGCCGCGGCAGTTTAACTTGTTCAACACCCAAATCTGCCTCTGGCTCTGGATCACCTGCCTCTTCGCCAATTTCGCCGAGGCCATGGCAGAAGGCCGCGGCAAGGCCCACGCCGACGAATTGCGCAAAATGCGAACCAAGACCACCGCGCGCAAACTTGTCAAAGGCAAGGAAATCGCCGTCAACAGCAACGACCTGAAAATGGACGAGCTGTTTGTCTGCGAGACCGGCGACATCGTTGCCGCTGACGGCGAGATTGTCGAAGGCATCGCCACCGTGGACGAGTCGGCCATCACCGGTGAATCCGCTCCCGTCATCCGCGAAAGCGGAGGCGACCATAGCGCCGTCACCGGCGGCACACGCGTGTTGAGCGACCGCATTGTCGTGCGCGTCACCGCCGAGGCCGGCCATTCATTTTTGGACCGGATGATTGCCATGATCGAAGGCGCGCACCGGCAAAGAACGCCAAACGAAATCGCGCTCAATATAGTGCTGGTAAGCATGACCGCGTTGTTCATACTTGTGGTCGCCACCCTGCCGTTCTTCGCCCATTACAATGAAACCGCCGCCGGACAAAAGGGCGTGGTGCTGACTTCCATCCCCGTTTTGCTGGCGCTCATTGTGTGTTTGATCCCGACGACCATCGGCGGGCTTTTGAGCGCCATCGGCATAGCGGGCATTGACCGGTTGATGCGCCGCAACGTCATGGCCACGAGCGGCCGCGCCGTGGAAGCGGCGGGTGACGTGGACGTTTTGCTTTTGGACAAAACCGGCACCATCACGCTCGGCAACCGGCAGGCCACGGAATTTATTGCCGCTCCTGGCGTCAAAGTCGAGGAACTCGCCGAGGCCGCCCAACTCGCGTCTCTCGCCGACGAAACACCCGAAGGCCGCAGCATCGCCGTGCTGGCCAAGGAAAAATACGGTCTGCGCGGACGCGAACTCGCCGAACCGCACGCCCATTTCGTCCCTTTCACCGCCCAGACGCGCATGAGCGGCATGGATTTTGGCGACGGCAACGGGGGGGTGAAACGCCGCATCCGCAAAGGCGCCGCCGCATCGGTCCAGAAGTTCGTCACGGATCAAGGCGGTAATGTTGACAAAGCCGTCATGGACAAAGCTGATGAAATTGCCCGGCAAGGCGCGACGCCGCTGCTCGTGGCCGACGGCGCCCGGATACTCGGAGTCATCCGTTTGAAGGACGTGGTAAAAGGCGGGATCAAGGAGCGTTTCGCCCAATTGCGGAAGATGGGCATCAAAACCGTCATGGTCACCGGCGACAACCAACTCACCGCCGCCGCCATCGCCGCCGAGGCGGGCGTGGACGACTTTATCGCCCAAGCCAAACCGGAGGACAAGCTCGCGCGCATCCGCCAGGAACAATCCGGCGGCAAACTCATCGCCATGATTGGCGACGGCACGAACGACGCGCCCGCCCTCGCTCAAGCGGACGTCGGCGTGGCCATGAACACCGGCACGCAAGCCGCGCGCGAAGCCGGCAACATGGTGGACCTCGACAGCAACCCGACGAAGCTCATCGAAGTCGTCGAAATCGGCAAACAACTGTTGATGACGCGCGGCTCATTGACGACATTTAGTTTTGCCAACGACGTTTCAAAATATTTCGCCATCATTCCCGCCATGTTCGGCATGCTTTACGCCGCGACCGCCGGCGGCAAAGGCCCGCTTGACAAGTTAAACATCATGGGGCTGCACTCGCCTCAAAGCGCGATTTTGAGCGCCGTCATCTTTAACGCCCTCATCATCGTGGCGCTCATTCCGCTGGCGTTGCGCGGCGTGAAATACAGACCGCTTGGCGCGGCGATTATTCTGCGCGACAACATGCTTATCTACGGCGCGGGAGGTATCATCGTGCCGTTCATTTTCATCAAGTTGATTGACATCCTGCTCGTGGCTGTTCATCTCGCCCCCTAACCCTTTTGAAGGAAATTATTATGATCAAGCTCATTATCCAATCCATTCGGCAGACGATTCTGTGGACTGTTATCGCGGGCATGGCTTATCCGCTCGTCATCACCGTCATCGCCCAACTCTCTTTCAAGAGCCAGGCAGACGGCAGCTTGCTCGAACGCAACGGCAAAGTCGTCGGCTCGGAACTTATTGCGCAGCAATTCACCGGCACGAATTATTTCTGGCCGCGCCCGTCATCGGGCAGCTATGCCACCGTGCCATCCGGCGCAAGCAATCTCGGCCAGACGAGCGGCGCTTTGAAAACCAATGTGATGAACAACGCCTCCGCCTTCATCACAGGCAACAACCTGCCAACAAACGCCGCCGTCCCGGCCGACATGGTCTATGCCTCGGGCAGCGGATTGGACCCGCACATCAGCCCCGAGGCCGCCCGCTTGCAAGTCAAGCGTGTCGCCGCCTCGCGCGGCTGGAGCGAGGACAGGGTCGCCGCCCTCGTGGAGAAATTCGTTGAATCGCCGCAGTGGGGGATTTTTGGCGAGCCGCGCGTGAATGTTTTGAAACTGAATCTGGCGTTGGACGGCCAATGAACGCTCAATGCCATTCCGTATCAATCCGCTCATCCGAATGGGTTCGTAATTCCCGCGCAAATCACGCTGGGAAACTGGAAATAAAATAGTTAGACTGATTGCGTGACTGAAGAGCGCCCAAATCCCGACGCATTACTAGCCGCAATTCAAAGCGAGGCCGCACGGGAGAAACGCGGACAACTAAAGGTCTTTCTCGGCATGTGCCCGGGCGTGGGCAAAACCTACGCCATGCTCGAAGCCGCCCGCGGACTTCAGCGCGAGGGCTTGGATGTCGTGATCGGCATCGTCGAAACTCACGGGCGCGCCGAAACCCAGGCCTTGCTTGACGGACTGGTCATCGTTCCGCGCAAAGAGGTCGAATATCACGGCGTGACGTTGAGTGAGATGGATTTGGACGGGATTCTCGCGCGGCGTCCGCAACTTGTCCTGGTGGATGAGTTCGCTCACACCAATGTGTCCGGCTCGCGCCATCCCAAACGCTGGCAGGATGTGAATGAACTCCTCGACGCCGGCATTGATGTCTTCACCACCCTCAACATCCAACACATCGAAAGCCGCGCCGAAGCCGTCCGTCAAATCACCGGCGTCACCGTTCACGAAACCGTTCCAGACACCATGACCGCCGATGCGGAACTGGAATTGGTTGACCTGCCTCCTGACGAACTGCGCGCGCGGCTCATCGCGGGAAAAGTTTATCTGCCGGACCGGGCCGTGACGGCTCAGGATCGTTTTTTCCGTCCCGGCAATCTGGTCACCCTGCGCGAACTGGCCCTGCGCTTCGCCGCCGAACACGTCGGCCACACCGTGCTGGCCTACCATCAAGCCCACGGCGTGACTGAACCGTGGAAATCCGGCCACCGTCTCATGGTCGCGATCAGTTCCAGCCCCACCTCCGCGGCGCTTGTGCGCTGGACGCGGCGGCTGGTGGGGGAACTGCACGCGACCTGGGTGGCGGTTTACGTCGAGACCCCCGGATCGCTTCCGCCGGAGGATCAAACGCGATTAGCCAAACACCTGGCTTTGGCCCGCGAACTTGGCGCGGAAATCGTCTCAACCACTGACGACGACGTGGTGCGCGGCCTCCTGCGAATCGCGCGCGAACAAAACGTGACCCAGATCGTCGTCGGCAAACCTGCGGGCTGGCGGTCGCTTGATTTGTTGCGCGGCGGTTCGATGCTCAACCGCCTGATCCGTGACAGCGGCCAGATTGACATCCACGCCGTCCGCGCTGACGGCGATAAGGTTTTCATCCATCAGTCGAGCAGGGTCTTACCGCTCAAGGTGGACTGGCAAGCCTATGTGTGGGTGGCGGGGGTGGTCGCGGGGGTGACCGGCTTTAATGCCGTGTTGAATCGGTTCGCCGGCGTTTACGCGCTGGCGTTGACTTATCTGCTCGCCGTGGTAACGCTCGCGTTGTTCACCGGACGCGGGCCGGTTTATTTCGCGGCCACATTCAGCGCGCTCTTGTGGAACTATTTCTTTCTGCCGCCGCGCTTCACTTTTTACATCACCAGTGTTCAGGACGGGATGATGTTTGGCATGTATTTCGTCGTGGCAATCGTCCTGGGACAACTCACCGCCCGCGTCCGCGCGCAACAGATGGCCGAACGCTTGCGCGAACAGCGGGCCACCGCGCTTTATCTCCTCACCCGCCAACTGGCCGAGTCGCCCGATCTCGCCCAATTGCTCGCCGTGGTCATCCGTCAGGTGGGCGAGGCATTCCACGCCCATGTGGCCCTATCGCTGCCCGAAGAATCCGGCAGCGCGACGCCTACCCCTTATTTTGCCAGCACTTGGCTGCTGCCCGACAAGGAACAGGCTGTCGCCGTCTGGGCCTTTCAACATCGCCGTCCCGCCGGACGGGATACGGACACGCTGGCGTCGTCGGAGGGATTGCACCTGCCGCTCGTGGCGGGCGAACGGGTGACGGGCGTGTTGAGCCTGCTCTTTCACGATTCATCCACCCTCCCGCCCGCGCAACGGGATTTGCTTGACGCCTTTGTCCGGCAAATCGCGCTCGTGCTCGACCGCCAGCGGTTGCGCGACGAGGAACACGAAGCCAAACTCGTGGCCGAATCCGAGCGGTTCGGCAAAACTTTGTTGAATTCCGTTTCGCACGAATTACGCACCCCTCTGGCCGCCATCTGCACCGTGGCCGGTGGCCTGCGCGCCACCGGCCCGCTCAACCCCGCCCAGGAATCCTTGGCCGGCGAACTCACCGAGGCCGCCGGCCGTTTGAACCGGCTCGTGCAAAACCTCCTCGACCTCTCCCGGCTCGACGCCGGACATTTGCGCCCGAATTTCGACTGGCACGATTTGCACGACTTGCTCGACGATGCGCGCAAAACGTTGGGCCACGCCTTGGATGGGCATCTCCTGAAAATCAATCTGCCCCCCCACCTGCCGCCGGTGAAACTCGACGGCACGTTGACGGAACAGATTTTTGTCAATCTTCTCGGCAACGCCGCCATGCATACCCCGCCGGGAACAACCATTGAAGTCCGCGTCGCGCCCGGCTCCGGCCAAATTGTTCTGGAAGTGGCGGACAACGGGCCCGGCTTGCCGCCGGGTGACGCCGCCCGGTTGTTCAACCGCTTTCAACGCGGCCCGAACGCGGCTGCGGGCGGAACTGGCATCGGCCTCTCCCTCGTCAAGGGATTTGCCGAGGCCCAAGGCGGCACGGCAACCGCCGCCAACCGTCCCGGCGGCGGCGCGGTTTTTACCGTAAAATTGCCCAGCGCCGCCATGCCGCCTGTTCCGGAGGAAAAAGAATGACCGTCCCACCCAAACTTTTCGTGCTCATCGTGGACGACGAACCGCAAATCCGCCGCCTGCTTACCATCACGCTTGAAGCCAATGGCTACCGTGTTTTATCCGCCCTGACCGGACGGGAGGGGCTTATCCTCGCCGCGCAACACCGCCCCGATCTGGTGATTCTCGACATCGGCCTGCCTGATTTATCCGGGCAGGAAGTGTTGCGCCAATTGCGGGAATGGAGTCAAACGCCGGTCATCGTGTTGTCCGTCCTCGATGATGAAAAAGGCAAGGTTGCCGCGCTCGACGCCGGCGCCGACGACTATGTCACCAAACCCTTCAACTCCGACGAACTGCTCGCGCGATTGCGCGCCGCATTGCGTCACTCGGCCAAGGACAAGGTGGACGAACCGGTTTTTCACGCCGGCGACCTGGTGGTGGATCTCGTCAACCGCAACGTCACGCGCAAAGGACAGGTGATCAAACTGACCGTGACCGAATACGCGCTGCTGCGACTGTTCATCCAGCACGCCGGAAAAGTGCTGACCCACCGGCACATTCTCCAGACCGTTTGGGGCGCGAACCACGAGGAACACACCCATTATTTGCGTGTTTACATGACACGCCTTCGCGAAAAATTGGAAGCCGACCCGGCCAACCCCAAACTCATCATCACCGAGTCCGGCATAGGCTACAGGCTGACCGTTTGATCTCAGAGACCTCCGGCAAAGCCCTGATCGTGTTCCACATCTCATGTGCGCTGAGCGAAAGGGGATATTCGGAATCGCAGTTTTTTTCGAGAACTTTTCCGAATCGACTTGCCTCTTATTTGGAATCTGGCGAAGTGGACGGCGTTTTCCCCTCGCCCGCGCCAGCGGGAGGCCAAGGGTGAGGGCAATCCCCATCCCCCCCCGTCCGCTTTGTCCATGTCCGTCCACCAAGTCCACGCGCGAGCGTCCGCTCCCAATCCTACTCTTAATCATAATCTTAATCTTAATCTCCGGGCCCCCATCTCCCATCTCCAGGCTTCCAGCTTATTTTATTTAAAATATCTGTTGACGCAATAATACACTAGTTGTATATGTAGTCTAACGAATGCTTAAAAAATGAACCATACGCCCGGCGAAAGTAAAATATCATGAACTCAAACCAAGCGCTCCAGATCGGCTGCTACAAGGCCGCACTGACCCAAAACCGGCGGCATTCTCTCCATGCCCTCCTCCTCTCCAACCTCTCCATTGCCCAAGTCCGTCAAAAGACCCCGCCTTGGCCCAGCGGGCTGCGCCAGGGCCGCAAACCGTCTTCCGGTTCCCCCGGCCTGATCCGGCAACGGCTCCGTATTGAGAATCAGGCGCGGCAAATGTTCCCCGCCGCCCTTCTTGAAGCCGTAACAGTTAAGAACAGTTACGGCCTGTGTCACAAAAACCCAAACGGTCCCGACCCGCTTTTTGCCGTAACAATCATATCAACAATTAGTTGCAACAAACCAGACAATGAACCCGTAACGTTTGTAACGTTACCACAGCCCATGTAATTTTTTTCCACGGGATAAACCAAATCATGAAAATCAAGAACAACCCAGAAACGGCTCCTACGAAGCCGCATTAGCCCCAATGCCGTATAGGAATTCAGGCATAGATCTGGCCAACTGAGTAATCGACCG
>CAZLEE010000124.1:0-12969 GCA_964558455.1 uncultured Verrucomicrobiota bacterium | reverse complement strand
CAAACAACAGGGTTTGGAGAGGGAAAAGAGGTTCCGCATAGTCGTATATTTCGTTGACACTTCGCTTTCACTGCTGTCCAAGATAAATGGAAGCATTCTCATTTTTTAAATATTTCGCTTGCGGCTTTCTGTGATTTCAGTATGATATCACCAAGATATTGAACTTAACCTTTAAATATGAAAGGTCTTATGAACACTCAGAAGTCGGCCAGTAGTGAGCGGGAAACAATGGCTTTCAGCGGCTGGGTTGTGTTTCCCCTGAATATTCTTTTGCTGTTGGGCGTCTCCGCCTTGCTTTGCTATTCCTATAACCACGGCGATCGCTCGCCTCTGGGCGTCGCAGACATTTTTGTGGGATAGTCGGGCTTGTGATGTTCAAGGGCTACTTCACCTTGCAACCCAATCAGGCGCGGCTGTTGGTTCTTTTCGGCCAATACAAGGGAACGGTGCGCCAGAGCGGATTTCATTGGGCCAACCCATTTTACTCCCGCCTGCCCAAACTCGAAATCTCCCTGCGCGCCCGCACTCTGACGGTGGAAAAACTGAAGGTGAACGACAAACAGGGCAATCCGATTGAAATTGCGGCGGTGGTGGTGTGGAGGGTCGAGGATACCGCCCAGGCGGCGTTCGACGTTGATGATTACGTCAGCTACGTGCATACCCAAAGTGAAACGGCCCTGCGCCATCTGGCTTCGGCTTACAGTTACGATGATGGCAAGGAGAATGAGATTACGCTGCGCAGCAACGTCGATGCCGTTTCGCAGGCGTTGCGGGAGGAATTGCAGCAGCGTCTGTCCAAGGCGGGCGTGGCGGTGGATGAAGCGCGGCTGACCAATCTCTCTTACGCGCCGGAAATAGCCCAGGCGATGTTGCGCCGGCAACAAGCCGAGGCGGTCATCGCCGCGCGGCAAAAAATCGTTCATGGCGCCGTCAGCATGGTGGCGATGGCTTTGCAGGAACTGGCGGAAAAGGACGTGGTGCAACTGGACGACGAGCGCAAGGCGGCAATGGTCAGCAACCTGCTGGTTGTGTTGTGCGGCGAATCCGAAGTGCATCCCGTGGTTAACGCCGGAACTTTATACTCATAAGCCATGGCTCCCTGGAAGCCGTTCCTGTTGCGCATCAACCCGGAGCTTTGGTCTGAACTGGAAGCTTGGGCGCAGGATGAATTGCGCAGCGTTAACGGTCAGATTGAATACATTCTCAAGCAGGCCGTGAGCAAACGCCGGGGCGGCGCAGGCGCGGCCAGGCCAAAGGAAGATGACCGTGGGCCGGCCAAGCCCAAATGACCGAATCATCCTGACGTCGGGCCGCCACAGGGGAGGGGAAATCATGAGGTCCCCAACCTCGAATTTTAGCCTTTAGCCTTTAGCCTTTAGCCTTATTCTCCTCCCATGGCGTTGGTTCGCATATTGGTTGACGGTTACAGCCTGCTGCACAATTGGCTGCAATTGGCGCCAGGCAAAGCCCGTTATTCCGCCGAGGCGCGCGATGAATTAATCCAGCGCCTGACGCTTTATCGTGACGCCGCCGGCACCCCCATTACCATCGTCTTTGACGGTTCGCAATCCCGCCGCGGCAAAATGCCCGAAACCGCCAACCCCGAATTTGAGGTTCTTTATTCCCACGCCGGCCAGACGGCGGACGACGTCATTGAGCGCGTCGTGGCGCGGATGCAGCCGTTTGGCGAAGTTCTGGTCGTGACGGATGATTATGTCGAACGGGACACGGTGGCTTATCATGGGGGCATGACCGTCAGTTGTTTCAATTTTATTGAAGACGTGGAAAGCGCGCTCGCGGAACAGGAGCGGGACATCGCGCGCCGCAATCGCGCCGAACGCCGGCGGTTCAAAAACACCCAATGAAAACAGTTCTCCAATCCTGCCGCCGCCTCGCCGCCGCCTTGCTGCTCCTGCTCGCCGTTTTGCCCGGCACCGCCCAGCCGCTTCAGCGGCAGGAAAACCGGTTTTTATTTCTGGTGGACACCTCCTCCGCCATGCGCGGTTACTCCAATGCCGTGGTCCAGACCGTGGAGGAATTGCTGGCCTCGGACATGCGCGGGGAATTACGTGAAGGCGACACCATCGGCCTCTGGACCTACAACGAAAAATTGAACGCCGACTTTCCGATGCAAGTCTGGTCAAAGGCCGGCAAGAATTCGATTGTTGACAACACGGCGGGGTTCCTGCTCCGGCAGCGTTATGAAAAATTTGCGCATCTGGACCGGGTCATGCCTTCCCTCAAACAGGTGATCAAAAACTCAGAGCGAGTCACCATCGCCCTCGTTTTTGACGGCCGGGGCGCGATTGAAGGCACGCCCTTTGACAAGGAACTCGCCGCCCTGCAAAAAGAATACGGGCGCAAATTGCGCTCCGCCCATGTTCCCTTTGTCATCGTTCTCGCCGCGCGCAACGGGACCGTGTTTGATTACACTATTAATTATCCGGGCATTGTTGCCATTCCGCACACCGCCAACCCGGAGCCGGTCCCCGAGACCAACGCGCCTGCTGTTGCCGTCCTGCCTGTTTCCGTCACCAACGCCCCAGCCCCGGTGGTTCGGCCTGTGCGGTCGATTGTCATATCGCGTTTGACCAATGCTGCCAGCGCTCATGTGCCCGGTCAGGCGGTCGTTTCGGCGCCGATCCCTCCCATCGCAACGCCGCTGCCGCCCGCAAAACCCGCCTCCGTCCCACCGGCGCCGCCGGTTGTTCAAGCTCCCGTCCCGGCTCCGGTCGCGCCTGTCCCGCAAGCCATTGTTCCGGCCCCGTCCGTGCCGGTGGTTCCGCCGGCAAAACCCGCGCCAGTGCCAGCAGTTGCGCCCGTGGTTGCTCCCGCGCCCGTCCACGCCGAACCCGCTCCGCCGGTTGCTGTCGTGGCACAGCCGCGAACCTCTTCGATCACTCTGCTTGTCGTGGCGTTTTCATTGCTTGTCGTGGCGGCGGTCTTTGTGATTTTTTTGTGGCGCCGTTTCCGGCACCCGCCGGAAGCCAGCCTGATTTCCCAATCGATAGATCATCCCCGTTGAATTTATGACTGCGAAAGATACCCGTTCCCTTATCCGCCCCTTGGTGGCCGCCCTGCATCCCTACGTGCCAGGCGAACAACCGAAAATCAAGGGACTGGTCAAACTCAACACCAACGAAAATCCCTACCCGCCTTCCGCCAAAGTCCTCGCGGCGGTCAAGTCGGCCGCGGATGGACGCCTCCGGCTTTACCCCAATCCGACCGCTGCCGCTCTCCGGGCCAAATTGGCTAAATTGCATCGTTGCCGCCCGGAAAATATCATCGTCGGCAACGGCTCGGATGAATTGCTGGCATTGGCCACCCGCGCTTTTGTCGAACCAGCCCGTGGCGCCAAGTTGGCGGAATCAAAGGCCACCGTCCAATTTTTCACCCCCAGTTATACCCTCTATCCCGTCCTGGCGGAAATCCACGGCGCATCCGCCCGTCCCGTTCCTCTGGGCCGGGACTTCGCCCTGCCTTCCGTTGCTGATTTGAAACGCGGACGTCTGTGGGATTTTGCCGCCGCCCTGACTGTTGTCACCACCCCTAACGCGCCCACCGGACGCGGCTATTCCATCGACGACCTTGATAAGTTGTGCCGCGCCCAAAAGGGCGTGATCATGCTGGACGAGGCCTACGTGGATTTTGCCCGCGAAAATGCCTTTGCCCTCGCGCTCAAACATCCCAATGTTCTCGTCGTCCGCACTTTTTCCAAGGCTTATTCGCTCTGTTTCCAGCGCGTCGGCTATTGCGCCGGCCATCCGCAATTAATCGAGGCTCTGCAAAAGATACGCGACAGTTACAACGTCAATGGACTCGGACAAGTCGCCGCCCTGGCGACGCTCTCCGACCTCTCTTATTACCGCGCCAATTTCCGCCGCATCATCGCCACTCGTGCGCGGGCCGGCCGCGAATTGGAGAAATTGGGTTTCACCGTTTTGCCCAGCCAGACCAATTTTATTTTCGCGCGCCCCCCCGGATTCTCCGCTGAAACCTGGCTCGAAAAATGGCGTGAAAAGCGCGTGCTCGTGCGTTGGTTCAAAGATCCGGCCATAAAAGAATATGTCCGCATCACCATCGGCACCGATGCTGAAATCGACGCCCTTCTCCGCGCCGCCCGACAAATCCTCGCCGGCCCCGGAAGTTCGTAGAAATCCTTTGTTCAAGGATTCAGTCATCATAAGTTGACATTATCATGTTTTCTGCGCATCAATGAACGATGCAGATCGACAGTTTTAAAGTATTTTGCGACTTGGCCGAAACCGAAAGTTTCACCAAAGCCGCCCAGATTAACAACGTGACCCAATCGGCCGTCAGCCAGCAAATCAGTTCGCTGGAACGGCAGTTCAAGTCTTTGCTCATTGAACGGAGCAAGAAAAAATTCCGGCTGACCCGGGAAGGACAAATCCTTTACGAGTACAGCAAGCAGATGATCCAAACTTATGATTCGCTGCACAATCGCCTGCAGGAGATCAAGGACATCATTTCCGGCACCATCCGTGTGGCGACCATTTACAGCATCGGCCTGCACGATTTGCCGCCTTACTTGAAGAAGTTCCTCAAGCTCTTCCCCACCGTCAATGTTCATGTCGAATACAGCCGCGCCAACCAGGTCTACGAGGATGTCCTGGGCAACGTCGTGGACCTCGGCCTGGTGGCCTATCCCTCGCGCGATTCGAAGCTGGAGGTGATTTCCTTCCGCAAGGACATCCTGGTTCTGATCTGCCATCCCCAGCATCCGCTGGCCAAATTCAAGTCGGTTAAATTGGCCCAGTTGGCCGGACAGAAATTCATCGGTTTTGAGCCTGATATCCCGACGCGCAAGGCCATCGACAAGATTTTGCGGGATCAGGACGTGGACGTGGAAACCGTGATGGAATTCGACAACATCGAAACTGTCAAACGGGCGGTCGAGATCGAAGCCGGCATTTCCATTGTGCCGCAGACCACCGTCGCGCAAGAGGTGGCCAAGCAGACCTTGGTCGAGATCAAAATCGAAGGACACGAACTCTATCGTCCGCTGGCCGCGATTTACAAAAAGAACAAGGTTCTGTCCCCGGCCATGAAACAGTTCCTGACCATGTTGAAGAGCTGACGGTTTCTTACTTAAGGTTTTGCGGGTTCAACGCCCGCAATTCCTTGGGCACGAACAGGCCGTCTTTGCGAATCAGCTCGTCGTCAAACCAAATCTCGCCGCCGCCCCATTCGGGCCGCTGGATGAGCACCATGTCCCAATGCACGGCGGATCGGTTGCCGTTGTCCGCGTCCTCGTAGGCCTGGCCGGGAGTGAAGTGGAGCGAACCGGCGATTTTCTCGTCAAATAGAATGTCGCACATCGGGTTTAAGACATAGGGGTTGAACCCCAGCGCAAATTCTCCGACGTAACGCGCCCCGGGGTCCGTATCCAGAATCTCATTCAACCGTTTGTTATTGTTGGCTGTGGCCTTGACGATTTTGCCGTCCTTGAACTCCAGCCGGACATTCTCGAACTTTGTCCCCGAATAAAGTATCGGTGTGTTGTATTGCAGGCATCCCTGAGCCGAATTCCTCACCGGCGCCGTGAAAACCTCGCCGTCGGGAATGTTCCGTTTGCCTTCCGCCAAGAGCGCCGGTATGCCCTTGATGCTGAAGCGCAGGTCCGTCCCGGGGCTTTTGATCCGCACCCGGTCTGTCTTGTTCATGAGCTTTTGCAGCGGAATCATGGCCTTGGCCATCTTCGGATAATTCATCGTGCAGACGGTGAAATAAAAATCCTCAAACGCTTCCGTGCTCATGTTGGCCGCTTGCGCCATGCTGGGCGACGGCCAGCGCAAAACGCACCAGCGCGTTTTGTTGACCCGCCAGTCCAGCACCGGACGGAGGGTTTTCGAGTAGAGCGCCGTGAGGGTGGGGGGGACGTCGGAGGATTCGCTGGCATTGTCCGATCCGCGTATCGCGATGTAGGCCTGCACTTCTTTCATGCGCCGCAATTCCACCTTCCGCACCAGGGCGGCGTGGGCGGGGGTGGTTCCCCGCAGGATTTCGCGGCCAATCCGGTTGTGGCGCGTTTCCACCAGCGGAATGGCTCCCGCTTTCCGCACCGCCCGCATCAGGGCAATGACCATCTCATCCGGGACATCAATCATGTCCAGCAGGATGCGGTCGTTCTTTTTCAATCCGGTCGAATACTTGACTAATAGATCGGACAACTTTGCGTATCGAGTATCCATCATAAATAGTGATATACGTTTATTCCAATTCGCGCTCAGGCTTTCGCCTGCTTTTGTTCCGCCCGGCGCAAGGCCCGTTCTTGCCGGGCGGTTTCCCCGCGCAACAACTCCTCCGCCGACCACCCCCGGTCTTGCGCGGTCCGGGCCAGTTCAAATAGTTCCCGGGCCAAAGCCGCTTTCGTCCCTGTCTTTCGGCCCGCGGCGGGCGGCCCGGCCAATTTTGCCTTGCGCGCTTTTTTGAGCAGTTTTTCCGCCCTCATCAACGCGGGCAGATGCTTCGGGATGCCGTCCAGGGCCGAGGTCCGGGCGCGGCTCGTGCCTTGTTTTTCCGCCTGCTTGATTTTCTCCCAATTGACCCAGATTTCGTCCACGTTCCTGACTTTCACTTTGCCAAAAACATGCGGATGACGCCGCACCAGCTTGTCCGTAATGCGCCGCGCCACTTGCTCGAAATCAAAGGCTCCCCGTTCGTTCGCCAGTTGACAGTGAAAAACGACCTGCAAAAGCAAATCCCCCAGTTCCTCCGCCATTTCCAGGTCGTCGCCTGCCTCAATCGCGTCCATCAACTCGTAGACCTCCTCCACGGCATGAAAGCGCAGGGTGGAGTGGTTCTGCTCGCGATCCCAGGGGCATCCCTGCGGGGATCGGAGTCTGGCCATCACGGTCAATAAGTCATTCAGGGCCGATTTTGTTTTCATGCATCAAAGAATCACCAAATTGTCGCGGTGAACCAGCACACCGCTGGCCTGACGCGTCTGGACCGCGTCCGAGTCCGGATCGCAAATGCCCCGCGCAAATTCGGTCCCGTTCAAATCGCAGATGCGCACCACCTCGCCCGCCGCAAAATCACCGTCGCTCCGCACCACGCCGGGCGCAAGCAGGCTCTTGCCTTTTTCGCGCAAGGCCTTTTTGGCTCCGTCATCGACGAACAGCGTCCCTTTGGTGTGGTGAAAAAAGGCGATCCACCGTTTGCGTCCCGCCAGCTTGGCCGGTTGCGCGACAAAAATCGTTCCCTCGTCTTTTCCGGCCAGAATATCGGCCAGCACCGTTTTTTTTCTTCCCGGCGCAATCACCAGCGGAATGCCCGAGCGGACCACGATCCTGGCCGCCTCCAATTTGGAACTCATCCCTCCCACGGCGGTTTCGCTTTTGGTGCCGCCCGCCATTTTCTCGATGGCGGCGGTAAGATGCTCAATCGCGCTGATCGTCTTTGCTTTCGGCGTCCCGAAGTTTTCGATCAAGCCGTCAACGGTGGTCAGAATGATCAACGCATCCGCCGGCAGCAAACACGCCACCAAAGCGGAAAGCCGGTCGTTGTCGCCGATTTTCAATTCCGTGAACGACACGGCGTCGTTTTCGTTGATGATCGGCACGATGCCGTGACTGAGCAGGCTGACCAGGGTGTTGCGCGCGTTGAGGTGCCGCTCGTGGTGTTCCAAGTCGTCGTGCGTCAATAAAACCTGGGCCACCCCGAAACCCGCGTCGGAGAACAGTTTCTCGTAAGTCGCCATCAGCCGCGATTGGCCGACTGCGGCGCAGGCTTGCAATTCGGAAAGTTCCGTCGGTCGTTTTTCATAGCCCAGCACGCCCATTCCCGCGCCGACCGCGCCGGAACTGACGATCACCACCTGTTTTCCTTGGGCGCGCAGGGCCGCGACTTGCGCGGTCAACTGCCTCATTTGCGCCATATCCGGCTGCTTCCGGCTGTCCGTCAGCACACCGGTACCGAACTTGACCACGATGCGGCTGGCATTCTTAAGCAATTCGCGATGCATGCTAAAAAAGGGTAGAGGCTAATGCCGGCCGGCTAAAGTTTAAAACGCGCCTCATTCACGACGCCCGCCTCCGTTTCTAGGTGGAATTCCAGTCCTTCCACGACCCCGTGGCCGTGGCTTTGTTTGCTGACAAAGCCGTTTTGCCCCTCCACCAGATCCTTGATCGCCGGGATGGCATTGGCCGGCGCAGTCAACCATCGGGCATAGCGCTGCGACAACATGGGCACGTCGTTCAAATGATCTCCCGCCGCAAATGTTTCCGCCGGCAGGACGCCCAATTGCCGGGCGATTTCCGCCAAAGCGGTTCCCTTGTTGAACGCCTCATGGCTGAATCGCGAACAAACATTGTTTCGCACCACCGTCAGGTACGGCACGGTGCGGCAATAATCTGTCAAATATTGGTGAATCGCATCCGCATCCCCGGTCTGCGCCGCCATCAGGCAGAATGGCGAATAATCATCCGCATAGCACACCGCCTCATAACGCGCCTCGATCCACGCGCGCAACCGGGGCACGTCGGCCGTCACCCGCCGGAATAATTCCGCATGGGCGCGCGTGCAACTGAGGTTCCACGCCTTGTCCCCCGCGTATCCGAAATCCGAACGGCTGTAAATCTCCCGTTCCACCAGCACCAAAAAATCCGGCCTGACGGTCAGGCGGCATTGTTCCAGCGCCTCCCGCAAGCTGACCATGTCGCGTCCGGTGTTGATGACCCATTTGGCTCCCTGCCTTTGCAATTGGGCGATGCGTTCCTGCAACGCAAACGGCACCGGGGGGTCTTCATGCTCCGCAAAAACCGTTCCGTCAAAATCCGTTGAAATCAACTTTATCATCCGACCTGGAATAATAACCGTCAGGGCCGAACCGCTGAAAGCAAAACTTTGGCCGAACCACCGCGCGAACGGGGGCGGAAAGCAAAAGCTGAAATTGGGAAAGCAGAAAGCAGAAATCTTGACCCCCATAACCGAAGAACTTGGCAGCGTAATCAGTGATCAGTCGGGGGCCGCCCGGCAATAAACCAATCTTCCACCCTTTTACGCGCCCATGGTGTTTTACGCAGGAACGTCAGGCTCGACTTGACCGTTGGATTGAACTGAAAACAGCGCACAGGAATCCGCCGACCCATTTCACTCCAGCCATGCCGTTGAACCAGTTGATTGAGGATGTTCTCCAGTGTGATGCCGTGTAATGGATCACGGGGATGGGAGTTCTCGATGTTCATTTGCTATTTGCGATCTCTTGGTGATTTAGGGCTGATTCCCGGGTTTTTGCAAGTTTTCCTGACGTGTTGGCTGTTTTTCGGGCGTCCCGGGCGCGTCCATGGGCGTTTGCCGGGCATTGGAATGTCTGCCGCGCGTCGCGATGAAAGCCGCGACCGTCCATGTTGGTGCGAGGTCGCCGACGGGCAGGAGTTCGATCAGGAAGGTTGGTATGAACGCGTTGTGCCAACCGACCAGAGCGGTCAACGCCAAGCAGACCGCGACGTCCAGGGCGTCGTCAAATGGAGAGAGGAAACTCTCCCTGAAAATATAGGGGAAGCCGATTTGAATCAAGTCGGCGCAAATTGCGACGGCGCGAGCTGCCCGGATTTTGCCAACCGAAATTGTATTCATAACTTGGATACATCCCCTTGGGATGTTGCGTGTCGGCACAGAAGTCCTGCCAACTTTGCTCAAAACCTTGCGTGGCCGCCCTGTGTGACACAATAGTTGAGCAGGGCGGCGTGGCGTTTGGCGAGGGGGAGTTTGCCCAGGGCCGCCACCGCGCCGTAAAATTTTTCCATGTCGTTGCCTTGGGCGCGCAGCAGGGCGTGAAAGGCCGGAGCCAGCTCGTAATAGGCCGAAATGGTGTTAAGTTTGGCGTTGTTGATCGGTTGCGAAAACCATTCGTCGTAACCCGAATAACCGTCCCAGCTTTGTTTGAGCGCGGCGTATCTGGCCCGCAGTCCGGCAATGCTTTCCTTTTTTTGGCGGCTTTTTTCGGCATCCGACAGGCGGGCGTTGGTGTAAACGGCTTCCAATTCCTTTCGCTCGTCCATGACCATTTGCACGAACTGCTTCTCACGCGCCTGCCTGATCTGGTATTCCTGGCAGGCTTTTGGGTCGGGCGCGGTGGCAAACCACCGGCGTATTCCCTCGGCCGCAACTTCGGTCGCGAACGCTTCGTTGAAATCCGTGTCGCCGTTGATGTAGAGCCGTCGATGGCCTAATTCGTGAAAGATGAGTTCGGCCAAATCGGCCTCGGGCATCTGGATAAACGTGTTCAAGAGCGGGTCGCGAAACCAGCCGAGCGTCGAATAGGCCTCCACCCCGCCCACGTTCACGTCAAAACCTTTCTTCTCCCAACGCGCGGCGTAACGGCGCGCGCCGGCTTCGGAAAAATAGCCGCGGTAACTGGCCGAGCCGACAACGGGAAACCACCAGACAACCGGGTCCAGGGAAAGCGGCGGGGCGGCGGTGACGTTCCAAACCACGTATGGCCGGTGCAGATCGACGTATTTGAGATAAGCCTGATCGGCGGGCAATTTCAATTCCGCGGCGGCGAACTGGCGGATCCTGATGATTTGGCTGAATTTGGTTTTTAACTCAGGCGGCGTCTTGGGATCGGCCAGGAGGTCTTGCATCCGCTTCTGATGAGCCAGAATCTCGTATTGTCCGGCAATGGCTTGGCGGTAAAAGCCCAAAGCCTGGCAACCCGTGAGGCAAATCACCATGGCAAGGCAAAACAGCCCTTCCCAGACCGTTTTTGCCCATCGCTCATGGACGATGCGGGTGAAAATCATCCTTTTTGTTTATCCCTGGCCCATAGGTCGCGCAGGGTGATGGTCCGGTTGAAAACCAGCTTTTGGGCGGTTCCGTCGGGGTCCAGCGCGAAGTAAGCGAGACGCTCGAATTGATAGCGCAACTCAGGCCGGGCCTCGCGCAATGACGGCTCGCATTTGGCGGTCAATACTTCCAGCGAATGCGGATTGAGGCGGGCTTTGAAGTCGCCGGTCGCATCGGGTTCCGCCACAGTGAACAGGCGGTCATAAAGACGGACTTCCGCATCGACGGCGTGCGGGGCGCTGACCCAGTGGATGGTGCCCTTGATTTTGCGTCCGGCGGTGGCGCCGCCGGTTTTGCTGTCCAAATCAGCCGTGCAACGGAGTTCAACGATGTTGCCGGAAGCGTCCTTGAGCACTTCGTCGCATTTGATGATGTAGGCGTATTTCAGGCGCACCTCGCCGCCCGGACGCAACCGGAAATATTTCGGGGGCGGCGTCTCCATGAAATCGTCCTTCTCGATGTACAAAACGCGGCTGAAAGGCACACGGCGGGCGCCGGCGGCCGGGTCTTCGGGATTGTTGACCGCTTCCAGTTCCTCGCTTTTGTCCTCCGGATAGTTTGTCAACACCACTTTTATCGGGCGCAGCACGGCGAGGCGGCGCAGGGCCGACTTGTTCAAATCCTCGCGTATGGCGTGTTCCAGCACGGCCATATCCGTCACGCTGTTGTATTTGGTGATGCCGATGTTGTAGGCGAAATGGCGCAGGGCGGCGGCGGGAACCCCTCGGCGGCGCAGGCCGGAGATGGTGGGCATGCGCGGATCGTCCCAGCCGGTCACGATTTTTTCGGTGACCAATTGCAGCAGCTTGCGCTTGCTCATCACGGTGTAACCGAGACTCAATCGCGCGAATTCATACTGATGGGGCAGGGGACGGGGCAGACCCAGGTTTTCCAAAATCCAATCGTAAAGCGGGCGATGCACCTCGAATTCCAAGGTGCAGATGCTGTGGGTGATCCCTTCCAGATAATCGCTCAGGCAATGAGCGAAGTCGTACATGGGATAAATGCTCCATTGGCCGCCGGTGTGATGGTGTTCGGTATGGCGAATCCGGTAAAGAACGGGGTCGCGCAACCAGATGTTCGGCGAGGACATGTCGATTTTTGAGCGCAGGGTGCGCGCGCCGTCGGGAAATTCGCCCGCCTTCATGCGCGCAAACAGGTCGAGGTTTTCGGCCACCGACCGGTCCCGCCAGGGGCTGTTCTTCCCCGGATGATCGGTCGAACCGCGGTGCTGTTCCATGTCTTCCGCCGTCAGGTCGCAGACGTAGGCCTTGCCTTTCTTGATCAAAATCACGGCGTAGTCGTAGATTTGCTCAAAATAATCCGACGCATAAAAAGGCTCCACGGCCGCGCCGCTTTTGGCCCCCACAACCGGGGCTTGGTAGAAGTCCGGCTGACCGTTGCTGGTTGCGGCTGCGGGCAGTTGCCCTTTGGTCTTGAGACCGAGCCGGTCGTCGGCCCAACCCGCGATGAGCCAGTTGACGTCGGTAATGATGGAATCCACGTATTCGACATCCTCCTTGGTTGGATTGGTGTCGTCCATGCGCAGGTTGCAAATGCCGCCGAATTCGCGGGCGATGCCGAAATTGAGGCAAATTGATTTGGCATGGCCGATGTGCAGATAGCCGTTCGGCTCCGGGGGGAAACGGGTATGAATCTTCGGATAGCGCTTTTCCGCGACGTGGGCGGCCACAATATCGCGGATAAAATCCGAGGGGGCGGCGGGTGCGCCCGTCCCCGCTGGTTTCGATTCGGGTTTTGAATTCATCATTGGTCTGAGACTCTAAGAGGAAACCATATTTCCGCAATCGAAAAGCGGTGCCGGCCCGGAGGGCTGGGCTGCTCTAAGCGGTGGAAATAAATAAAGCGGCGGTTTGCGGCCTTGCTCCGGCCTTTGGGGCCATGGGACGGTTTTCTCCCGGAACTGGCGCCGGAGAGGAGATGCTTATGGAGTGAAATCCACAGGTCTTGGGTCAACGCGGCTTTGTGGGGGCCGTCCCGTGGTCGTTCGTTGATTCTCATGATTTGGTGTTATGATTTGGTGTTATGATTTGGTGTTATCTGAGAGCCTGTTTGAAAACTCAAAATAGTACCAATAAAATCAGGTTCCTCGACGTTTTTAATGGGTAAAAGGGGGAAAATCGGTTTTTCTGGTGG
>CAZLEE010000123.1:0-13005 GCA_964558455.1 uncultured Verrucomicrobiota bacterium | reverse complement strand
CACAACCAGCATTTCAATGGGTGCGTGGCTGGGAACAAGCTCAAGGCCGAGTTGAGCGAGCAGGGCTTGTTTCAAACTGTCGGGATTGGAACGCTCATCCCATTCCAAATCGAAATCAAAAGTGCCCTTCAGGCCTATTTGATCAATCACAGGAATTTTCAAGGGACCGATTTCCAATTGCATGGCCAAAGCGGAAATGGCTCCGCCATCGCACAAGATTTTACTGGGCCAGGTCCTGGTTGAGCCAGGTGTTGTTGTGCTGGGTCTAAGTCCGGACGGATTCGGAGATTTGACTTTGAGAAGGAAAACGTTTGTTTCCACCGTCTCAAATGTCCCGACCAAGCCAAATTTGTTTTTTATTTCCTCTTGCAGGGCCGCTGGCGAACCGTGAGGTAAATTGGCAATAAAATCATATTCGCCTTGTGGCAATTCAGCCTGATAGACGATCCGATCTGAATACTTAACTTGAAATGCGGTTTGAATAATTGTCGGGAAGGTTGCTTTAATTCCTATGAACTTGGATTCTTTGCCCTCATCACTCGATTCTTGTCCACCGGCGCCGAGGTCATTGGGAAATTTTGTGGATAGAATCCTGACCTGCAGCGGCGTCTTCAAAAACTCCTCCCAGCTAAGCGACCCAACCTGCCACGGATAAGTTTTGTGCGCCTGAATTTCTTTGACTGTGATGGTGGTTGTTCCAACGGTGAGCAAAACGGCCGCGCCAGATACAATTGCCATTTTCGCTTTTGTCCATGCCATAAGTTTCAATGCTCCTTTGATCAGGGTTAAGGTTGAAGTGCCGGCGGCCGCTCCCTTCGTAATTGCGATTGCAGCCACGGATTTTGCCAGCCCGATAGGGGCGGCTTGGGCGGAATTGGCGCCAAACGCGCCAGCAATGATGGCCGTGGTGGAGGAAACGCCCCGCTTGGCAAAATAACGGTGCAGCTTTTCCAGCGCGCCATGGACGCGTTTCTGCGCCGCATTTTCGCTGAGGCCGGAAGCCGTTGCCATTTTGGGAAAACTTTTGTTGCCAAAAAACCGCAACACGACCATGTCACGCTCTTTTTCACCTAATTGTCCCATCGCATCTTCCAAAAGCGGCGCGAGTTGTGTCCAAGTCTCATCCAGCGCGGTGGTGCCGGGTTCGGTTTGCATATAAGCCTCCTGTTCGCGTCGGGCGCGCCGGGCTTCGCTTTTCAAGAAGCTGCACGCCGTCAACCGGGCAGTTTGATACAACCAGCCGGGCAAAATGGTTTTTGGGGCGATGCGTCCGGCTTTTTGCGCGAGGATGATGAACACGCCCTGCGTAATCTCCTCGGCAGCGTCAGGACTGCCGGTTTTCCGCAACGCGGCGGCATAAACCAGGTTTACATGGCGCGAAACCAGGGCGGCAAAGGCGCTCTCGGAATGCCGGTCGGCATATTCCCGCAATAAATCCATGTCAGTCGCGTCATTCATCCATTAATTAATGTCCGCCAACGGGAAAAGCAGCCAACTAATTTTTTTGATTTGCTGGGCGTTTGCCTGAAGGATTTGGCAATTATTGGCGGGTCGGGCCGGGTAGGGTGACGCTCTGTCCAATGGCCGGAATTTTGAAGAGTTGGCGCCCTGTTCGCCAGTCGAACTGGATCCAGTCGAAATCGGGCGAATCCAGCGAGGTGTCGAACCGGAAAGCAACGCGGGAAGCCAGACCCGATGCGTCCGATTCCAAAACTTCCACCGTGAGGCCGCCAAGCTCGTAGCGGTCGCCTTTTTTGCATTGGGGGTCGCCTATGAAGTTGCCAAACCTGCAGAGGTACGCCAAATGGATCGGGCCGACATCGTCGCAGGAGAATAGGTTCGGCGCTTTGGATTGAATTACCAGCGTTTTGTCATCGGTCCGCTGGACGTCGAGGCTTGTGCAACCCGGCGCCAGCGCCCGCAATGTCTTTGGCAGTGGCCGGTGGTAATACGCTTTGTAAGCAGGCACACAAATCCCCGTGAGCGGGCAGGGTGAATTGACGACGATCACATTCTTGTTTTCCGCGTCCGGTGAATCGCCGAGACTGACAGCGCCTTCCAACAAATTAAAAACGAGAGGGGTGGCTCTAACCATTACGACTCTGCCGGCGATTGCTCCCGGAACATGCGCCAGAATCAGCAGCACACAAGCTGCCCATGCCAGGATTCGGTAGGGCAACCTTTCCGGCAACCAGCTTGGCCGCATAATCAGGCCGGCAACGAAACTGGCGATCAGTCCATAAGCTCCCACGGCCACAAAACCAAGATTCTTGGACAATGGCACTACGGTTGCCGCCGGAATGACGGCGAGAACCATGACGGCAAACCAAAATGCGGCGATTCTGTTCCTGCGCAGGAGGGGAAGAAACACGATCAAAGTTGCGACAATGGCCGCGCCATAACAGGCGATGATCTTTGACTGCAACAAAGGATTAACGGCGATCAAAAAATCCGGCGGCACGCCGGTAAGCTGGCCTCCGAGCATGGCGATGGTCCGGGGGATCACTGCCAGCGCAAACTGGAGCGGCTCGCTGGAAGGATCAATGTAAATACCCAAATGGAACACACCGAACCCGGAAAGCGTGTAGATGGTCCGCCACAGAACGATCACCAGAATCGAAGGCAAAATCGTCAGCGCGCGGTTGCGAAAAGAACCCGGTTCGAGCGTCAGCGCATACGCGAGAATGAAGGCAAAAGTGGAAGCGCCGCCTTCATCCGCCAACAAGGAAAGCGCGAGGAACAGGGCAGACAACACCAATCCTGAACGCGACTTTGTGGAACGCCATTGATGATGTTCATAAAGACACAATAGACCGAAGAACAATGACAGCATGAAGCCGCGGTTGGCGATGAACGCCACCGGAAAATACGTATTGCAATCCAACAGGTACAACAATGCCGCCAGTCCGGCGGCCCAACCCGCCCCCATCAGCTTCCGGTAAACAATAGTGACGAGAAACACGATGGCCGCAAAACAGGCGATGTTTTCGGCATGCATCAACACCGGCGAGTCTGGAAAAAGCCGGTAATCTAGCCAGTGGGTGAACGCGGTGACTGGCCGCCAAAGACGCACCTTAAAATTGTCCGCTGCCCACCACGGCAGAATGCCGTGGCTTTTGGCCAGGGCCACGCATTGGGGATCCCGGTTGGAGAAGCCGGGGAAAAGGTCGCAGAGCACCGTGCCGAGACTGCCGGAATCCGGAGCCAGCATGCCCGTCTCGTGCATTCGCGGCGGCAACTGGCTGGGTTTGAGTTCGACGACCCGCTGAAGCAGGTCGTCCAACCCAAAGCCGGTCTTCAAGGCGGGTAACATCACCAGTACCGCCCCAATCGCAAGAACCACCGGGAGATGGCTGTGCCCAAGCGATCTTTTCAAGAGATTCAAAACCCGGATCCCAGTTTGATTTACCGTCATTTGCTTCTATTCAATTGGGGGCCACAATCGCTGCCGCCCCATACATAGAGACAAAGCAAACAGGCAAAGCTCACGCGATTTCCGGTGCTCAATTGGCGTCCGGCGGAGCCCGCCTCAGTTGATATTAGCGACAAACGCAAATATCACAAAGATCAGGGGAGCCTCAATGAGGCAAAAAAGCTCCGCCCCCTCTCTCCTCGCCGCCAGAAATCCCGGTCAGTCGGAAAGGCTGAAGTAAATGCACTTGAGATATTCGCCTTCGGCAAAGGTGGCGGCGTGATCGGGCGGCTGGCCGGTCGTGCGCAGTTCGTCGAATTTCCGGCCGGACTGGCGTGCGGCGTCGCGGGCCAGGCCAAAGAATTCCCCGGCTGAAATGTGGGCGGAACAGGACGCGGCCACGAGAATGCCGCGCGGGTTGACCCGCGCCAGACTGGCTTCGATCAGCTTGGTGTAGGCCGCCATCGCGTCCGTTTTTTCCAATTCTTTTTTAGCCAGCGAAGGCGGGTCGAGCACCACCATGTCGAAGCGTTCCCAGGTGTTTTGGCGCAACCACTGGAACGCGTCGGTCTGAATGGTTTCATGGCGGCAGCGGGCCACGGCGGGATGTTCCTGGTTCAGGGCAAAATTCCGCCGGGCGGCGGCCAGGGCGTGTTCGCTGATGTCGAGACTGCAAACGCGGCCGGCCCCCCCGCGCGCGGCGTAAAGGGAGAAACCGCCGGAATAGCTGAATAAATTCAACACCGAACGGTCCTTCGACAAGGTTTCAACGTTGCGCCGGTTCTCCCGCTGGTCGAGGAAGAATCCCGTTTTTTGCCCGCGCAGGACGTCGGCCTCAAAGCGCAATCCGCTTTCCAGAAAAACCACCGGGCCGTCCAACGGGTCGCCGTGCAGAATCGTGCCGTCGTCCAGGCCAAACTCGTCGTGGGCCTCTTTTTGAATGTTGCGGCTGAGCCGCAAAACCAGGCGGTTTTCGCCTTCAAGCAATCGCGCCATTTCCGCCAGCCGCGGCAGCCAGGCGGTGCTGTAAAGTTTGAGCACGCGGGTGGAGTCGTATTGATCCAGCACCAGCCCCGGCCAGCCGTCGTTTTCCCCGTTGATGAGGCGGAACCCGGTGGTCTGTGCGTCAAATAAACCATTGCGCCGGGCGAAGGCGGCGCCGGCCTGTTCCCGCCACCAGCCCGGGTCAATCGCCCGGGGCTTGCCCGCGTGCAGAATGCGGACGCGAATGGGCGATTCCGCGTCATACAAACCAATAGCGAGGAAGCGGTCGGCCCGGTCAAAGATGACGGCCAGTTCGCCGGTCGCGCCCGGACGGTTTTGCGAGCGGACGCTTTGGGCGAAGACCCAGGGGTGTCCCTTGCGCACGATGGTTTCGGCCGTGGCGGTGATGCGCAGGCGAAGATTCGGCTGGGCGGCTTTTTTTGCTGGTTCCGTTTTAACAGTCACGCGCCCATTCTCGCATGAGAACGCCGCCGCGGACACAAGTTTCCTGCTAAAACATCCTTTAGACGTTAATGCGGTTTTGGGAAAGGAAGACAGGCCGGAAAGGAAATAAGCATCGACAGAAACCGCCCGGTTGCTCTTAATAGAAACAGTTTACCATTTATGCCCATCCTAATCTTGTTCTTCTGCTCCGGCGCGACCGCCCTGGTTTACGAAGTAATTTGGTCGAAATACATGGCGTTGCTTTTTGGCAGCACGATTCAAGCGCAAACCGTGGTGCTTGCCGTATTCATGGGAGGACTGGCTTTGGGCAACAAGTTATTCGGACGCAAGGCGGACCAGGCCCGGAATCCGTTGGCAATTTACGGTTGCATTGAGATCACGATCGGGGTTTACGCATTGCTCTTTTCCCTTCTCTACGGGGCGACGGACAGCGTGTTTACCGCCGCTGGCTCTCATCTTCTGAATCAATCCGGGGCGCTGCTGCTGCTCAAGGGCTTCTTAGCCATGGGCCTGTTGCTGGGACCCACGATTTTGATGGGCGGCACGCTTCCCATTCTGGCCGCCTGGCTGCAACGGACCATGCCGGACGCGGGGCGGAGGTCGGCGCGGTTTTATTCCGTGAACAGTTTCGGCGCGGTTTGTGGGGCGGGGCTGACTGGATTTTGGCTGGTGGAATGGCTGGGTCTGCGAACCACCATGAACTGGAGCGCCTTGGTCAATCTGGCCGTGGGGGTGACAGCCATTGTTCTTGGAAGCTCCCAATCAGGAAAGGCGGCAAAAGACAAACCGGCTGCGGCGGAACTTGAATCGACGACGGGGGCGCCCGGACCCGGCCTCGTGGCCTTTCACCGGGCTTGCGTGATGGTGGCGATCACCGGGGCGGTGTCGATGGGGTTGGAAGTGTTGGCGTCGCGCTGTTTGTGTCTTATTTTCGGGGCATCCTTGCAGGTATTCGCGATTGTGCTCGTGGCGTTTATTTTGGGGATAAGCGTTGGAAGCGCGCTGATTGCCTCGCCTAGTCGCAAGCGGTTTCGAGGAGAAGCCACCGCCGCGATTCTACTCATGACCGGCGCGCTGACCATTGGCCTGGTGGTGTTCAACATCGAGAATCTTGTTTCCGTTTATCTCACCGCCCAGAGCGGATTAAACCGGAATCTGATGGGCTACCGTTTTTTTGAAACCTTTGTGGCGGTGGTTTCAATTTGCGTCCTTGGCCTGCCTGCGGCCGTTTTAGGCTCGGTGCTGCCATTATGCATGCGCGCGGCCTCCGAGACGTCCGATCTGCTCGGAAACCGCATAGGCCGCCTTCTGACATGGAACACGGTGGGGGCGGTGTGCGGGTCTTTATTGACCGGCTTTGTGCTGATGCCGCAGATCGGTTTGCGCGGGTCGTTCACGACCTTGGCCTGGCTTTTGGTGGTTGCGGCGGTTGTCATCTCTTTGGCCAGCCGCAAAAAGCTGGTGATCGCGGCCGGCGTGGCGGTCGGCATTTTTCTGTTGATCGCTTCCTCGCACGACGCGGACGGCTGGCGTTACATACTGAGCGCGGGCGTGTTCCGGATGAGCGACATGAACTTCTCCTACGACTCGCTCAGAGATCGGCAGAATTTGGTGCATCTGGACTTCTACGAAGATGCGGCGGATGCGACCGTCTCGGTTGAAAAGGTCAAAGGGAGCAACGAACGCAGTTTGCGCGTTAATGGCAAAGTGGACGCGTCATCCACCGGCGACGGTTCCACCCAGCTCATGCTCGCCTACCTGCCATTAATCGCGAAACCTGACAGCAAGGATGTTTTTTGTTTTGGCATGGGCAGCGGCATCACCGCCGGGGCGGTTTTGAACTATCCCATTGAACATTTGACTGTGGCGGAGAATTGCGGGCCTGTTCTCCGGGCGGCCCAATTGTTCACGCCTTGGAATAACGGGGTTCTGACCAACAGCCGCACGCGGATTTACGATGAGGATGCGCGCACGGCATTAAAACTCAGCTCCAGCCAGTACGACGTGATCATTTCCGAGCCGTCCAACCCATGGATGATCGGGGTGGCCAGCGTTTTTACCCGGGAGTTTTACCAGTTGGCCGCCAACCGGCTCAAGCCGGGCGGCATCATGGTCCAATGGTTTCACACTTACGAAATGGATGATCCAACCATTGACATGGTTCTTCGGACATTCGAGTCGGTATTCCCGGAAATGGAGATTTGGGACGCAGGGGAAGGGGACGTGATCGTATTGGGATCCGGCACGCCCTGGCGGTCCGGCACGGAGGTTTTTGCGCAAGCTTTCAAGATAGAGCGGGCGCGTAAAAACCTGGCCACCATCGGCCTTGAAAGTCCGGAAGCCATTCTGGCGCGCCGCATGGCTTCGCAGCGGACGGCCTTCGCCATCCCCGGCCCCGGTCCGATGCAGAGGGATGATTATCCGATTCTTGAATACGCGGCGCCCCGGGCCTTTTACCTCTACCTCCACCGCATTGGCGTTTTCCGCCTTCAGAGATTTGACGAGCGGACATGGCAGATGCAACTGGCCACGGACAAGGACAATGACGACTTGGCCAAACTGGATCCGCCGGCGTTGAAAACAATATTTGATAACGGCCAAGGCTCCGCCAATGCCGACATGCTCAATTATCTGCACGTTTGTTACGCCCATTACATGGGGCGCGGGCCGGTCAGACCGCTCACGATGAATAACCACGCCATGTTGTGCAGTTTGCAGGGGACAAACAAAAGTTTCGGCGTTTATACTCCTCCCAGTGCCGCGACCAATACCCTTGCCCGCGAACTTGCGACAGCCGAATATCAATTGCGATCCGACCCCTCCAGCCAGGCTGCCATCGACCGCATAAAGAACGCGTTGGATTCAATGCCCGGCTATCGATCCGGAGATTTGGACTGGTCGCCCGCCTATTATGCGGACCTGGCCGTTCAGGCGAGTTTGCGCACGCCCACTCCAAGCCGGGCGGGGGCGATTTTGCTGCGCGGCCTGCGTCTGGAGCCGAACTCGGATCAACTCCTTTATCTGTCCAGACTATTGCTGCGCGAGGGCATTTTGCATCCGGACGATTTGAACCCATTCGCGATCAGGCGGAAATGATCTGGAATGATGACTTTTCATAACCAGCCGCCATGCTCCTGCTGCCATGAAAATTGATTTGAATGGGGCCGATGGGAAAGCGCTTGTTCCGTTGCGCACAGTCTGGTTGTTCGGATTGTTTATCCTGGTTTTGACCATGATCGCGTATCAACCGGTCTGGCATGCCGGGTTCATCTGGAATGATGACGAATTTTTGACGGATAATCCCCTGATCAAAAGCCTCGACTTCCGAGGCGCCGGGGCATTGGGCCGTATCTGGTTCGCGACATCCTTGCAGGATTATTATCCGATGAATGCCAGCCTGTTGTGGCTGGAATGGCAATTCTGGGGGAATAATCCGCTGGGCTACCACCTGGTCAATGTCCTGCTGCATGTGTGCAGCGCGATTTTGCTTTGGCGCGTGCTCCAAAAATTGAAAATCCCCGGGGCGGCCCTGGCTGCCGCCATCTTCGCCTTGCATCCCGTCAACGTGGAATCGGTGGCGTGGATATCCGAGGATAAAAACACTCTGTCGATGCTCTTTTACCTGGGCACACTTCTGTTTTGGCTAAACTGGACGGATACGGGCGAACGGCGTTTCTATGGGATGGCGTTGGGCGGATTCGCGCTGGCGCTATTCAGCAAAACGGCGGCGGCTCCCTTGCCGGTGGTTTTGCTGCTCATTCATTGGTGGCGGCATGGGAAGTTGGGTTGGAAGGATTTTCGGCAAGTCCTTCCGTTCTTCCTGATGGCCGCCGTCATGTGTTCGGTGACGGTGTGGTTTCATGATCACCGCGCCATCGGGCACGATATCATCCGGACCGACGGTTTTGGGTCGCGGTTGGCTGTCGCGGGCGGGGCGGTGTGGTTTTATCTTTACAAGGCGGTTCTCCCGTTGAACCTCGCCTTTGTTTATCCGCGTTGGCGTATCGGCTCGCCTGTTTTTTTGGACTTCATCCCGCTCTTTTTATTGGCGGCCGCGTTTGGCGCGTGCTGGCGTTTTTGGCGCGGTTGGGGGAAAGACTTGTTTTTCGGGCTGGCCTATTTTGTGGTGATGCTCCTGCCTATTCTCGGATTTCTGAACGTCTATTTTATGCGCTACTCGCTGGTGGCGGATCATTGGGAATACTTTGCCATGATTGCGCCGATTGCCCTGGCGGGCGCCTCTATCCGCCGTCCGGTGTGGGCGGCGCTGCTTCTCCTGACACTGGGCGCATTGACTTGGGAACAGTGTAAAATGTATGCCAATTCAGAAACACTCTGGCAAACGACCCTCCGGCGGAATCCGCAATGTTGGCTGGCTTGGGCGGACCTCGGCGCCGATTCTGCGCGGCGCGGTCAAATGGATGAGGCGATTGCGCAGTTTCAAAAATCGCTGGCCATCAAATCGGACAACATGGAGGCGCGCCGGAATCTGGGGCTGGCCCTTTCCAGGCAAGGCAGGACCGACGAGGCCGTCTCCGAATATGAAAAAGCGCTGGCGATTGATCCGCAAGATGTCCAAACCCGCTTGAATCTTGGCAATAGTTTTCTTCAAACGGGCCGCATGAATGAGGCCATGGCGCAATACCAAAAAGTATTGGAAATCGAACCGGACAACGCGGAGGCGCACAATAATCTGGGCAATAATTTTGTTCACATGGGGCGGATGGACGAGGCGATGCTGCAATACCAAAAGGCGCTGGAAATCAGCCCCGATTTCCCGGAGGCGCATAACGGCCTTGGCGCCTGTCTTTATCGTCAGGGCAAAATTGACGACGCCATCGCCCATTACGAATCCGCCGTGAGAACCAAACCGGCCTATGCCGACGCGCACCAGAATCTCGGCATCGCCTTCTTCCGGCAGGGGCGGCAGGACGACGCGCTCTCCCAATACCAGACCGCGCTCGATATTAAAACGAACGATCCCGCGCTGGAGAATAACATCGCCTGGATCCTGGCCACATCTTCGCAAGCCTCGTTGCGGGATGGCAGGCGGGCCTTGAACCTGGCGCAAAAGGCCAATGAATCAACCGGGAGCCAAAATCCGTTTTTTCTTCATACCCTGGCGGCTGCCTATGCCGAGACCGGCCAATTTGACGAAGCTGCGCGCACCGTCCGGCAGGCAATCGCATTGGCTCAGGCGGCCGGGCAACAAGACGCCGTGGCTCATTTGAATGAGGAATTAAAAAGATACGAAGGGCGGCTTCCGTTGCATTAGGCGGTCGTCATAAAAACCATCTTTCACAAAATGGCCGCTCCAACTTACGAACATCCCAAGCCCAAAATCCTCTGCGGACAGAGTTGGTGGATTTGTCTGGCGCTGGCCGCGATTACTTTCGCCGTGTTCGGCCAGGCCCTGATCCACGAGTTCGTCAATTTCGACGACGATAATTATGTTTATGAGAATCCGGTGGTGGCCCAAGGGTTGACTGGTCAAGGGCTGGTTTGGGCCGGGGGAGTTCACGCCGAAAACTGGCATCCGCTGACCTGGCTTTCCCACATGCTGGATTGTCAAATATATGGACTCCATCCCGGCGGACATCACCTGACCAACGTCCTGCTTCACGCGGCGACCGTGATCGCGCTTTTCCTCGTTCTGCGCCGGATGACGGGGGCAACCTGGCGCTGCGCGTTTGTGGCGGCGGTGTTTGCCATCCATCCGTTGCGGGTGGAATCGGTGGCGTGGGTGGCCGAGCGCAAGGACGTGTTGAGCGGGCTGTTTTTCATGCTGACCATCGGGGCGTATGTCCGTTACGCGCGCGGGCCAAGGTCGGCGGGGCGTTATGGGCTGGTCGCGCTTCTGTTTGCGCTGGGGTTGATGTGCAAGCCGATGCTGGTCACGCTGCCGGTGGTGCTTCTGTTGCTGGATCGCTGGCCGTTGCAGCGCAAGGAATCGACCGGGAAATTGCTGCTGGAAAAACTGCCCCTGTTTGCGCTTTCCGCCATTTCATGCGCCGCAACCCTTTGGGCGCAGCACGGCGTTATTCGTTCAGGCGGCTCGTATTCGTTGCCGGCGCGCCTGGAGAATGTGGCGGCGGCGGGCGTGATTTATCTCCGGCAGATGGTCTGGCCGGCCAATTTGGCGGTGCTTTATCCGTTCCCGGCCCATGGAATACCGGGGGCGGAAGCGGCCGGGGCGGTAATTTTGTTGGTTGTGCTTTCCGCCATTGTTTGGAAGGCCCGGTCGGCGTCGCCCTGGCTGCTGACGGGATGGCTTTGGTATCTGGTGATGTTGCTGCCGGTGGTGGGAATCGTGCAGGTGGGAAACCAGGCCCATGCGGATCGTTACACCTACCTGCCGCAGATCGGTCTCTATCTGGCAATAAGCTGGATGGCGGCGGAGTGGTGCGCCAAATGGCGCGTCAATCCGGCCATCCCCGCCGTGTTCGGCGCGGGGCTGATCGGCAATCTGATGCTCTGCGCCTGGACGCAAACCGTTTATTGGCAAAATAGCGAAACCCTCTGGCGGCACACCATTGCCTGCACGGCGGACAATGAACTGGCCTATTACAATTTGGGCACCTTCTATATGCGGAACGGACGGTTGGACAGCGCCGGCGCCTGCTACCAGGAGGCGGCGCGGCTCGAGCCGGATTATCCCAATGTCCGCAACAATCTCGGCAGCGTACTCTTGCGACAAGGCAAGGCGGACGAAGCCATCGTCCAGTTTCAAAAAGCGTTGCTAATAAAGCCCAACTACGCCACCGCGCACCACAATCTCGGCGACGCGTTTTTTCAAGCGGGCAAGGTGGACGAGGCCGTGGCCGAAAACGAAAAAACCCTGCTAATCGATCCGGGTTACGCCGAGGCTGATTACAGTTTGGGCGATATTTTCCTGCAAAAGGGCGAGGTCGATCAGGCGATAAAGCATCTCGAAAAGGCGTTGCGGAGCAAGCTGGAATTGGCTGCGGCGCAGTTCGATCTGGGCGTGGCCCTTTCGCAAAAGGGCGAGTGGGACAACGCGATTGACCATTTGCAGAAATCGATTCAGATCAATCCTGCCGCCGCCGATGCCCATCTTTATCTCGGCAATTCCCTCCTGCAAAAGGGCAGGGTGGACGACGCCCTTGCCCAATTCCGCATCACGCTGCAACTCAATCCCAGCCATCCGCGGGCGCTTAACAATCTCGCCAGCGCCCTCTTGCAGCGGGGGCGGGTGGATGAGGCGATCCCGTTTTTGCGGCGCGCTTTGCAAATCGCGCCCGACTATTGGCAGGCCCACAGCAGCCTGGGCGGCGCCTTGTTGCAAAAGGGGGATTTCGCGGGAGCCTTGCAACATTTGCAACGCGCTTATCAACTGAGTCCCGACGATCCGGGCGCGCAAAGCAATCTCGCATGGCTTCTCGCCACCGCCCCGCAAGCTTCGTTGCGGGACGGCAAAATGGCGCTCCAGTTGGCGCGCCAGGCCAATGGGTCGGCGGCCGGAAAAAATCCGCTGATGCTTCATACTCTTGCCGCCGCCCTGGCCGAAACCGGACAGTTCCCGGAAGCGGTGCAAACCGCGCAACAGGCCATTGACGCGGCCCGCGCCGCCGGACAGGAAAGCCTTGCCGCGCGTTTTGCCGGTGAACTTAAGCGCTACCAGGCGGGACTTCCCTTGCATCAATAATCAATATCCCCCATCTTGCCGCAAATGGCCGCTCCAACATACGAACATCCCAAGCCCAAAATCCTCTGCGGACGGAGTTGGGGGATTTGTCTGGCGTTGGCCGCGATTACTTTCGCCGTATTCGGCCAGACCCTGAACCACGAGTTCATCAATTTTGACGACAATGATTATGTTTATGGGAATCCGGTGGTGGCCCAAGGGTTGACTGGTCAAGGGCTGGTTTGGGCCGGGGGAGTTCACGCCGAAAACTGGCATCCGCTGACCTGGCTTTCCCACATGCTGGATTGTCAAATATATGGACTCCATCCCGGCGGACATCACCTGACCAACGTCCTGCTTCACGCGGCGACCGTGATCGCGCTTTTCCTCGTTCTGCGCCGGATGACGGGGGCAACCTGGCGCTGCGCGTTTGTGGCGGCGGTGTTTGCCATCCATCCGTTGCGGGTGGAATCGGTGGCGTGGGTGGCCGAGCGCAAGG
>CAZLEE010000122.1:0-13057 GCA_964558455.1 uncultured Verrucomicrobiota bacterium | reverse complement strand
CGTTGAGCGCGGCAACGCGCACTGTTCGATCTGGATCACCGGCGGCTTTGAGCAGGTCCGGCACCGCGGCGATCATTCGGCGCCGTACCACCAGTTTAATTCCTGCGACGCGAAGTTGCGCGGATGGATTTGTCAGCAACGCTTCAACGGCAGCGGCAGCCGTCGGATGCGTGATGGCGGCAAGTGCATCCTGCGCGGCATTGGCAAAGTCCGCATCGGCCTCGCCAAGCAATTCCACCATTACCGGAACCACGGCAGGTTTGCCGGTGGCCGCCGCCGCTTGGATGGCGGCCAAACGCATTGATTTGTCACCCGTCTTCGTCAGCGGCAGTAAAGCTGAAACGGCGCAGTCATCGCCCAATGCGCCGAGCGCCTTGAAGGCGACCAACTTGCGATCACTACTGAGCTGAGGAAGGCTCTCTGTGATCACTTTTGTCCTATCGGGACGTCGCGATTCCAATGAAACCCGGATGGCGACTGAGAACAATTCATATTCGGGAGACGCAAGAGATTGTTTGAGCAATGTCTGACCCTTCGAGCCACGAGCAATGATTTCACCCCGCAAAGCTGCGGCGCGGATTCGCGTCGGGAGCTGCGTCATTTCGGTCAGTTGTTCGTAAATGGAAAGAGCTCGCTTTGTTTTTCCGATTGCCAACGTTGCTTCAGCACCACGCAACAGCGCTTCGCCAAAGGCAGTTTGATTCACGATTGCTGCACGGGGTAGTGCTGTTTGTAGGGCTTTGATTGAATCGGGGCTGGCAATGCTCCCAAGCGCGAGCGCCGCCGCCTGAACGACTTCGAGATCGTCATCGCCCAGCAATCCGGCCAACGGCTTTACCGCCTTCTTGTCCCGGCGCACGCCCAAACTGCCGACGACGCCGACGAGGGAACGTCCTCGCAACGAGGTCAATTCGGCTCGTAGCGCGACATCCGCGCTTGGACCGGGAATCGTTTCCAACGCGTAACGCGCCAGGTGGTTGAATCTGTCATCCGCCAGCAGGCGGGCGAGCGCGGGAACTGCGGCCTGCGAACCAACGACTGCGAGTTGGCAGCAGGCATCGTCTTTTTCCTTTTCGCTGGCATTCGAGTTCAGAATTTGGATCAGATCTCCCTCGGATAGCGTGTACAGTGGTGCTGGGGGTGGTGTGGTATTCGCCGCAAGTGCGGTGGCAGAAAGCAGCAACGACAGGACGAATGAGAGCAATGGTTTTGATTTCATATTCGAACCTTTTTGCGTAACTATTCAGGACGTTTCGATGAAAATGCAGGCAGTATGGGGGGGGGTGGAAATCAGTTCCTATAGCAGGGGTCAGTTCCAGACTTCATGATATATTTTCCTGTAAGCGAGCAGTCGTTTCTTGCGCCTTTCACCAAGTTGGCAGCTTAAAGCCCCTAATTCCCATTTGCAACCATAAGCCAGCGATTTAAGGAATTTCCATGAGGTCCATCGCCCTCATAAGCATAAAGCAAGACCGAGATTCATGTAGCGGCTCACCACTTGTCGGGCTGACGACCCAGGATGGCCAGAACATGTTCTTTTGGGGTCATGGTGTTTCGTTGAACCGGTAAGCGCCGGCACCCACCATACATTTGATCGAGGAATCTTCTTCCGAGATGGCAATTACGCCGGGATCTATGATTCCAAGATCTTTGATTACCTCTGGTGCCTGCTCTCTGGCTATCTCTTGTGGCGGCCACAGACATTTCCCGGATTCCATGATCGTGAGCTTTTCTTTTGAGAATTTGGGAATGTAGATGGAGGCGTGGGTGTTCGGCGGAACGGTGACAGAAAGAGCAAACTGGCCATCGGCGCTCTTTTCCCAACGGGTGGTAATGAGGCCCTTTACGGTGGGAACCGTCCCTTCGGCAAATGTCAGGCCGCCCGTTTCGGGCCGGACATCAAAGGTGGCAAAGCCGCCGCTGGTGGGCTGGATGCCGGAGATGTATTTCAGGAAAAGATAGCCCGGATAGGCGGTCCAGGCGTGGTTCACCTCGCCAAGGGCATCGAACCCTTCCCAGTTGGCTTTGTTCTCCTGAAGCATGGGCAGATAGCGGGCGAGATCGCGAACAACGATTTCACCGCCGCCGGCGTTGAACAGGCCGCTGTAAAAGGCGTCGCCGCTATAACCGCCGAAGTTAATTTTCTCCACCCTCCCAATGGCGGCAATAAGTTGGGATTTAGTTCCATTCGGCTCAATATCGAAGCGCAATGGCCAGGCGGAAGCCAACGGGAACATTTCCGGTCGGTCTGTGCGGGAGAGGTAGAACTCGCCGTTGAACAGGTGGGAGTTGATGCCCCTTTTGACCTCCTCGGCCTGCAGCAAATACTCGTTGCCTTGATCCACCTGCCCCAAAATCACAAAGATGCGGCTGGCGATGCGCAAGTTTTCATAGTATTGGCTGGTTGTGGTGACATTGTAACCGCCGCTGGGCATGAGGTTTTGACCCGCATAGTCCGACATGCGGTCTCCCGGGCCGGGAGGATCAATCAGCTTCGTTGCCGGGTCCTGATAGGTTTTCATCAATTTCAAAAAATGCTCCAGGCGCGGCGCCATCTCGCGCAGGAGCGTTTCATCGCCCGAAAAGAGATACTGTTGCCACAGAATCATTGGCCAATACATGGCCCAGTCCGCGCTGTAAAATGTCCCCGAAGGACTGCAGCAGTAAAAAACTCCATTTGACTGCTGCTCTGCCGCGTAGTCCCGCACGATCTTATCAAGCATCATCGTGTTGCGGTGGTTGTAAAGCAGGACGTTACCGATATTCCAACTGTCGGCCAGCCACGGTGCCTGTTCCCGATTGGCGTCCACGCTAATGATACCCTGTTGAACGTTTTGCCGGGCGGAACGCTCGCACATTTCGTAAACGTCGTTGAGCAACGCGCTCGAACAATTAAACCGCCCCGCCACGTCCGCGTCGCAATAAGCCCAGACCCCACGCACGTCGGAGGGACTCAAATTTCCCGCGTAGCCGGTGATCTTGAACGTCTGAAATGAAACATGGCGTCCCATACCCGGCTTCCAAGTTTCGGTGCCGCCGTGGCAAATATATTGATCCCAACCGGAGGAATTTCGCTCGCCCGCCATCTCGAAGTATTCCACGCGCACCGCATCTCCGGAATGGTTTGCATGCATTAAGAGTTTGGGCCAGCCGTTGATGCACCGGTCAAAATCCACCATCCATGCGCCGTTTGTAAAAGTGACGCTCACCGGTGCCAATTCGGCCTGCTCGTTTTCCATCGGCGCCATTTGCGCGTACAACCGGTAGTCAGAACGGTCCACCACCGTGGCCACGGCCCAGCCGGAATCGTCAAAACCAACCGCCTGCCAGTCGGGCGGCTCCAGGCGCGAATCGAACTGAATGGCCGCGCGATTGCTGTTTCCACCGACGAAATACGTCCCGTTGGTTTCAATGAACGCGGTGTGGGCAAGAGCCTTCCAAGACTCGTCGGTCCTAATCGTGGAGGTCGAACCGTCGGGATAGCCAAGGCGTGCCTCGAGCAAGAAGGCGGGTTTGGCATTGACCCCCGCATCGACACCCCAAGTGCCCAGCCAATGGCCGACGGCGGCGAAGACGTTTGATCCAGTTTTCAGGAGCTTCGTGACGTCATAGGCGTTGTATTGGCCGTAGCAGTAGGGATCGCTCCGGGCCGGTCCCCGCCCCAGGAGCTGGCCGTTGCAATAGAGGAGGTAATCGTTGTGCGCGCTGACAAATACCTTCGCCATTTCCGGCTTGCGCGAAATCGAAAATGCCTTCCGGAAATAAGCGAAGTTGTTAATATTACTGGTGCCATCCCAAATGTAGCGCGCCGTCCACTCGTTTTGCATCAGCCCGGTGTCAAAGCGAGCCGGCGCGCTGTAAGGGCTGGCCTTGCCAGTCCGGTCCCAGATGCGGACCTTCCACCAAATGCGTGTGGCCGAAGGCAGCATCTTGCCGGCATATTCAACCGAAACCGATTTGTCCGAAACGACTTGGCCGCTGTCCCAGTAATCGGTCTTTCCAGCGTCCAGAGCGGCGGGGTCTGGGGACACAAGGACTTGGTATCCGGTCTGGGTTTCTTCGCGGCCGGTGTCGGGCGATCTCCAGGCGAACCGCGTCGTGTTGCGGTCAATCGCCAGTGGGTTGCTTACGCCATTGACGAGCAGATCCACGGGAGCGGCTGGTTCGCCGGAAGTTTCGAGAGCGATTGAAGTTGCCGCAAGCACGAGAACTAGCTGCATGAACCTATCAAAAAACCACGAGCGCACTTTCATAATTCATTTAAACACAAACATAAGCCAGGATCAACGCGGCAATCTCTTGTATGGTATGGCCGTCAAGGGTGTGTGGCTTTGCAGACGAGGAGTCGAACGCATGTCCACTTTCAACTCCCTGTAAAACAGTTCTTGCTCCCAGCACCGGGCATACAACCCCAGCAATTCGGCTGCCGCATGCCGGCGCCAATCCAGCAAGGTGGTCCACAACCGTACCATCGTGAAGGCCCCGCCAGACCCGCGCTGCCCCCGGCCAAAGATCTCGCGCATCAAACGCGTCTTCTGGTCCGAGCTGATCTCCACCGAGGCGCTGCCGTCCGGATGCACTTCCAGCAGGCGCCGTTTGAGATTCCTAAACGGCATTGCCCCCTAAATGACAGAAACTCGCCCTGCCATCCAGTAGTTAATTCTATCTACTGGACGATTAAAAAAGGCCCGATATATAGTGAACAAATAGTTTCCAATTCTTCAGCGCCCCCTTGATCGGGGATTGGAAGCGACCATTTAACAAATGAAAAATGAATATGCACCTTAAGAATCGCTTCCCCAATCCCGAACACCAACGGAATGGCTTTACGTTGATTTGAGCTGCTGGTGGTTATCGCCAGCATTTCCATTCTGGCGGCCATGTTGTTGCCTGCTCTTTCGCGCGCGAAGGTCAGAGCTCAATCCTGCAGTGTATGAAAAATTTAAAGCAATTTCAGCTTTGCTGGCTGATGTATGCCGGCGACAACCCGGACACCATGGTGTTGAATTGGCTGGCCGCCAGCGGGGCACCCGCCAGTAATACTTGGGTGAATGGGCATGTCGATAGCCTGCCCAATGCCACAAATACCGCTCCGATGGCCGCCGGAGTCCTGTTCTCCTATAATCAATCTTACGGAAACTACCGCTGCCCGTCCGCCCAGGGCAAATGCTTGGCTGGCATCGATGCGTCTCTGCTGTCGCGTACGGTGTCGATGAATTCGATGATGGGCGGAGCCAATGTGGCCGAGGCCAGCGAATTCGGAGTGGAAGACACAGGGGGGATTTCTGGCTTCAGTTTCTTTCGAAAAGTCAGCGATATCAGAAATCCCCCGACATCCAGCGCACAGTATGGAAGCCGTTCGACCCTCAGTGGGCTGGTCAAATAAAATGTCTCTATGACTGAGAGCGTAATATTAATATCCAAGGAAGTTAGCAAATGGTGCAGCTTTTGCCGTTGGACACGAGTGGCAACTCTCTTGCCTCTCCTGACCGTGGCAGGCTCAGGGCTGGCGCAAGTTACCAATACGGTTTATCAAGACTCCTTTAGCCGGATGGAACTGTTGAACGGTTCAACTCCCGGCCCGGTGGATACCAGCAATGCCACATGGACCGCCTTTTCTGAATTGTTCACCGACGGATCGGAAATTTCTCTCACCAACGGCAGTTCCGCTGATGGATACAATAACGCCTTCCTACCGTTCACTCCCCGGGTGGGGCATGTTTATACGCTTTCGGTTGATATAAAGGGGATAACTGGAGGCGGCGCCTGGCTGGCGATGGGATACGCTCAAAGTTCGGCGTCCAGTAACTATTTCGGGGCCGCCAGCATCGGCATGGGATGGCTGCTCCAGCGCGCGGACAACTCGGAGATGCAGGTTTTCGACGGTCCCGGCACGGCCAATGGATATGGCGGCTATTCTGGCGGGAATTCGAATACCTTCAACACGTATAAAATAATTCTGGACACGACGACGGGGAACGCCCACAGCGGGTGGACCATCACCTATGTGGAGAACGGAGCAAAGTTGCGGCAGGATGTTTATGGGACAAACCCATCCATCGCATACGTGGGCGTCGGTGGCGATGGCGCCACTGGGCGTTTTCGAGATTTTAGACTGATGGATTACGTCCCGACGAACATCGCTCCCAGCGGCTACCGGAACGTCGCGTTCTGGCGTGAACCGGATGTGCAGATCGCGACAAGTTCGCACGACTTTGACACCGGCGGAATGACTGGCGAAGGGATCGTATGCCCGCTTAACAGACCCTTTGTTCCCGGAGAGTCGGATTCCCATTGCTGGCTCTCCAGCCGATACGAACATTTGCCCCAATGGGCATGGTTTCATTTCGGCGGCCAGCGGCGCATTGACAAAGTGGTTCTCTATGCCGGAAGCATGGCGACGAGACCGATTGAATTTTTGGGCCAATATTTACCAGATGGCAGCAACACGTTCTGCACGTTTTTCCACGTCCAGGAAGCTCAGTTTGATCCTCGGACGCTTTCCTATACAATCCACTTTGAGCCTCTTGTAACAAGCAACTTGCGCCTTGTGGTCGCACAAAGCGCGGCGTCCGTGACACCTCAATCTCGGGTCGCCAAACTGGCACAAGTGGAGGTCTATGGCGACAATGCAACCAACGGCTTGGGGGCATGTCCTGTCGCCGTATCCAAGATCGCAGCCACGGGTCTCGATTCCCAGCTCCAACCCACGAGGTTTGTTCCCGAGGTCAGGGATATGGGCCAGACTTTGGGCATCAGCACTCCGTGGTATCGCTTGGTGTTGGATAAGTCGAGTCCCCGAATAGTGGAACTCTCCTGGGATTCTCTTGGTCAAAGCGAGTTAGACGTCAATTTTCTGCAGGAGAGCGGGGCGTGCCCGGTGTTTGATCCGGTCTTTCAGGAATCTATGCTGCTGGGAACCAGCACACTCACCCGCACCGGCAATGTGTTTCATTATTCTCCAGTAGAGGTGGCGACGGGTGCCTACGAACAAGTATCCATTCGGGCCGACGAACGCGGATTTGATTTGGGGTTGGCAGCTGCGGCGAATCATTGGACGATGATGCGCGGTGGATTGTTTCGCTTTCATTTCGCCGCCAACCAGACTCCTACGACATTCGTGGGCCATCCCTCGGAGATCATGAATTATGTGGCCCCGCCCACTTATCTCGCGTCGCCGGACTTCGGAACGGCTTATATCACCCACACGGGTGATCCGGCTGCTTTCTACCGCAAGCCGTCCGCGCTTTTCCCCGCCACCACGTATTGGGTGGACATCACGCCGCGTCAGCCAACCGCCGAAGACGGGCTCAACGAAATTGGACCAGAACCTTGGCATACCACTATGCACTTCGAACTGCAACGTCTGGAGCCATTGTCGGCATTGGTCATGGGAGATTCGCGGCTGAAGCGCTTTCCAAAATATTCGCTGAACATGGTGCAATGGCGGCCCGACACTGGTATCATCGGCAACAGTGTGATGAGCGTGCCCTGCGGGTTGTCGATGCTTTTCTACGCCCAGCAAGCCCTGTTTGCTCCGCGTCTTCAAGATGACATTTCGCCGATGGCCTTGGTCGGGGCGTCGGTGGACCGTTATTTCCAAGGCACTCCCGGTTACATGATGCCCGAACGCAATGTCTGCGCGCCTGATTGGCGCTCGTCGCGCGAAACGGCCGCTTATCTGGTCATTTCTGCTTGGCATGTCATCCGCACTATCGGCGGTGTGGAGCAATTGCGCAAGTGGCAGGAACCGCTGGAATGCGTGGCCAATCATATCGAGGCGGATTTCGGCCCTGATGGCTTAGTCTACCACAATAACAGCGGCATGTGGTTTGATACTTACAACATCCATGGGGCCGATGCGTACTCTAATGCAGCTGACTTCCGGGCTTTTTGTTGCATGTCCGATTTGGAAACACTGGCGGGCCGGACGGACATGGCCAAGCGTTATCAGGGCGATGCTGACCGCATCAAGGCTTTCTATTTCAAGTCATTTTATAATCCTGCGACGGGGGTATTGGCAGGCTGGCGGACCGAGGACGGGGTACTGCACGATTATATGTTTCCATGGGTTAATGGCTTCGCCATCTGTCAGGGACTTGTGCCACCCGAAAAGGCGAAGACGATTCTGCAAATGCTGCTGGCCAAACTGGACGACATCGGTTTTCATTCCTACTCTTTGGGTCTGCCGACCAACCTGAAACCGATGATCCCGGCCGACTACGTTCCGGATACTAGTGGGGCTCCAAAACAGACAAATGGAATGGATACGTGGCAGATATACATGAATGGCGGTGCCACCCCGGCGTTTGAATATTATTTCATACAGGCGCTCTACCAAACCGGCCAGTATCAGGAAGCCGAACGTCTCCTCTGGCCGCTGATCCAGTCCTACGAAAAAGGTACATTTAACGCCGGCATTGACCTGCCCCGCCAGCGGCAGCGCAACCTCGTCGGCAGCGCGTTTTATCAGTGGGACGGTTCGCATGGCGCTGGCGAAGGGTATTTACCTGAAGATTGGGACGGAGTAGAGGCGATCTTCACCGGCCATTATGGCATCGGCTTCAACACCCATGGCTACTGCCTGGAACCTTGGTCCCCGCTTAAAGGTCAAACGATTAAGCTAGATCTGCCGTATATGGGAAAGTTCGGCCAGTATGTTAAGTGACTGGTCTCGGCGAATTGACAAGGGAAACAAAGTAGACATCAAACACTAAAATTTAAGTCAACACGTCATAATCAAATTGGACGAACAATGAAAATGAAGAAAGCACTTGAAACTAAAATTCTCTTAGCGCTCGTGGCGGCGGCGACCCTTGTCGGAGCATGTGCACGCGCGGAGGATCTTGAATCTGGATTCCGCGCTCCGCCGCCCGCCGCCCGTCCGTGGGTTTATTGGTTCTGGCTCAACGGCAACATCACCAGCAACGGGATTACCGCTGATCTTGAGGCCATGAAACGGGTAGGCATCGGCGGTGCGCTGATCATGGAGGTTGACCAGGGCGCACCGGTTGGTCCCGTCGATTTCATGGGCGATCAATGGCGTGGGCTGTTTCGCTTCGTTCATGCCGAGGCAACCCGCCTTGGCCTCCAGATCAACATGAATAACGATGCTGGGTGGGACGGCAGCGGCGGGCCTTGGATTAAGCCCGAGGAGTCTATGCAGGAGATCACTTGGTCTGAAACGAAGGTTACGGGCCCGCTCCATTTCGAGGGTACGTTGTCCCAGCCTAGGACCACCGCAGGATTCTATCGTGATATAGCGGTCCTGGCCTTCCCGGTCACGGGGGATTACCGGATTCCGGACACCAAGGCCAAGGCATTATTTCAGCGAGAGGACCTCCACCAGTCTGGCAAAGGCGAACTCACGCCCGAGTCCATCATCGTGCCCGCCTCGTTGGTGGACCTGACCCCGAAAGTGGACGCCAGCGGCAAGTTGGTCTGGGACGCACCCGCCGGGGAATGGACCATTCTCCGTCTCGGCCACACCAGCACCGGTGCCGTCAACGCACCCGCCCCCAAGACTGGCCGGGGACTCGAGTGCGACAAGCTCAGTCTGGAAGGCATCCGCGCCAATTTCGCTGGCATGATGGCCAAACTGGCATGCGACACGGGCATTCCGCACGGATCGGCTGCCGCCTCCGGCACACGTTCTGGCGGCTTGGTTGCCTCACACATCGACAGTTGGGAAAACGGCGTGCAGAATTGGACTGCAAAAATGCGCGAGGAGTTCAAGAAGCGGCGTGGTTACGATCTTACCTCCTTCTTGCCCGTCTTCACCGGTCGCGTGGTCGACAGTCTGGAAGCTTCCGAGCGCTTTCTTTGGGATGTGCGTAAGACCGTGTCGGAATTGGTCATAGAGAACTACGCCGGTGGTTTTCACCGCCTCGCCAACGCGAGCGGGATGCGGTTCACCGTCGAGGCTTACGGTGGTCCGTGCGATGATATCCCCTATGGTGGTCAGGCTGATGAGCCGATGGGAGAATTCTGGACCCCTGGTGGCGGTATGTTGGAAACCTGCCGTGGTATGGCTTCCGCTGGGCATCTCTATGGCAAGCGTATCATCGGCGCAGAGTCGTTTACTTCCGGAGACCCTGAACGTTGGCGCGAGCATCCGGCGGTGCTGAAGGCGCTCGGCGACCGCGCTTTTTGCGAGGGCATCAATCGTTTCGTCTTCCACCGGTTCGCCATGCAACCCTGGACAAACTACGCGCCGGGCATGACCATGGGGCCGTGGGGCCAACATTATGAGCGCACGGAGACTTGGTGGGAGTACTCGCGCCCTTGGCACGAGTACCTTGCACGCTGCCAATATCTTCTGCGTCAGGGGTTGTTTGTGGCCGACATTTGCCACCTCCAGGCCGAGGAGCCGCCGCTTGGTTGCGGCAGCTATCCCCGCCCCGGCTACGATTGGGATGAATGTACCGACGACGCCGTCTTCACCCGCATGAGCGTGCATGATGGCTGCATTGAGCTTCCTGACGGCATGAGCTATCGACTGCTCGCGCTATCTGATTCTCGTGCCATGACACCTCGATTGCTCAGTAAACTGAAAGACCTCGTTGAGGCGGGTGCCACGATTGTCGGCCCGCGCCCGGTCAAGTCGCCGAGTCTCAGCAATTATCCGCATTGTGATGACCAAGTGCGACAACTGGCTGGCGAGCTTTGGGGAGACTGTGATGGTGAGCGCATCAAGGAGCACGCGTTTGGCCGGGGGCGCGTCGTCTGGGGCATCCCCTTGGAGGACGTGCTTCAGAAGGCCGGGGTCAAGCCCGACTTCATTTGCGGCCAGCCTTGGCGCTTCAACCATCGACATACTGCGAAGGAAGACATTTACTTCGTAGCCAACAGCAAACCTTTCGAGGCCACCACCACCTGCGCGTTTCGTGTGACCGGCAAGCTTCCGGAACTCTGGTTCCCCGAAACTGGCCGCATCGAGACCGCCGTCGTCTATGAAATGAAGGACGGCGTCACGCGCCTCCCACTTACGCTAGGACCAAGCGGGTCGGTGTTTGTGGTTTTTCGCCAGTCAACGCTTGCCAGCGATCCCATCGTGGCCGTACGTCGCGGAGATAAGACGCTGCTTTCCGCGGTGCCGAATCCTCTTCCAAGGCCTCTTCCAAAGGTCATCGTCAATCAAGCCCGCTACGGCGTCTTGAACGACCCTCAACGTACTCGCGATGTGACGCAAAAGGCTCAAGCCATGGTGGATTCCGGGGAGAGCACTTTCCAGGTTGCGCGCATGGCGGCGGGGGAGGATCCCGCTCCTGGCGTCGTCAAGACTCTGGAGGTCGACTACACATTCCAGGGCAAACGTCTCCACCTGACCGCTACCGATCCGGAAGACGTGGACCTTGTCACGTATCCTGTGCCGCCAAAAGCGATTGTGCAGATCCACGTCGACGCCCAAGGCCGCCTATCGTTGGAAGCCTCCGATCCCGGTGATTACGAAATCCTGACTGCCTCCGGCGGCTCCAGCACGGTGCAGGTGCCACCCACCCCTGAGCCAGTCGACTTGAGCAGTGACTGGGAAGTGAGTTTCGACCCCAAATGGGGTGGTCCAGAGCATGCCACCTTTGCCCAACTCCGAGACTGGTCCGAGCGCCCTGAAGACGGCATCCGCTATTACTCCGGCACCGCCGTTTACCGGAAGACGTTCGTGCTCAACGCCCCGACTTCAACTTCCAATCACCTCTGGCTTGACCTCGGCAAAGTCGCAGTGATGGCGGAACCCAAACTCAACGGCAAGAATCTCGGTATCCTGTGGAAACCCCCGTTTCGGGTGAACCTCGACGGCGCGGCAGTCGTCGGCGAAAATCACTTGGAAATCAAGGTCGTCAACCTCTGGATCAATCGTATGATTGGCGACGAACAGTTACCGGGGGATAGCCAACGCAATGGCGACGGCACGTTGAAAGTGTGGCCGGCGTGGGTCAACGAAGGCAAGGTAAGTCCGACGGGCCGCTTTACTTTTACAAGCTGGCGGCTGTGGAAGAAGACCGATGCGCTGGTTCCGTCCGGCTTGCTTGGCCCGGTCACGATTCAAACCATCCAGCAAATGGCGCTTCACTAGCAAACGACAAAAGGACATTCAACGGCCTTGTGAATCGATCGCGGGCTGAGTTGGGTTGGACTGTGCCGTTTGATTCCTCCGTCATGGCCGGTTGACGAGAGCCGATTCATTTCCTCTATTATTGAGCCGAGAGAACATGCGCAGTGTAGCAGAGAATCGAAGACGAAGTGAACATGGTTTACTTGGGGCAGCAATCTCGGAAGGTGGATTGGTTTTCGGGTTGAGTTGAATGGCGGCGCAAGTTTGAGGGTGGGAGCCGCGTTTGGGCGCAGTCAAACCCCGTGCTGGTCATGGCGCGAGACAAGACTTCTCCCGTTCTTTTTTCGACTGCTTTCGGACATCCGATTTTTCAAAGAGCATTTTCCCGCAAGAACTGACCCAAAAACGCCTCAGCCACTCTGAAACCATTGCTCCCATGGCCGGTCTTCTTCCAGGGCCAGATTGAGTTGCTGGGCCAGAGCTTTGGCTGTGATTTTTCCCAGGGCCAACAGCTTGCTTTGCAGTTGGGCAAAAGCGTTAAAGAGCAGAAAGCCCCACAACAGAATGAGCATCTGCGCCTGCATGGAAGCGCCCTCGTGCTGGTAACAGTGATCCAAGTGGTAGCCTTTGGTCAGTTCGTTGAAAGCCTTGTTTTCAATCCCCCACCGGCGATGGCCGCCTTGGTAAATCATCCGGGCGGGATACCCATCCTCTGGCGACAACTAAACTTCCTGAAAAAATAAATGTCATTGACGGTTTTATTCTATTGTAGTGTCTCATAAACGACTGGAGTTATAGTCGTTTTTTTCTCGATTTCGGCAACGTGCAGCCGGGGCTGATTTGCTCCAAGGTCTGGCGGCATCTTTTTAACTTCCCGACGATGGATTCCACGGTGGCCATCCAGACGAAAGGCTTGGGGTCTTGGTTCCAAGCCGCCAGAAATTGATCGATGGCCGCAATGAGATCCGGCACGCTGACAAAGGCTCCGCGCCGCACGCGTTTTTG
>CAZLEE010000121.1:0-13262 GCA_964558455.1 uncultured Verrucomicrobiota bacterium | reverse complement strand
AAGTCTGGCACAGACACCCTATATTAGTAAAGTCTTTTCTGCGACACTGCACTAGATGTAGGAGACGTGGCGTTTGCCGGATTTTCTCGGGCTGACGCGGGCTTTTTTGCTCTTGGCGTCCGATGGCGGCAGAGTGCCGTCGTCCAGGGCGAATCGAACGTAATAAACGCCGTTCTCCAGATTGGTCTCAAGATGCCTGGCGCATTTGTGGAGCAGATGCATCATCGCGTGATTGTCGGCCAGCACATCAGCCGTAAAGCCCGCAATCCCGTTCTCCCGCGCGATTTTTATCAGTTGCCGGATTAAAAATGTCCCGATGCCGCGTCGGTGAAAATCATCATGGATGGTGACGGCGATTTCGGCGTAGTTGGTGGCGGGATTGCGGAAATAGCGTCCGACGCAAAGCATGCGTTCCCGTCCTTCAAAGGGCACGAAACCGACCATGGCCATGTCGTTGTGGTAGTCCAGCGTGACGAGCTTTTGCGCCATTTCATCAGGCAGACGGCGCAGGGGCGTAAAGTAGCGTTGCAAAATGGTCTCTTCGGAGTGCGAGTAAAAAAGCTCCTTCAGCAATGCCTCGTCCGTCGGGGCGATGGGACGGAATGAGAGGCTGAGATTGCCGCGAAACCGGGCGCGGATTTCGTACTTTTTCGGGTAGGGTTGCAGGCCGGGCGGGAGGGCAATCTGGTTGGGATGGACCAGGTGCCGTTCCCGGGCTTCGGCCATCAGTTGCTCGCGAAATTTGGGATGGGCGATGTGGATCAAGGCCAGCGTCCGGTCCTTGATGTTTTTGCCGTGCAGCGACGCCACTCCGTATTCGGTCACGACGAAATGAACATCGGCCCGGGTCATGACCACTCCCGCCCCCGGTTGCAGGCGGGCGGCAATGCGCGATCTTTTCCCGTCCCGGGTGGTCGAGGGCATGGCGATGATCGGTTTGCCGCCTTGGCTGCGCGCCGCGCCGCGCATAAAATCAAGCTGGCCGCCAAACCCGCTGTAGAACCTTTCCCCCACCGAATCGCCGCCCACCTGGCCGGTCAAATCCATCTCAATGGCGGAGCTGATGGCGACCATGCGCCGGTTGCGGGCGATGAGATACGGATCGTTGGTGAACTCGGCGGGGCGGAATTCAAAATAGGGGTTGTCGTTGATGTAATCGTAAAGCGCGCGGTCACCAAAACAAAAGGATGCCACAATCTTGCCCGGCATGAATGTCTTCTGCTGGCAATTCAGCACCCCTTTTTCGATCAGGGGGATGATGGCCTGTGTGAACATTTCCGTGTGCATGCCCAGGTCTTTTTTGTCGCCCAGGGCCGTCATGATCGCGCTTGGAATTTCGCCCATGCCCGTCTGGAGCGTCGAGCCGTCCTCGATGAGCGAGGCGATAAATTCCCCGATCTTGATCGATTCGGGCGAGAGCGGTTCAAGCTCGAATTCGTGGATGGGCATGTTGCTTTCCACCAAGGCGTCCAGTTGGGATACGTGGACAAAGCTGTCGCCCAAGGTGCGCGGCATTTGCGGGTTGACCTCCGCCACCACATAATCCGCGCTTTCCACGGCGGCTTTCACCACATCTACCGATACGCCGAAACTGCAAAAACCGTGGCGGTCGGGCGGGCTGACCTGAACCAGGGCGATGTCGATGTGCATGCGTTTTTCCCGGAAAAGCGCGGGAATTTCACTCATCATGATGGGGGTGTAATCGGCCATGCCCGCATCCACCGCCCCGCGCACGTTGGGGCCGATGAAAAAGGCGTTGTGGCGAAAGTGGTCGCGCAACTCCGGTTTGGCGTAGGGCGCGTTGCCCTGGGTGAGTGTGTGGACTACCTCAACATCGTAAAGGTCGGGGCCGCGAAGGGCGAGGGCGGCGACCAATTTGCGCGGCGCGGCGCAACCGGAACCAATGAATACGCGCATCCCCCGGCGCAATTGCAGCAAGGCATCCTCGGCGGAAGACCACTTTCCCGCCAAAACGGGGTTTCCGCTTCCGCCAGGTTTCCGGCCCTTGTTTTGATTATTCCCCGACATCGTCTCCGGCGAGAATTTTGGTCAGATGCCGATCAAGGCTGGAGAGGGCGCCGACGCAGGTCGCCTCGCGCGTCTTGGCCAGGAGTTTTTCGGACCAGGCTTCCTCCTCGACTTGCTCGTTGATGAACCAGTGCAGCATGACTTGGGCGGGATAATCCTTCTGAGCCAGCGTGACTTCGTAAGTGGCGTGGATGCTGGCCGTGTTGGCGCGCTCCAAATCATAAACTTTTTGCGCGACCTCCGTAAGATGCTTGAAGGACATCGCCGGGGCGGTCAGGGCGCTGAGAGCCGGGACATCTCCGCGATCGGCCAGATGTTTCAGCAATTTTGCGGCATGGCCCCGCTCCTCTTCGACCTGGTGGTGAAAGTATTTGGCGAAGCCGCTAAACTGATGGACATCGCACCAGTAGGCGACGCCCAGATAGGCTTGGGCGGACTGCAGCTCGTGGTTGGCTTGTTTGGTCAAAGCGGCGGTGGTGGCAGGAGACATTTCCATGGACAAACGATTACCCGGGTGCTGTCCGTTGTCAATTCATTATTTGGGTTGATGGCAAAGTTTTTAACCAGCGCGTTGCTGATCCGGCGCATGTTATTTCCGTCAGGCGGCCAAGTCCGCCACGAACTCGCCAAACTCCTGGCGCTTGTCCCCGGGCATCTCCCGGTAAGCCTGGATGATTTGGTCCGACCGGGTCGCGCCGAAACGCCTGGCCCCGGCTTTTAGGAGGGCCAGAACTTCTTCAATGGTTTTGATGCCGCCGGCGGCCTTGACCTCGCATTTTCCGGCCACGGCGGCGGCCATGAGCCGCACATCATGCGCCGTCGCGCCGCCAGCCGCGTAACCGGTGGAGGTTTTCACAAAAGCGGCTCCGGTTTGTGCGATCCATTCGCAGGCCCGCCGTTTTTCCTCGTCGGTCAGGAGGCAATTTTCCAGGATGACTTTCACCTTGAAGCCTTGGGCGGCCCGCACCACGCCTTCAATATCGGCCAGGAACACGCCCTTCTCATTATTCTTGAACGCGGGAATGTTCATCACCATGTCAATCTCCTGCGCCCCGAGCCGCAGAACCTCCCTCGCCTCGAATTCCTTCATGGAAGGAGTTTCGTTGCCATGCGGAAATGCAATGACGCTGGCCAGCAGAACGCCGGAACCTTTGAGCACATCGGCCGCAAATCTGAGGTTGCAAGGCTGAACCATCAAGCTGGCCGTCCGCAACCGCGCCGCCGTCTCCGCAAAAGCAAGCACCTCGCCCCGGGCAGCATCCGGCCGGAGAATGGAATGATCAAAGAGTTTTGCAATAGTCGGAACCTTCATGGCAGCGACAGTAACGGCGCCCAGCACCCCGGTCAACCCCCAGCCGCCCGCCGCCGTCTCCGCCCGCCAGCATCACCCGCCGCGCAACGTCCCACGATCCCATCCCAAAACAATTCAGTTGATCCTCATGTTACGGTGCGAGAAAAAAAATTATAGGGCTGTGGTAACGTTACAAACGTTACGGGCCTTTCTTCCAATTGTTGCAGAATATTGCAATACAGCGTGTTCCAACAAAATGAGTCCAGGCGCGGCGCACACATGCTGTAACTGTTATTAAGTGTTACGGAAGCAAAAGCTGAAATTGGGAAAGCCGGGGGGCGGTAATCCGGGGGACGGGGGGCGAAAACGCTGAAACGCTGAAAATCTGAAACGCTGAAATTGAGCGGGGATGGGGACAGGAATTCAACGCAAAGGCGCAAAGACGCAAAGGCGCAAAGTTGGGAAACTGAAATTCCGAAATTGGGAAAGTAGAAAGTTGAAATCGGCTTGACCGCTTCGTAGTTGTTCATTGATTTTCATGATTTCGTTTAGCCCTCAAAATAAAATAAGTGAAAAAATTACGTAATAAGTGAAATGGACTTTGCTTCATTTTGATTGCAACTGGTTGCAGAAAAGTATGTTCCAATTAAAAATGGGTTCGAGCATGGCGTTTCACTTAAAGTGAAATTGGAGAGGGGGGTGAAAAACACAGCAGAAATTCGGAAAGCAGAGAGTAGAAATCGGATTGCCAGAATTTATCCGCAGATGACGCAGATTGACGCTGAAATCGGACGGGGCGGTGACCGTGTTCATGATTTGGTTGGTTGGAAAAGAAAAAAAATTACCCCCCCCCGAAAATCCCGAAAATCCCGAAAAAGCACGGGGAAGAGGGAAAAGACGAAAAACCAGAAATTGGGAAAGCCGGTGGGCGGTAATCCGGTGGACGGTGGACGGTGAAAACGGTTGAAATCAGATGGGGGCGGGGACAAGGGTTCAACGCAAGAACACATCCGCCGCCGCCAGAGGCTATGGCGGACAAGGAGGCTGGCTGGCGGTTTTGGCTAAAGTTCATGGCTCCAAATATTCGTTAGACTACACATACAACTAGTTTATTCATCCGTCAACAGATATTTTTTAAAAGAAATAGAAGATTGAAGCCAGTGGGACGGTGGGCAGTAGCCGGTTGGCGGTATGGGCTTTATAGACCAGCCGTCTCACATGTTCCCACAGGCCCATGTGCAGGCGTTGCGCAATCCAGGCATGGATCTGCCTGCCCGGCATCTTTCCGGCGCTCGTCAAACCAAAAATGTCCATTAGTTACGGACTGACCCCTCCAATGACCCCTCCAAGGCATAGGGTCGATGCCTGAAATTTCGTTTGCGACCAGTTCGGAGCGCGCCCTCATTTTCAAAGGGTTGTGATGAACTCATCGCCATTGGCGATGAGTCTGGAGTGCGCAAGGCGGCAAACTTTTCCGCCGTGAGTTGGAAGACAAAATCATCGGGAAATCGCTCGCTATTGCGCTTAACCGCCTGATTGAAAACTTTCGTCAGCACGCCGTAAATCTCCGCCAAGTCCACATCAAGAATCACCTTCTGATTGCGGATATTCAGAATCAGGAATTCGTGGAGTTTTGTGAGGGCAATTGCAAGATTCGATATTTTGGTCTTCCGTTTTAATTCAAAAGATGCAAAGTGCCCCCTGCGTATCAAATTGGCTATGTCAGACAATTGGTCACAAGTGGAGGTGGAAGCAACCGTTTCGGATTATTTTGACATGCTCTTGTCGGAGCTTCGCGGAGAACCCTTCAACAAGGCTGAACACAATCGAACGCTCCAAGCTCTTTTGAATGACCGCACCAAGGGATCAATTGAGAGAAAGCATCAGAATATCAGCGCGGTAATGATCGAACTTGGCTATCCTTATATTGATGGATACAAGCCATTAGGAAATTACCAAGCACTCCTTCGTGACATCATTCAAGAACGATTGGCTGGTGCCATTGGGCTTCAAAATGCGGCAATCACCGCCGTTGAACAAAATATCGGTAAAATTCCTGCTGTTTCTAATATTCTGTCGGTTTTAGTTCCCGCCCCAAGACAAGAGGAACACGACCTGGCAATTTATGATCGTGTTGTCCGCCCGACCAAAGTAATTCGAAAGAATTATCTGGCAATTGAATCCCGGAATCGGAGCTTGGGGGCCGCTGGAGAAAAATTTATTCTTGAATATGAACACGCACGCCTCTGGAAGGCTGGAAAAAAGGAGTTGGCAAATCGAATCGAACATACGGCGTCGACAAAAGGAGATGGCTTGGGTTATGACATCATGTCCTTTGAACCGAATGGTCGCGAGCGACTGATAGAGGTTAAAACCACGCGTTTCGGTATGCAGACTCCGTTTTACGCCACAAGCGGCGAAGTGGAGTTTTCCCAAGATCGGAAAGAAGACTATCACCTCTACCGATTATTTAGCTTTCTTAAGCAGCCTCAGCTTTTCGTATTGGATGGCTCGCTCAGAGATACATGCGTGCTTGACCCTATGCAATTTTCCGCTTTGCCGCGTTAAGGGTCCACGTCAATCCATACTATTGCACTATTATGGTTTGAATTCCCGGCATTCCCGGCGCAGGGGCCGAAGCTTGAATCCATTCTTGAAACCGATGTTCCAGACAAATATACGCTGACCGATCATCTGTGGAACCAAACTTCAACTCTGGAAAATTTCTTCGCGATGGAAGCGAATGAAATCAACGTCCGGCTCGGCCAATTTTTCCGGCAAACGAATCGGCTTGCCCTCAAATGGAATGAAGTTTTGCTCCAACGCCGGTTGCGGAAAGAAACTTCGAAGCCGTTTGCTCAACACAACGCTTAATTTGTCGTCGAGCGTGATGAGTCCGGCATCAAATGCGGCATCGTGAAGCGTGGACAGGCAAAGTCCATTTCGCGGATTCAATCGGTCATTCGGAAATTCTCCCCACGGCTTGATATGACTTGCGACCAGCAGGCGCGGCACGTTGATGCCGCTGATGCAGCAACGAATGTCGTAAGCGGTTAGAACCGCCTGCCGGAAAAATTGCTGCCCGCGTCGGACTCTGACCGTCGCTTGCGTTTCGGTCGGGCCGGTTGGTGCGACGAGACGGGTTTTGTCGCGTTGCAGGAAATCCACTTCCTTCGTTTCGTCTTTCGTGAACAAATCGTGCAGTAATTGTTCGCTTTCCGCGCCAAACACCGAAAGGTTGGCTTGAAATTCATCCCACATCATCCGGTCTTGCCTGGATGCGCCTGCGAGTCCTTTGATGCCGCGCGCCCGTTGAACTGGATCAAGTGAAGCCAGATTGCAAAGCTTCATTGCCAGACTGTTTGAGGTTCGCCCCATCTTCGCCGCGACTTCTTTAACGACCGCGTTGTCTCGGTCAAAACTGCCGAACGGCAATTTGCAGTAGAGATTCAGCGCGATGAGCAGATGTTCGCGCGTCCATTTCACAGCCGGAGCTTTTGCCATGCGGCCAGGCTGCCTGACTTGTTGGCGAAATTGAAGCGAGAAAAAACTTGCCGATTCTGGTCAACCTGGCCAGGTATGTCTGCCGGGATAAGCAAAAAATTTACCGCATCCAAATCAATGCTCACGATCTCGGCCAATTTCTCGACGGATTGGAAGCCCGCACCGGCCAGTCGCCGCCGGATTTCATTGTCGAAGAATGCAATGACGTTGACGAAGCTGACAGCATCGCTAACCACTACCGATCCATCGTTGCCAGGATTCGGAAACAACAAGAGGAGCAATTATGAGCGAACCAGCCTCAACAAACCTGCGGGACGGTTTCTGTATTTACATCAACACATTTTGCCAAGGCCCGGTGCCGGTCGTAAGTGACGACAACGTTTATGTCGTTTTCGCAACCGGGTTGGAGGCTCAAAAGGAAATCGTTGATAACCAGATGACCCGGCTTCAGCAATTTCTTGATGGCGAGCGTGAGTATGGGGATGCGATAGAAGTTGAGGAATACGTGGTGCCGGTTACCGTTCGTTCAGATGGCAAGATTGTTGACGAAGCCAGCAATTGTTTCGGCCCAAACGTGGATTAAAATGCCTGACGTTTTCACGAAGGCGAAACGCTCCGCTGTCATGTCCCGGATTCGCGGGCATGGCAACAAAGACACTGAACTGGCCCTGATGAAATTGTTCCGCCAAAATTGCATCACTGGCTGGCGAAGAAATCAAAAGGTCTTCGGCAAGCCGGATTTCATTTTCAGGCAAGCGCGGCTCGCACTTTTTGTGGATGGTTGCTTTTGGCATGGTTGCCCCAGGCACTGCAAAATGCCGGCTGGAAATCGTGCATTCTGGCAAAAGAAGCTCGACACAAACAAGGCCCGCGACCGCCGGGTGAACCGCGAATTGCGGCAACTTGGTTGGCGGGTGATCCGCATTTGGGAACACGATTTGGCAAAACGTGGCCCGGCATGCATTCGCAGGATTCAGATCGCCCGGGTTGCTGCTTTGCGCCCGCCCACGCCCTAAACACCACACCTGGCGGCGAGGTTGTAGTGCTGGGTGTCGTAAGTTTTGCCGTCGGCGGCAGTTATTCGAAAATTTCGAATAACTGAATCCTCCAGCAACTCGTGGTCGGCAAATATCTTCTTGAGGTAGTAGTTGACCTCATGGGCGAACGCTACGTCGCCCCCCCACAGTTGTCAACGAACGTGATCCCCCATTTTTGGAAATGTCGTCCTATTCTTTTTCTTGGTAGGGCGATGCTCCGCAGAGCCCTAATCCGATTTACCATCCGCCGATCGAGTTGGGGCTCTGCGGAGATGGAACTTCCGAGGCGGCAGAAGAACTACCAGCTTAGCTGGCTGCATCGCCCTACCAAAACAAATTGTTGTTCCCCCACACCACCCACCGCGCCCTGTTTCCCGCCAATCTGCGTCATCTGCGGACAAATTCTGGTCATCCGATTTTCCACTCCCTGCTTTCCCAACTTTGCGACTTTGCGTTGAATTCCTGTTCCCATCTCCATCCGATTTCAGCGTTTCAGTTTTTCAGCGTTTCAGTTTTTGCTTCCGTAACACCTAATAACTGTTACGGCACTTTTTACAAACACCAGAACAACCCAAACCCAATTCCTGCTGTAAAGTCCATATTTACAACCAGTTGCAACAAACCCGGCGATGAGCCTGTAACACTCGTAACGTTACCATAACATGTTATTTTGTTTTTTTCTTTTCTCAGAATGACACGGCAAGGCGGCAAATATCAGGGTTTGGCAGGCTGCGAATTTCAAAGCGTCCGGCGGGGCGCTTTCTCTCTTCTGATTAAAGGCTTGTTGACACCTTCGGGTTTCGGCGCACAATAAACACAGAACCAAGAGGTGTTTTCATGAAAAAATGGCTGTTCACATTTTTAGCCGCGGTCGTGCTGATCGGTTGTTCGAATAATAATATTGATACGGCCAAGGTTCGCGCTGCCATGCAATCCATCGACCCCGCCGGGAAAGAGCAATTGGAACTGGCGCTGACGGCGATTGATGCCGGCAAGTATGGCGATGCGGCATTTCCGCTGAAGAAAATCGCCTTCGGCTCCAAGCTGGACAAGGATCAGATCAAGGTTCTTAAAGACACCATGGCGAAAGTTCAGGCGAAAATCGCCAAGGGGCAGTGATCTTTGATTGCTGGCGGACCGCCTGCGGGTGGGTTATCTTGGATGAGGAGCATGAGTGAAGTTGTGAAAGCAAAAAAAGGAGCATTTACCCTGATCGAGCTTCTGGTCGTGATTTCCATTATCTCGATCCTGGCCAGCATGCTTTTGCCCGCCTTGGGCAAGGCGAAGGAAAAAGGCGTTGCGATCTATTGCCTGAACAACCTGCACCAGATCGGCCTTTCCATGATCATGTATGGGGACGACAGCAATGACAAGCTGCCCATTTCGCAGACACCCGTGACAAGCACCAACCTCGGCGGATACTTTAGCGGGTCCTGGATGTGCGCTCTCCAGCCCTATTACATCAACACCAACGTCCTGCGTTGTCCCGCGTTGAGCGCCCAATACAACAAGTCTGGCTACAATTATTTCATGGGATCGGAAGGCTTTGCCCTGGATGCGGGCACCAGAAACACCAGTGTCGTTGTCCACAGCATCACCTCTCCGTCAATGTATGTGCTTTCCGGCGATTGCAATTACGCCTCGTCCCCGACCAACGCCGATTTGAACAATGACGACTACGACGTCACTTTCGGCCAGGCGTCGCACGTCCATAACAACCGGGTCAACGTGCTTTTCGCCGACTGGCACGAAAAGATTTACCAGAGGTTCAACCCGGGCGAGATCACCTTCTCGCCGCTGAACCCCGGTATTTCGTGGTCGGCGGAGTAAGGCGGGCAAGGAAAGGTCAGGGTTTCTCCAACGGCTCCAGGGTCATCGGTTTGTCGTGGTCGAAGTAATGTTCGCAGGCGGCGAAAAATGCGTTGCGGGTGGTGACGCGGCGGATTTCGTGCAGGAATTTTTCCGCCGGGATGGCGCCTTCGCCGATGAAATTCATGAATTTTTTCAACCGCTGCACCTGCGATAATTCAGCGAAGCCCGGCGTCACCTCCACCTCCCACAACTCGTGAATGTAGGCCAGCACTTGCCGTCCGGTGGGAAGCTGGACGGGTTCGCCCCGCAGTTGCTGCCGGATTTGATTGAAAAGCCACGGATTGCGGATGGCGCCGCGGCCAATCATCAGGCCCCGGACGCCGGTTTGGCGCAGCAGGGCGGCGGCTTGCTCCGGCCCATGCACATTGCCGTTGGCCAGCACCGGGCAGGACAGTTTGGCCGCCGCCCGGGCTATGAGATCGTAACGCACGCCGGAACGGTACATCTGCGCCACCGTCCGCCCATGGACGGTCAATAAATCAATCGAATGACGGGCGAACAATTCAAGCAAGCCGTCAAACCCGTCTGCGGAATCGAAGCCAATGCGCGTCTTGACCGTAAAAGGGATTGAAACCGCCTCGCGCAAGGCGCCCAGGATGGCGTCGATTTTCGCCGCCTCGCGCAACAAGCCGCCGCCGGCGCATTTGCGATAGACCACGGGAGCGGGACAACCCAGGTTCAGGTCGATGGCCGCGACAGGGTGCTGTTGCAGTTCCTTCGCGGTGCGCACGAGGGCCGGAATATCGTTGCCGATCAACTGCGCCACCACGGGCCGTCCGGTGGAATTATGGGTGACGGACTCCAGAATCCATTTTTCGAGGCGCGAATCGGCGTGGACGCGGAAATACTCCGTCCAATAAAGGTCCGCGCCGCCGTAACGGGCCATGAGCCGCCAGAAAGCGAGATCGGTCACATCCTGCATGGGGGCGAGGGCGAGCAACGGCTCCCCGGTCCGCAGCAAGGCCCGGAAAGCGTCAGGCGGAGTCATTGATGATGGCTGGTTCGGCAACACAGGCATTATACCGCAGCCGGGCGGGGTGTAAACCGGGCGATGGCCGGATATTGCGAATAAAGGGCAGACGTGGCATCGTCCAACGCATGTCCGTCACAAAGCCTGTTATGAAACCATTCTTGCTCGCGCTTTTGTTGATCGGCGCGCCGGCGGTCAAAGCCGCCGATGTCGCCCCCATCACGTTTTATATCCAGCTCATCCGCGGGTCGGACCAGGATACGCCACCGCTGCCGGACGCGCATCTGATTGGGGACAAGCTCAACCGGCAATTGCATGATATTTTCAAGTGGAAGAATTATTGGGAAGTCAAACGGGAGGCCGTGACCCTGAAACAGGGGATGGGCGTCCGCAAAAAAATGTCCCCGGAGCGGGATGTTGAAATCACCTGGACCGGGGACAAAAACCTGGTCGTCTCGATCTATACCAACGGCAAAGTGACGCGCAAACGCCAGCAATCGACCGAGAACACCTTTTACATCGCCGGCGGCGACAATGACGCAACCGAATCCTGGTTCATCATTGTGCGCCGCGACAACCCGGAAGCGAATCGCAACCGGGACACGAACCCGAAGCCGGCAGAGACGCCGTAAACTTCGGGTCCGCCGAGACCTGCTCAGGCCTGCTTCTCGTCAGGAATCCGCATTGAGTAAAACGAGCGGTAAACGAAGATCAACGCGACGATGAAGAAGAAGACGCCAATGGCAGTCTTGACCTTCTGATCCGTCATGGTGACGGCGATTTCGGTGGCGAGCAGACCGAACAACGTGGTGAACTTGATCACCGGGTTCATGGCAACCGAGGAAGTATCCTTGAAGGGATCGCCCACGGTGTCGCCCACGACGGTGGCGGCATGGAGATCGGTGCCTTTCTGGCGGAGATCGACCTCGACGATTTTCTTGGCGTTATCCCAAGCGCCGCCGGCATTCGCCATGAAGATGGCTTGGAAGAGGCCGAAGAAGGCGATGCCGATCAAGTAGCCGATGAAGAAATAGGCATTGAAGAAGGGCAGGGCCAAGGCGAAACAGAACACAACGATGAAGATGTTCCACATACCCTTTTGGGCGTAAACGGTGCAAATGCGGACCACTTCATTGCTGTCCTTTTGCGAAGCAGTGGTGGCATCGAGTTTCATGTGTTCCTTGATGTAAACCACCGCGCTATAAGCGCCGGTCACAACCGCCTGGCAGGAAGCGCCAGTGAACCAGTAAATAACCGAGCCGCCCATGATCAGGCCCAGGATGACTTCCGGTTGCACAATGCTCAACCTGGTGATGACGTTGCCGAACAGATTTTCGAGCAGGATGATGAGGGCGAACACCATGGTGGTGGCGCCGACGACCGCCGTGCCGATCAGCACCGGTTTGGCAGTGGCTTTGAAGGTATTGCCAGCGCCATCGCCCTTTTCGAGCAGGTATTTGGCGTTTTCCAAATCAGCGTCAAAACCGAAATCGCGTTTGAGTTCTGATTTGATGTCCTTATTGGCCTCAATCTGGCTCAATTCATAGACAGACTGGGCGTTGTCGGTAACCGGGCCGTAGCTGTCCACCGCAATGGTGACAGGACCCATGCCGAGGAAGCCGAAGGCGACCAAGCCGAAGCCAAAGATGGGAGCGGCGAAGCTGTATTTTGCGGGCATGAGAGCGAGCAACGCAGGATTCTGGGAGAAGTAATAGGAGGCGGCCATCAGCACCATGATGCAGAGGCCCATCCAGAAGGCGGAGAAGTTGCCGGCAACAAAGCCGGAAAGAATATTGAGGGACGCGCCGCCATGCTTGGAGCAATTCGTCACCTCTTTGACGTGGCGCGAATTGGTGCTGACGAACACCTTGGTGAATTCAGGGATCAACGCCCCGGCAATCGTGCCGCAGCTAATGATGACGGACAGCACCCACCACAAGTCAGGCAACAGCGTGCCGCTGCCGTCTTTGAAATCGCCCAGGAGGAATTTGCTGGCGATGAAAGTAACGATGATGGAAATGGTGGAAGTCAGCCAGACCAAGTGGGTCAAGGGAGATTCAAAATCGAAATCCTTCTTCCCGCCGAACAAGGCCTTGCTCAACACTTCGTTGATGAAATAGGAGGCGAGGGAAGTAACGATCATCAAGGCGCGCATGACAAATATCCAGATGATGAGCGTCGCGCAAACGTTCTGGCTGCCCGCGAGAGCAAGGGCGAGGAAGGAGATCAACGCCACACCAGTCACGCCGTAAGTTTCAAAACCGTCCGCCGTGGGTCCGACGCTGTCGCCCGCGTTGTCGCCGGTGCAGTCAGCAATGACGCCGGGGTTCTTGGGATCATCTTCAGGCAATTTGAAGACGATTTTCATCAAATCCGACCCGATGTCGGCAATTTTCGTAAAAATACCGCCGCAGATACGCAAGACCGAGGCGCCGAGGGATTCGCCGATGGCGAAGCCGATGAAGCAGGGGCCGGCCAGGTCTTTAAGGAACATGAGGATGGAAATCATGAAGAACAGTTCGACGCACACGAGCAGCAGGCCGACGCTCATGCCGGAGCG
>CAZLEE010000120.1:0-13269 GCA_964558455.1 uncultured Verrucomicrobiota bacterium | reverse complement strand
ACCAGGCGACACTACAGCTTGTGCTTGGTTGCGTCAATAGGATAGCCAGACCGCATGAATCTGTGACGAGCGAGCAACGAAGCCAGCCGCCAAAAGACCAAGTCAGATTGTAAATGTTATTTTTTGACGGCTCCTAAGGCCGGCCTTACCGGATTTGCATGGAGCGGAGCAGTTCCACGGCCCGGTTTTCCAGCCATGCATCGCGCTCCGCCTCCGACGCATCATCGCTCTTGGAGAGCAATTGCACTCCGGGCAGAAGATCGGTTTCGACTAGGTAAATTCGTTTGTCATGAATCATGGCGGCGACGCCGGTTTTCGGTCCGACCGGTTTCTCATAGATGAAGGACATGGTTCCCTCCAATATCTCCGGATGGAAGTGCAGGGCAACGATGCTGCTGTAACCCTGGGTTAAATAAGCCGTCAGCGCTTTTTCCTTCCCCTCCTTTTGCAGCATGGCCTGCATGGGGCTTTGCGTGAAAATCGCGCCGGAACGAAATGCGATCCGGCTTCCCCAGTTATCCTGGAACAGCACGCTTTCGGCGTCATCGTGAATCACCCGCCCATTGACTTCCTTGCTCACCGGCACCGGCACCGAAAAGCGCCCTTTTGGCGACTGGTAAATATTCCCGACAATTTTGCCCGTCATCCGGGGCGGGCTGGGATGGCGCTGTCCGCCCATGCACCCGCCCAAAAGCAGGACGGCGCAAGCCAGGGCTGCGAATTTCAAAATCTGCGTCCGGTCTGTCATCATGTTATTTCTCATTCTTAAACCCCAAGCACACGGCAAAGTTGCACCCCGTCGCCGATGGAGAGAAGAACCGACTCCACCCGTCCGTCCCGGGCCAGTTTGCGGTTTAATTTGTCGATGGCGCGACCGCTCGGATCCAGCGCCGCGTTTTTCCGCCCCAGTCGTCCACCCCACAACATGTTGTCAAATAAAATCAATCCGCCCGGCCGCATCCGGGGCAAAACCAGCTCGTAGTAACCGTCATATTCCGGTTTGTGGGCGTCGATGAAGGCGAAGTCGAATTTCCGGGCGCGTTCCAGCCGTTTCAGGCTGTCGAGGGCGGGGGCGATGCGAAGCTCGATTTTATTTTCCACGCCGGCGCGCTTCCAGTATTTGCGCGCCATGGCCGTCCATTCCGCGCTTGCGTCCAGGCAAAGGAGTTTCCCGTTCTTGGGCAAACCGCGTGCAATGCAAATGGAGCTGTAACCGGTGAATGAACCGATCTCAATGGCGGTGCGCGCGCCGATGGCCTTGACCAGCACGGTCATAAAAGAGCCCTGATCCGGCCCGATTTGCATTGCGGACACGTCTTCCCCCAGAGCGGCCGTTTCCCGGCGCAATTGGTTCAGAACCGGGTCCGCCGCCCCGCTGCGGCAGTCGCACAAGTATTGGAACAGTCCATCATTCAGGATGGGGTATTTGTGCGGCGGCGCCAGCTTGGGTTCTTTTTTCATTATTTACCGGGGGATTTTGTACCTTTGTCCGACGCCATTATCCAGCGCAATGTTGCCGGAAAAAACGGGATGTACGGGACACATGGGCCAAAGTACAAAGCAACCCCCATCCAATGGGATGGGGGAAAACTCAAGCAGCGCCTTCTCTCCGCCCGTTTATTGGGATGGAGGATTGCCCTCCGGCACCGCCCGGTAGAATTGCTGCACGTTGTTTGGAACGTCCGCATCCACATAATCAATCGCGCCCTGAACCACTTGGTTGGTGCAAACGGACGACCAGTTCAGCAAATCAGCCGAACTCTGGACGCAGTACCAGGCGCCGTCCGGACCGGCGGCATTGAGGTGGAAGCTGCCGTCGGGCAACAGCAACGGCATCGGGCGCGGCCAGTCGCTCCGGATCACCGCCGCCGCGCGTCCCGGTATTCCGATGACATATTCCGGCGGCGTCGCGTTGTTCGTCGTCAACGTGAGAATGACCGTCTTGGGAATATACGGCGGTCCGTTATCAATCGGCATGACGGGAATCAGGCTGTAAGCCCGGTTGGCAGGGAAGGTGACATAGCCCGGCAATTCAACATAGTCCACGCCATTGCTGGCGGTGCCGCCGATGCTGTAAGTCACGGTAATGGCATTGGTCTCGCCGCCAAAACGGCGCACGGTGAAAAGCGCGCCTTTGGGACCCCAATTAGTGCATGGGAACGGTATGATCGGCGGCCATTCCAACCAACCCGGAACAGCGCTGGCCAGACCGGGCCACACCCAGGAGTTGGTGCCGACAATCGCAATCGGATCCGTGGCCACAATGTCCACCACCGACAAGCCGCCCGGCTGTGTCGTCCGGGGAAGGACGGTGATGTTGACTGGCGCGGAAGTTCTGGACGTAAAGATGTCGTCCATGGGTTCGACGATTTCAGTGCTTTCAACCACGGCTGTCAAGGCGTAGGAACCCGGGGGCACGTTGGTCCAGACCATGCAATACATCGCACCGAGGCGGGTGATGGGGTAGCCCGGCAGCACAAAATCCGGCGTGGGTGCGGCTATCGGCGGCAGGATGCCCAATCTGAAACCTGAGCCGATGTAATTTGTGCCGGCATAAAACTCCACGCTGATAATGTCGGTGTAGGGAGTATCAATCACATAGGCTAAAACGGGAATATCCACCGGCGCAAAAAAGACGGCGTGATCGGCGGGGCTGACGATTCTTACCATCGGACCGATGATCGGATTGATTGGCTCAATCGGGGCAAGGATCTGGCCAAAGCCAGAAGCGGGGATTGCCAGCAAACAGAACAGAACATACGCCCGGCAACCTCTGGCGATGCTCATCAAATGCGGCGCGCTCATAACAGCACCGAATAACTTAAATAATGCAAAAAGTCAACATCTATTTATAATTGATAATCAAACACTTGCTGAGATTATGGGTGAATTATCATTTGCCTTGGACTCAAATCTGCATGGTTATTGCGCAGGATGTTCCGCGCGGTTGGGCGGCGTTGGAATTGCCCCCGCAACCCGCCGGTTAAAAAAAGCGGGAACGAACACCTTGCCTTTCTCCTTTGATCTCCATGATGATGGCCGCCAAACGAAAGCAGATCGTGAAACAAATTATGCGAAAACTAACGTCTTCCACCAATCGCCGCCGGTTTTTGTGGACCGGCCTGACCGCATTTGTCAGCGGAATGTTGGGCCGCAACGCCGCGGCTCAAGCGGCCAAAGCCGCGCCGCGTCTGCAACAATCAGGCGAACCGCTGACCAGCCACGCGCGTTTGGGAAATCCGCCGTTCCAGCCGTTGGATACGATGGTTCTCTTTGAGCGGGGCGACAACAATAACGACCAGGCCATGACACATCAGGTGCTCTCGTTAATTCACCGGGAGAAGGGGAAAAAATCCTATCCCTGGACTCTTTACGCCAGCCTTGAGACCGAGCATGAGACGGGCGATGCCTGCGTGGTTTGTTCGCGCCTGCACAAAAACGGGCCGGGCTGGTCTTCCGGGTTGCATTCGGAAGTTTTTAACCATGGCCGGATGGTCGCCTTGGGCGTCAATGTCGAGATGAGCAACGATTACTCCGGGGCCGACCTGACCCAGGTGATCGGCGTCAATATCCAGGCTGTGGGCGGGCCTCGTCCCATGCAATATGGGGTCCAGATTCATGACGGCCAGGGGCACTTTGAGACCGGGATCGGATTGAACGGAAAAAGCGAGAAAGGCATCGATATGAACGGAAAATACGATGTCGGTCTGGACATGCACGCGAATCCCATCCGGCTCAACGAGGGGGCGTGTGTCATTCTTGACGGCAAGGGGCAGATTCGCGTGCGTTACCGCGACGGCAGCATTGAGTTCTTAAACGGGGATCGTTGTTTCGGTCACCTCGACGTGAACGGGGTTGACCACGCATTATGAGACCAAGGATGCCGGGCCCGGCCTGAAAAACGTGATATTTTGGCGTTGAACTGACCAAAAGGCGGTTTAATATGATCAAGGTTGAATTTTCGCGGTTGACGATTCCCGCGGCAAACCTCAAGGTTGAACTGCTTTATCTTAGGAATGAAGACCATTCTTTTTGTCTGCACGGGTAATATCTGTCGCAGTCCCATGGCTGAAGGCCTCTTTCGCCACGCCATGAAGGACCGGACGGATTACCAGGTCGTGTCCGCAGGGGTTGGCGCCATGGACGGCCAGCCTCCAAGCACGCATGCCGTCCGCGCTCTCAAGGAGTTGGGCATTGATATTTCCCAACAACGCAGCCGCGTGCTTACCCCCGAATTGATCGAACGGGCGGATTATATCTTCGGCATGACCCACACCCACGTCGATTCGATCAACGTGCTTTTTCCCAATGTCGCCGAAAAAACCTTTCTGCTGCGGGAGTTTGACGAGACGCTGGATGAATTTGAAAAGGACATCGCCGATCCCATCGGCGGTTCTTACGAGACCTACGCCTATTGCCGGGACCAGATAGAGCAGGGGATATTTTCCCTGATTCGTTTCGTTGAGCAGATGTCCCAGCCCCGCGCTTCCAGGCAGCCGGCAGGCAAAACCCTTTGCGCCATCGGTTGCGATCATGCGGGCTTTCGTTTGAAGGAGGCGGTCAAGGACTACTTGCTGGAAAAGGGATTTTCCCTGACGGATGCGGGCACAAACACGCCCGAACCGTGCGATTACACCGATTTCGCCAACGCCGTGGGAGAACTGGTCGCCGCGCAACGGTGTGAATTCGGCATCCTGATCTGCTCAACCGGCATCGGCATGAGCATGGCCGCCAATAAAATCTCCGGGGTGCGCGCAGCCCTCGTCTTCGACGAGCAGATGGCGGCGCTTTCCCGCCGGCATAATGACGCCAATGTCATTTGCATGGGCGCCAGCAACACGTCGCCGGAACAGGCGCGGAAAATTTTAGACACGTTCATGACTTCACAATTTGAAGGAGGACGCCACGAGCGTCGCATAAGCAAAATGGAAACAAACAGCCCCGCCCCCTATTTAAAATTAAAAACAACAGACCCCGAGGTCGCCAGCGCTATTTTCCTGGAAAGACAGCGTCAACAGGAAAACATTGAGTTGATCGCCAGTGAAAACTTCGTCAGCCCGGCCGTGATGGAAGCCCAAGGCTCCGTCCTGACCAACAAATATGCCGAGGGCTACCCCGGAAAACGCTGGTACGGCGGCTGCGAAAACATGGACACCGTCGAACGGCTGGCCATCGAACGCGCCAAGAAAATCTTCGGCGCCGAACACGCCAACGTCCAACCCCATTCCGGCAGCCAGGCCAACATGGCCGTTTATTTTGCCATGCTCAAACCCGGTGACAAAATGCTGACCATGGACTTGAGCCACGGCGGTCACCTCACCCATGGCAACAAGGCCAATTTCTCCGGCCGCTTCTTTGAAATCGTCCATTACGGCGTGCGCAAAGACACGGAGATGATCGACTACGATCAATTGCAGAAAATGGCCCGCGAACACCGGCCCCGCATGATCACGGTCGGCGCCAGCGCTTATCCGAGGATCATCGACTTCAAACGCATGGGCGAGATTGCGCGGGAAGTGGGCGCTTATTTGCTGGCCGACATCGCGCACATCGCCGGTCTGGTCGCCGCCGGACTTCATCCCAGCCCGATTGAACATGCCGATTTCGTCACCACCACCACCCACAAGACGCTGCGCGGACCGCGCGGCGGGCTGATTATGTGCCGGGAAAAATATGCCAAGGACATTGATTCCCAGATATTTCCCGGAATTCAAGGTGGCCCGCTCATGCATGTCATCGCCGCCAAGGCGGTTTGTTTCCATGAAGCCATGCAGCCGGAATTCAAGGCCTATCAGCGCCAGATCATAGCCAACGCCAAGACCTTGGCCGATGGCATGATTAGAAACCACTTCCGTTTGGTCAGCGGTGGAACGGACAATCACTTGATGCTCGTCGATGTCGGCGGGCGCGGCCTGACCGGCAAGGAATGTCAGAACGCATTGGACGTTGCCGGCATCACGGTTAACAAAAACACGATTCCCTTCGAGACCCGTTCACCCTTCCAAGCCAGCGGCATTCGCCTCGGCACACCGGCCGTGACCACTCGCGGCATGACTGAACGGGAGATGGCGGACGTGGCGGACATGATTAGCGAAGTTTTATTAGACATTAAGAATCTTGACACAGCACGCAAGGTGAGAGAACGTGTAAGAGAATTAACGGCTAAATATCCGTTGCCATATTAGCAGGAAAGTCAGGATGACTCCCCGTTCGGCGCGCAGATTTGAATTAATTCAAGTCTATTTGCATCCAATTGGCCAGATACGGCAGTCCTGACGACTCCCTCAGTTTATAATTTTATTTTACTTATGCCCAAAGCTCCCGTCAAAAGAGTGGCGAAAAGAAGCCCAAAGAACGCCGCCGCCGTTCCACGTCCGCCGAAGGGAATCCCTGTCGCGCCGCCCCCCGCTCCTTCTGAAATGGAATTGGAGCTTCCCACTCATCCCGTCGAGTCTGAGGAACCGGCTGAAGCCCGGCCCGTTGCCGCCACCACTGCCACCGGCGGACCTCCGATCAGCATGAACATCGCCGCGCTCCAGGCCACGCCCATGTCGGAGCTGAACAAGAGAGCCCGCGAAATCGGCGTCGAAAATTTCGGCACCATGCGCAAGCATGAGTTGATTTTCCAACTCCTGCAAAAAAACGCCGAACGCGCCGGCATCCTCTTTTCCGAGGGCGTCCTGGAAATATTGCCCGAAGGCTTTGGCTTCCTGCGCTCCCGCAGTTTCAATTACCTGCCTTGTCCCGAGGATATTTACGTTTCCCCTTCGCAAATCCGCCGCTTCAACCTCCAGACCGGCAACCTGATCGCGGGCCAAATCCGCCCGCCCAAGGACAAGGAACGCTTTTTCGCCCTGCTCAAAGTCGAGGCCGTTGATACCGAGGACCCGGACAAGGCCAAGGACAAAACTCTTTTCGACAACCTGACGCCCCTCTTTCCCAACAAACGCTTTCTGCTCGAAACCAACCCTGAGGAGCTTTCCACCCGCGTGCTGGACTTGGTCTGCCCCATTGGCAAAGGCACCCGCGGTTTGATCGTGGCCCCGCCGCGCACCGGCAAAACGGTGCTGATGCAAAAACTGGCCAACGCCATCCTTAAGAACAACCCGGAAGCCTATCTTTTCATCCTGCTCATCGACGAACGCCCCGAGGAAGTGACCGACATGGAACGTTCCTGCCGGGGAGCGGAAGTAATCAGTTCCACTTTTGACGAACCCCCGGAACGCCATGTCCAGGTGGCTGAAATGGTCATCGAAAAAGCCAAGCGCATGATCGAGAAAAAGCGCGACGCCGTTATTCTGCTTGACTCCATCACCCGTCTGGCCCGCGCTTACAACACCATCCAGCCGCACTCCGGCAAAATCCTTTCCGGCGGTGTTGATGCCAACGCCCTGCACAAGCCCAAACGCTTTTTTGGCGCGGCGCGCAATATTGAGGAGGGCGGTTCCCTGACCATTATCGCCACGGCGCTGGTGGATACCGGATCGCGCATGGACGAGGTTATTTTCGAGGAGTTCAAAGGCACGGGCAACATGGAAGTCCATCTGGACCGCCATCTGGTTGACCGCCGCATTTTCCCCTCCATCAATGTTGAACTGTCCGGCACCCGCAAGGAAGAGCTGCTCTATCATCCGGAGGAGTACAACAAGGTCGTCATCCTGCGCCGCGCCCTGACCGGCGTGCCGCCGGTTGAAGCCATGGAGCTACTGCTGGGCAAACTGAAGAAGACGGGCAGCAACATCGAGTTTCTGCTCGGCATGGCCGTCGGCTAAAGGCTAACGGCCCGCGAGGTGCTTGTCGGCGAAATCGAGGAAAAATTTCCAGTCGCCGCGGGTCATGGAGTGTTTCCCCGGCCGGATGAAATAGCCGAGATTGCTGTCAATTAATTGGTTTATTTCCGGCGGATGGGCCGCCGCCAGTCCCTCCGCCCCGCAAAGGCGGTAGGCCGCCCCGGCCGCTTGCAGCATGGCAAAAGCGCCGGCCGGATTCGTCCAGGTGTCCTGCGCCGCCGCCCCCAAAAGAACCGGCCGCGGCGCGCAGAGCGCAATCAAACAATTTTGATCGAACGGCAATCGTTCGGGCTGCCCGTTGAATTCCTTGAACACGCCGCAAAACCATTCCGGGAAACGGTCGTTAATCTGTTTGACAGACTCGCCCGTCACGCCCCGGCTCGGGGCGGTCCCGCCGCAACCGGACTGCAGCGGCACGATCATCGCCACCCGCTTGTCCAGCGCGCCTGCCAGTATGACCGCCTTGCCGAAACGCGAATGGCCCACCAGCGCAATCCGCTTCGGGTCGATGTCCCGTTCCCGTTCCAGATAGTCCACCACCCGTTCCATCCCCCAGGCCCAGGCGGCGATGGTCCCCCAATCGTCCGCCAGACGGGGCGCATGAATCAACTCGCGCACGCCGTCAACGGCATTGGTCCGGTCCTGTTCCACGTCGCCGCAATAATAGGTGGCCACGGCATAACCGCGGTCAATGGACTGTTCCAACGACCAAGTGTCCTTCTCCCGGCCGCGTCCTGCTTCCGTGGCGTGATTGTTTACGGTCTCAATATGCGGCAGGTTGGCCGGCATCCAGCCGTCGGGCAGGGGGATGTTGGTATCATCGACCAGGGTATGGTTGCCGCTGAAATTCATCCCCAGAAAAAGGGGCGCGCGCCTGGTGCGCTGGTTCGGGGTGACGATGAGCAAATGAACTTCCGGAGCCGGATCGGGGCCGATCTTGATCGTAACCAGTTTGAGCGTCGCCTTGCCGTCGAAAAAATGGGGGTCGGTGTAGGTGGTTTTGCCCGCGACTTTGACGCGGGGCGGAAGCCATCCGTACATGTAATGCTGAAATAGCGCCATGAGTTCGGGCCGGCGTTTTTTGCCCCAGGCTTTTTTGCTGGCGACGGGCGAGCCGTCCAGCATGACCAGGGGATCGGGCGCATCCGGACGCGGCGGCAATTCGGCCACCGGAGGAAGGGCCCCAGTTCCGCGCGCGCCAACGGCGGCGAGCAGGATGGACAATAACCAGGCGTGCCGGAGTGATAAACGGAATTTCATATTATTGACCGGGCGATTTTAGACCCAAATCCTTGTCATATACGCCCAGAACTTTTGTCGGAGTGCTTTGGGCCGTCTTGATCTCCGTCTGCACGGTGGCCAGACGGCTGGCCGCCAGCGCCGCCAAGGCGCCGCCGGGAAATCTCTCCATGATGCGGTGAAGCGCTTTTTCGGCCGCCGGCTGGTCATGGGCGTAGTTGGCGTGCAATGTGGCCAGTAAATTAAGCCAGCGCGCCACATGTTTGGGCGGTTCGGTGGGCAGGGCGATGAGCTGTTCCAATTGCTCGACGGCCAAATCCAGCCGCTGAAATTCCGCCGCGTAGAGGACGGCCAGTTCCTCCCGGGCGTCCGTGTCGGCCGGATACAATTTCAATTGTTCAACCAATTCGGCCACGCGGACGCGCGGGTCGGGCGGCGGCGCGTCCGCCCTGTGCAAGTTGTCGCCGCGTTTCCCGGGCGTCACCGTGAATACGGTCGAATAACGCGCCCGCATCGCTTCGTTGAATGAGCCAAGATGGGCGATGCGTTGCTGGGCCGCGTGGGCGAACGGTGTGCCGGGATAAAGATCAACGATGCGCTGCAAGGTTTCCCCGGCTGCCTTGGAATCGCGATTCGCCTGCAACTGCCAATCCGCCAGCAAATGCAGGGCGCCGATCACTTCGCCGGGAGAACGGCCGGGGTATCCCAAAAATTCATTCAGGGTCGCTTCCGCCGCCGCCAAATCCTTCAGGTCTTCCATCTGGATTGAAGCCAGTTTCACATGACCCTCGTAATCGCCCGGAAAGGTTTCCAACTGTTTGCGCACCCCGGCCATGGCATCGTTATAAAGGCCTTTGCGCCGTTTCATCTCGGCCCCGGAATAAACAGGTTTCGCCTCTGGTTTTTCGCGACCGCCGTCAAACATGCTGAATAACGGGCCGAACATCGCGCTAACCGCATTTGGCGTCCAGAGCAGCCCTAAAAAAGTGGCGGGGATCAGAATGTGGAGGGGCCTGTATGGGCTGTGCACATGAATCCGGTGGAGGACGTATAAAATAAAGGGCGCGGAAATGATCCAGCGAAAAATCAGGGCCGACCGGGAGTCGCTGCGCTCAATCGTCCGATAAACAATCCAGCCCAGCCCGGCAACAACAATCACCCAGGAAACAACGTCAACCGCATTGTCCCAGGCTGGTGTCATGGCTCATTTATTCAAATCAAACTTCAGTTCGGTGTGCGAACCGGTTTTTTTGTTGCTGATCTCCATCTTTTCCACCTGCCAGCGCCCGTTGACCTTTTTAAAACTGCTGGCGTGCAGGGAGTATTCCTTGACCAGACGTCCGTCCGAGTCATAGGCGTCGGCGATCAAAGGGCTGCCCGATTCCTCGTCAATATCCGATCTGATCCGCACAATCCCGTCGCCGGAACGGCTGCTTTCCAGGACATAGCAGGGTTGTCCAAGGCGCATTTCGCCTTTCATCTGCCTTTGCACGGGCCAGTGCAAAAATTCCAGCCCCAAATCCGACAGGGAAAAATCAGAGCCGGCCAGCGGAATGTCCGCGTCGGACGGCGCAAGGGTTTTGAGTTTGGGCAGCGGCGCGGACGGACTCCCGGCGCGGGCGTAAAGATATTGGCTGGGCTTGCTGGCGCAGTGAGTCACCACCAGATGCTCCGGCCCGTTCCCGGACGTCCCGCCAGTTTGATATTCCGTCACCCAGTTGGTGGCGGTGACGGCGACATTGCAGTCAATGGGAATTTCCCGGCTGGCATCGTCCAAATCAATAATCAACCGTCCGTGAATCCGGGAATTTTCCGCGGGCGCGGACGACCGCAGCCGTTCGGCCAGGGCCTGCCCGTTGGTCAATTCCTCCGGCGTGGGCGGCCCGGCGACAGGGCGGGGCGGCACAGCCCGCAACGGCAGCAACGAGGCGGCAAACCCCGCCCCCAAAAGGATCAAAAAAAAATGGCGTCTCATTTCGGCATCAGGGCCAGGGGGATCATTTTTGAAATATTCTTGACAAAATGCACATTCAATTTCCGCCGCACTTCGACGGGCACCTCCAGCCAGTCCGTCCGATTCTGGTCGGGAAGAATGACGCGTTTCAACCCGGAACGGGCCGCCGCCAGAACTTTTTCCTTGATGCCTCCGACGCGCAGGACGCGACCGCGCAAACTGATCTCGCCCGTCATGGCCAAATCCGACCGCACCCGGCGGCCAGTGAACAGGGAAGCCAGCGCGGCCACAATGGTCAGTCCCGCGCTCGGCCCGTCCTTGGGCGTGGCCCCGGCGGGCACATGGATGTGAATGTCCCACTTGTCGTAATCAGACAAATCAATCTTCAGGGACGCGGCGCGATTGCGCAAAAAGCTGAAGGCGGTATGCGCGCTTTCTTTCATGACTTCGCCCAGCGACCCGGTGAGGATCAGTCCGCCTTTCCCCAACATGCGCGTGGCTTCAATGAACAATATTTCCCCGCCCACCGGCGTCCAGGCCAGACCGATGGCAATCCCGCATTCGGTGATGCGTTCGGCCAGTTCGGAGGTGTATTGGGGCTGGCCCAGATAACCGACCAGACTCTTGGGTGTGATGGTCAAACCGCCATGGCCGTGCCGCCCCACAATTTTGCGCGCCGCCTTGCGGGTCAACGAGCCGATTTCGCGTTCCAGTTGCCGGACGCCCGCTTCGCGCGTGTAATCCTGAATCACCTGCCGCAGGGTGGCGTCGGGGAAACTCACCAGCTTTTTCTTCAAGCCGTGTTCCTCCAATTGCCGCGGCACCAGATGCCGCTTCGCAATCTGCAGCTTTTCGACCGCCGTGTAGCTGGGCAGATCAATGACTTCGAGCCGGTCCCGCAAGGCCGGCTGGATCGGGTCCAGCCAGTTCGCCGTGGTCAGGAATAAAACCCGCGACAAGTCGTAGGGAACGTCAAGATAATGGTCAATAAACGAATTGTTCTGGGCCGGGTCCAGCACCTCCAGCAAGGCCGAGGCGGGGTCCCCGTGAAAATCCGAGCCGACCTTGTCCAGTTCATCCAGCAAAATGACCGGATTGCTGGATTCGACCCGGCGCAGGGTCTGGAGTATCCGACCGGGCAACGCGCCCACATAGGTGCGGCGATGCCCCCGAATCTCTGCCTCGTCCCGCATGCCGCCGAGGGAAATGCGGGCAAACTTCCGGCCCAACGCCTCCGCCACGCTCTTGCCCAGCGATGTCTTGCCCACGCCCGGGGGTCCGACCAGACAGAGTATCGGGCCTTTCAATTGCTGCTTCAGCTTGAGCACCGCCAGAAATTCCAGCAAACGATCCTTCACCTTGCGCAACCCGAAATGTTGCTCGTCCAGCAACCGCCCGGCGGCGGCCAAGTCCAGCTTGTCCTCGGTGAATTTGGCCCAGGGAAGATTGACCAGCCAGTCCAGGTAATTGCGCGTCATGGTGTATTCGGCCATGGCCGGCGACATTTGCTGCAAACGCTCCAGTTCCTTGAGCGCGGTCGCGCGCGCTTCCTCCGGCAGCTTGTTTGCCTCGATTTGATCCCGCAAATCCTTGGCCTCCGCCGCCGCGGAATCCACTTCCCCCAACTCGCGTTGGATGGCGCGGATTTGTTCGCGCAGGAAAAAGTCGCGCTGATTTTTGGACATCGACGCGACCACCTCGTTCTGAATTTTTGAACCCAGGCGCAGCACCTCCAATTCCCGGCTGAGCAAGGGCAGCAGGCGGGTGAAGCGGTCCTTGACCGTCGGCATTTCCAGCAAATGCTGCCGCTCTTCCAAACTCAGATTCAGATTGGCCGCGATCAAATCCGCCAGCCGGGCCGGGTCTTCGGTGTTCAGGGCGGCGATCTTGATTTGTTCGGCCAGGGCGGGGGAAAGTTTCACCACCTCTTGAAATTCCCGCTCCGCCGTGCGCGCCAGGGCGGTCAATTCCAGGGAATCGTCCGCCAGATCCTTCAGCTTTTCGATCCGCGCAATCAGGTAAGGCGTTTCCGAGACAAAATCAATCACCCGAAACCGGCGCAACCCCTCCACCAGCACCCGCACCGTGCCGTCGGGAAACTTAAGCATCTTCGCCACCCGCCCCGCGCAGCCATACGACTGCAAATCAGCCGGAGTCGGATTCTCAATCTCCGCGTTGCGTTGCAGAACCAGACCCAGAAAACGATCCCCCGCCACCACATCGTCTATCAAGCGGATGCTTTGGGGCGATTCCACCAGCAACGGCATTACCGTGCCGGGGAAAACG
>CAZLEE010000119.1:0-13461 GCA_964558455.1 uncultured Verrucomicrobiota bacterium | reverse complement strand
GTTCACGCTATTTCAAGCCTCCGGCTCTGCCGGAGGTTACTGACTCCTAATCCCAAATCAGTCTTTGTTAGGGAGGATTACGATTAAGATTAGGAGCGGGAGCGGGGATGGGGCAGGTGGCGGCGGCGCCAGATCAGGAAGAGGACGGGGTAAATTAACAGCTCAAGTATGCCTGACGTGATCACGCCGCCGATCATGGGCGCGGCGATGCGTTTCATGACGTCGGCGCCGGATTGGGTGGCGGGGGACCACATGATGGGCAGCAACCCGAATAAAATGGCGCAGATGGTCATGGCCTTGGGACGGATGCGTTGCACGGCGCCTTCGATGACGGAGAGGCGAAGGTCGTCGAGGGAATTCATCTGGCCGCGGGCGCGGAATTTTTCCCACGATTGATCGAGGTAGAGGAGCATGACGACGCCCGTTTCGGCGTCCAGCCCGGCCAGGGCAATGAGGCCGACCCACACGGCCACGCTCATGTTGTAACCGAGGAAATAGAGGAACCAAAATGCGCCCACGAGCGAAAAAGGCACGGCGAGGAGGACCATGATCGTTTTGACGGCGGATTTTGTGTTGAGATAGATGAGGACAAAAATGACGAGCAGGGTGAATGGCACGATGACTTTCAATCGTTGCCCGGCTTCCTGGAGTTGTTGAAATTGGCCGGCCCATTGCATGTAACAGCCGGACGGAAACTGCACCGTCCCGTTGATGCGCCGGGTGGCGTCGTTGACGTAGCCCTCAATGTCGTCGGTTGTGACATCGACGAAGACGAATCCGACGAGCTGGCCGTTTTCGGTGCGGATGGAGTCGGGGCCGGTTTTGTAAGAGATGTCGGCCAGCATGGAGATGGGGATTTGGGCGGGCGGACGGGACTCGCTCATCGGCACCGGCACGAGGATGCGTTTGAGGGAGTCGGCGTCCTGGCGGAAATCGCGGGCGTAACGGACACTGACCGGGTAGCGTTCGCGGCCTTCGACGGTGGTGGTGACGGTGTTGCCGCCGATGGCGCTTTCAATAATATCGTTGACATCGCCGGTGGTGATGCCATAGCGGGCGGCGGCGGCGCGGTTGACGGTGAAATCGAGAAAATAGCCGCCGGTGGCGCGTTCGGCGAAGGCGCTGCGGGTCTGGGGCATTTTGCCCAGAACCTGCTCAATTTTTATCCCGGCCGCCTGGATGCTGGCGAGGTCCGGCCCGAAGACCTTGACGCCAAGAATGGAGCGGAAACCGGTGGAGAGCATTTCGGTGCGGGTTTGGATCGGCATCCAAAAGATGTTGGCCATGCCGGGCGTCTTGACTTTTTCGTTCATCTGGGCGACGAGCTTTGACCACGTCATGCCGGCGGGCCATTGGGAGGGCGGCCTGAGCTTGACCACGGTCTCGATCATGGAAAGCGGGGCGGGATCGGTGGGGGTATCGGACTGGCCGACTTTGCCGAAGACGGTTTCGACTTCGGGGAATTCGCGCAACATCCGGTCCTGGATTTGCAGGACGCGGGCGGCTTCGTCGATGGCCATGCCGGGGACGGCGGTGGGCATGTAAAGGAGGTCGCCTTCGTTGAGAGGCGGCATGAATTCCCTGCCCAATTTAGAGAAGGGATAAATGGTCGCGGCCATGAGGAGGAGGGCGATGGAGAGCGTGAGCCAGCGGAAACGCAGGACGAAATTGACGAAGGGCCGATAAGCCCGGATGAGGCAGCGGTTGACCGGGTTCTTTTTTTCGGGGGCGATTTTGCCGCGGATGAAGAGGAGCATCAGGACCGGCACCAGCGTCACGCCGAGCAAGGCGGCGAAGAACATTGAAAACGTTTTGGTGAACGCCAGGGGTTTGAACAGCCGGCCTTCCTGGGCGGCGAGCGAGAAGACGGGAATGAAACTGACGGTGATGACCAAAAGGGCGAAGAACAACGGACGCCCCACACTGCGCGCGGCGGCGGTAATGACCCCGACCCGTTCGGCCGGATTCGGGTCGCGCCCGTTTTCCTCGCGAAAGTGTTCGAGGAACTTGTGCGCGTTCTCCACCATGATGATGGCCGAGTCCACCATCGCGCCGATGGCGATGGCGATGCCGCCCAGCGACATGATGTTGGAGGTAAGATGCAGTTGATACATGGGGAGAAAAGAGAGGATGACCGCCACCGGCAAAGTCAAAATGGCGACAAGAGCCGAGCGGATATGCCCCAGGAAAAGAAGGCAGACCAGCGCCACGACGATACATTCCTCGACCAGTTTTTCGCGCAAGGTGTCAATAGAACGCTTGATGAGCTGGCTGCGGTCGTAAGTTGTGACCACCTCCACTCCCGGCGGGAGAGACGGTTTGATTTCCTCCAGCTTCTTTTTGACGCCGTCGATGACGCGGAGGGCGTTTTCGCCGTAACGCATCACGACAATGCCGCCGACGACTTCGCCCTGGCCGTTCAGTTCGGCCACGCCGCGGCGGAGGCTGGGGCCAAGATGCACCCGTCCGACATTTTTGACATAGACCGGCGTGCCGTTGGCCGCGCGCAACGGGATGTTTTCAATGTCCTCCACCTTCTTGATGTAGCCGCGGCCGCGCACAAAATATTCGGTCGATCCCACCTCGAAAATCTTCCCGCCGCTGTCGCCGTTGGATTTTCGGATGTTATTGACAACGTCGCCGATGGGGATGCCGTAGGCGAGCAGCTTGTCGGGGTCGAGGTCCACCTGGTATTCCTTGACGAAGCCGCCGACGGGGGCGACTTCGGCCACGCCGCCGACCGATTCGAGGGCGTAACGCAAATGCCAGTCCTGCAAGGAACGCAAATCGGCCAGACTTTGCCTGCCCGACCTGTCCACCAGCGCGTATTCAAAGACCCAGCCCACGCCGGTGGCGTCGGGACCGATGACGGGATTGACGCCTTCCGGGAGGGAGCCGCGCACGGAATTCAAATACTCGCTCACGCGGGACCTGGCCCAGTAAATGTCGGTGCCGTCCTCGAAAATAATATAGACGAACGATTTGCCGAACATGGATTCGCCGCGCACGAATTTCACCTTTGGGGCGGAGATGAATTTGGTCGTGATGGGGTAGGTGATCTGGTCCTCAACCAAGTCGGGGGAGCGGCCTTCCCAATCCGTGTAAACGATGACCTGGACATCGCTCAGGTCGGGAATGGCGTCGAGGGGCGAGTGCAGGAGGGCCCAGATGCCGCCGGCCAGGCCGAAGAGGGCGAGGACCAGGACCAGGAAAATATTGCGCGCGCTGGCCTCGATGATCCGTTCCAGGAGGAAGGGTTTCGGCTGGGCGGCGGACGGCGCGGGGATGGGGTTGTCCATAAATCGTTCCTTACCAGGAAGGCAAAGCCCCCTGCATTTTTGCCTCGGCGTCAATTAGAAAATTGGCGCTGGTCACGACGCGATCCCCAACCTTCAGGCCGGCGGTGGCCTCCCAGTAATCGCCGTATTGCAGGCCGAGTTCGATGAAGCGCGGTTCCAGAGTGCCGCCGCCCTTGTCCACAAAGACGATGTTATGCTTGCCGGTGGGCAGAACGGCGCGGACGGGGACGGCTATTCCGTCGCCCATGTCCATGTCGGCCTCGACGTCCACATACATGTCGGGCCGGAGTTTGAGGCCGGGGTTATCGACATCAATCCGCATCCGGCCGGTGCGCTGGGCGTCGTTCATGAACGGGTCAATCACGGAAATTTTCCCGGCAAACTTTTCACCGGGGTAGGAGGAAGAGGTGATGGAGACAGCCAGGTTTTTTTTGATCATGGGCAGTTCGTCCTGATAAAATTGGGCCCAGACCCACACGACGGAGAGATCGGCGATGTCCACCAGACGGTCGCCGGCCATGACCTTGCGGCCCTGGTCAACCGCGATGTCCTGCACCACGCCGCGAAAGGGCGAATGGAGCGTGATGGTTTCCATCGGCTTGCGGCTTTTTTCCAAGGCGTCGATTTGGGCGTCGGTGATATTCCACAAGCGGAGCCGTTGTTTGGCGGAGTCGATCAGGCGTTCGGTGGTAGCGGAGAGGGGCGGGTTGACATTCGTGCGCGCTTCGTCCCGGGCATTGAGCAGATCGACGAATTCGTTTTGGGTGGTGAGCAAATCCGGGCTGTAAAGCGTAAGGAGCGGGGCGTCTTTTTCCACCAATTCACCCCGGGAAAAGACGAAGAGTTGTTTGACATAGCCTTCCACCCGCGCCACGTAATCCCATTGCCGCTGCTTGTCATAGGCGACGGTTCCAACGGCGCGGATGACGTGGCGGAACGGCCGTTTTTCGATGGCGGCATAGGTGACGCCGATTTGGCGGAGGCGGTCGGAGGGGATGTTGAATGCAGACGGCGCCGCGTCGTTCGTGCCGGCCGCCGGGCTGTTGGAGGAGGGCGCGGGAACGGTTTTTTTCATCACCGGCACGAGGTCCATCGAGCAAATGGGGCATTTCCCATGGGGATCCTGAGATCGCACCGACGGGTGCATGGGGCAGGTATAATAATCCACCGCGCCGGACGGGTTGGGGGGCGCCGCCCGGTTGCAGGCGGCGGCGAGCAAGACGGCAAAGAGGACCGGGACAAACATTTTGAGAAAGGCAAAGGATGTTTTCATGGGAATTATTTCAGGGTTCGCGGTTGGGCAGGGAGGAGGGTTCGCCGGCCAATTGGGCCAGGTCTTCAATATTTTCCAACCCGCTCCATAACAACAAATCAGCCAGCATTTCGTTTTCCCCGGCGACGGCGCGGGCGGAGGTCAACTGGCTGTCAAGCAACGAGCGGCGGGCTTCCAGCACCTCGCGAAAGAGGCCGCGGCCATTCTCCCAGTCGGAGACGCGGCTGGAGAGGGCCTGGGTGGCGCGGGAGGTGATTTCACCGCCGTAAAGCAGCGCTTCGCGCCGGCTAGCTTCGATGTCCACCGAAAGGCGGTGCAATTGCTCGCGCACCTCCCAAACCTGGTCCTCGCGTTCCTGTTCGGCGGAGACTTGCCGTTCCTTGTCACGGGCATAGTCCTTGCGGTATTTGTCCCCGTTGAACCACGGCAGCGTAAACCGCAAAGTAAAATCGCCCTCGCGCAAACCGCCGTCGCCGCTGTATTGGCGGCCTTCGACGCCGAGGCTCACATCCGGCAGGCGCGTCCGGCGGGTCAATTGGGCGGCGGCTTCGGCTTGTTTGATTTCCTGGGTCATGACCTTGAGCTTCGGCTCGTTGGCCAGCGCCAGGGAAACCAGTCTGGCCGAATAAGAAACGGGCGGGGCGGCCGGGGGCAGCAAGAGCGGCGGCCAGGAAGCGTCGCCGGGGCGGTTTAACAACCGGTTCAGGTTGAAGTTTTCATGAGCGACGAGAAGGCTGTCCGAGCGAAGACGGTCGTTCCTTTCCGCCTGTTCATTTTGAATTTCCAGGACGTCGGCCACGCTGGTTTGGCCGTCGCGGTAGCGGGTTTCGGCCGTTTTGACCGTGGCGTTTAACCAGTCCAAATCCTGCCGGCCAATATCCACGACGCGCCGGGCCAGGGCGGCGGCGAGCAATTGTCTGGTCAGATCGCGGCGCAGTTGCTGGATGCGATAATTGACATCCGCCTGGCGCATGGAGGCCCCCGCTGCGGCGACGCGCTGTGCCAGTTTGGGCCGGCCCCACATCGGCAGCTTCTGCTCGATGCCGTAAGAGAGATCGCCGGTCTGGGCGGGGTCCATGCCCTTGGAACTGAACGCGCTTCCGCCCGCCATGAACGAGGGGTCGTCCCAGGCGCGCACCGCTTCGGAATCGAGGGTGGCGGCTTTGAAGCGGGCGTCGGCGGCTTTGAGGGAGGGATTATTGGAACGCGCCTCGGCGATGAGCCGGTTGATGTAGGCGGAGGAAATCACGACGGCGCGCACCGGTTCGCCGTCCGGAGCGGCGCGGAGGAGACCGGCGCCAAAAAGCAGAATGATTCCAAAAATTTTCATGACAAATACAAATTGACTGGGTTGACGTTACGCAGACACCACGCGCCGACGGCCTTCGGGGCCGGGCACACCACGGGCGGGACAAACCGGAACTCAGATGAGGTAACAGCAATCGCGCTGAAAAAGCGGCGTGGCTGTCAGGGAAGCAAGAGAAGAAGAACGGGCTGGAAATTGGCGGGCGGGCAACGCGGGCGGCGCAAGCACGCACAGGACGGATAGTTGCACCGCCTCAAAAATATTTTGCGGAGTGGAAGGAGCCGGAACGGGAGCGACCGGAGCGGACGAATCCCTGGAGGCCGCGCAACAAGGCATGTTGCAGCAATGCCCCCCGTGGCAGCAGCAGCAGCATTTTGCGCCCGGCGCCGTCTTCGGGCAGGCCGGCGAAGACATGGCCGTCACCGGCCAAATGGCCAGCATCAAGCCCAAGAGCGCGACCGCCGCGATTTTTGTCATCTTCCAAATCATGCCAGTAGTGAAGTCCGCCGCATGCCGGCGAACCTGACCGACCCTCGCATATAAAGGCGGAAGACGCAAGGGGTTCCGCCCCCTGTTTTTGATTATTACTTATAGTCTATTGTTGAATTTGAAGTTCTTATGTATGTTATCAGAGAAGCCTATGGCAACTTCGGAAATCATATCGCAGTTTGGAGCGGCGGTGAGAAGGTTGCGCCATGACATGGATATTTCCCAGGCGAAGCTGGCCGAACGAGCGGGATTGCATCAGACCTATATTGCGGGAATCGAATGCGGCGGCCGGAACGTCACTCTCAAGAACATTAACAAGCTGGCGTGCGCGTTGCAGGTTTCGACCGCCACCCTCCTTATGGCCAACGACGCGCCGGGGAGGCCGTCCGCCGACGCCTACGTGGATATTCTGATGGTGGAAGATAATCGCGATGATGAGGAATTGACCTTGCGGGCTTTCCAGCAGGCCAGGATCACTAATTCCGTGCGAGTGGTTCGAGATGGCAGGGAGGCATTGGACTTTCTTTTCTGCGCGGGACGTTTTAGCAGGCGCAAGGCAAAGGACCGGCCTCAAATGGTTCTTTTGGATTTGATGCTGCCCCAGATCAGCGGGATGGAAGTGCTCCGGCGCATCAAGACGGACGAACGAACGCGGTCCATTCCCGTGGTGGTTTTGACCGCGTCGCAGGACACTGAGAAATTGGCCGAATGCCAGCGTCTGGGCGCGGACACATACATTGTCAAGCCGGTGGATTTGCAGAGGTTGGGCACGGCCACGCCGCGCTTGAACCTCAATTGGGCATTGCTGAAACCGCCCGAAGCAACGGTTTTCGGCATTGGGGAGGGAAGCCAGTCTAAGCGTTCATTTTTTTAAAATCGAATTGGCGGGGGCGTCAACACAACCGGAGATCAGATCGATGCGCGCCGAGCAACAATTGGAAGCTTCGCTTAGGGAGGTTAAGGATTTGAAGGCAGCGTTGGATGAACATGCCATCGTGGCCATCACCGATCCGCAGGGGAAAATCACCTACGTGAACGAAAAATTCTGCGCCATTTCCAAATATTCCCGCGAGGAATTGATCGGCCAGGATCACCGCATCATCAACTCCGGCCATCATTCCAAGGAATTCATGCGGGAATTATGGACGACCATTGGGGGGGGGCAGGTCTGGCACGGGGAGATCAAGAACAGGGCCAAGGATGGGACATTCTACTGGGTAAACACGACCATCGTGCCGTTTCTGAACGATCAGGGCAAACCGCGCCAGTATGTGGCCATCCGGGCCGACATCACGGAACGCAAAGAGGACGAGGAAAAAATCCGCCGGTTGAACGCGGAACTGGAAGAGCGGGTTGTCGAGCGCACGGCCGAATTGGAGGCGTTTTCCTATTCCGTCTCGCATGATCTGCGCGCGCCCGTGCGGGCGATAGGCAGTTTTGCGCGCATGATGCAGGAGGATTTTGGGGCGCAACTGCCGCCGGGCGCGCAGCAGCAACTGGATCGCATCAGCGCGAATGCGGTGAAGATGGGGCAATTGATAGACGGCCTGCTGACTTTATCGCGGTTGGGTCGCCAGGCGCTTAACAAGCGGAAAATCCTGCCCGGACCGATTGTCAGCCGCGTATTGGAGGAACTTCGGAGCGAACAATCCACCCGGCACATGAAGATTTCCGTTGCCGACCTGCCGGAATGCGAGGCCGACCCGATTCTGTTGCAGCAGGTGTATGTCAATCTGCTTTCCAACGCATTCAAATACACGCGGCAGCGCGACCCGGCCATCATCGAAATCGGAGCCCGGCCCGAAAAAGGCGGGTGCGTCTATTTCGTCAAGGACAACGGGGCGGGTTTCGAAATGCAATACGCGCACCAGCTTTTCGGAGTTTTCCAACGGTTGCACCGGGAGGACCAATTTGAAGGCACGGGCGCCGGCCTGGCCATAGTGCAACGCATAGTGCATCGGCACGGCGGACGCGTCTGGGCGGAGGGGGAACCGGAAAAGGGCGCGACGTTTTATTTCACGCTGGGGAACGGGAATGGATCGCAACATGCCTGAAGAAGCCAAAAAGTTTATTTGACAAATGACAGCATCACTCAACGTTTTAGTCGTCGAAGATTCGCAGGATGACGCCGATTTAATCGCCGGCGAATTGCGCCGCGCCGGTTTCAGCCCGATATGGAAACGGGTGGAGACGGAGGCGGATTTTCTGGCCGAAATAAAAAAACTGCCTGACATCATTCTGTCCGATTATTCCATGCCGGGTTTCAACGGTTTGCGGGCGGCAAAACTTTTGCAGGAAAGCGGGTTGAATATTCCGTTCATACTGATTTCCGGGACAGTGGGCGAAGAAATAGCAGTGGAAGCGATGAAATACGGCGCGACCGATTATTTGCTGAAAGACCGGATTGCGCGACTGGGGAGCGCCGTGCAACGCGCCTTGGAAACAAAACAACTCTACCAGCAACGCCGGCAGGCGGAAGACGAATTGCGCGAAAGCGAAAAAAAATTCCGCCAACTGGCCGAGAACATCAACGAAGTTTTCTGGATCACCGATCCATTGAAACATCAAATGCTCTACGTCAGTCCGGCCTACGAAGGAATCTGGGGACGCACTTGCGGCAGCCTTTATCAATCGCCCCAAAGCTGGGTCGAGGCGATTCATCCCGAAGACCGGCGGCGCGTCGTCACGGCCATAATGACCAAACAGGAACATGGCGATTACGATGAAATCTATCGGATCGTCCGGTCCGATGGCACGGTGCGCTGGATTCGTGACAAAGGCTTTCCGGTGCGCAACGCCGCGGGGGAACCCTACCGGATCGTCGGCACGGCGGAAGACATCACGGAGCGCCGGAATCTGGAGGCGCGTTTCATTGAGGCGCAAAAAATGGAAGTCGTCGGCCGGCTGGCCAGCGGCGTGGCGCACGATTTTAACAACATACTCGCGGTTATTACGGGTTACAGCGATTTGATCGCGCAAGAGGACGGCGAGGACGGTCCGGTGGGGGAATATAACGAGAAAATCCGTCATGCGTCGGAGCGCGCCGCCGGATTGACGCAGCAACTGCTGGTCTTCAGCCGCAAGCAAACAGTGCAACTCGTAGTGTTTGACATTAACGAAGAGGTGAAAGACATGGACAAAATGTTGCGGCGCCTCATTGATGAGAACATCACCATGACGACCATTCCGGGGGAACATATCTGGCGCATCAAGGCCGACTCCGGCCACATGGGGCAACTGCTGATGAATCTGGTGGTCAACGCCCGCGATGCCATGCCCGACGGCGGCCGGCTGACCATCATGACAAACAATGTCGTGTTGGATGAGAATTTTGCGCGCGAGCACGCGGGCGCGATGGCAGGCGACCACGTGATGCTCAGCGTCAGCGACACGGGCACGGGCATGGCCGATGAAGTCAAGGCGCACATGTTTGAGGCGTTTTTTACGACCAAGGCCAAGGGCAAGGGCACCGGTTTGGGGCTGGCGACCTGTCAGACCATTGTCCAACAATCCGGCGGTTACATTGATGTTGACAGCAAGTTGGGCAAAGGCACGACCTTCAGGATTTATTTTCCGCGAGTCGAACAGCCGGTTGACGCGGCGGCCCAACCGGCCCGGAACGGGCAGATATCGCGCGGGACGGAAACGTTGCTGATTGTGGAAGATGAGCATTCCTTGAGGCATCTGGCCCGCGACATATTGGAAGCCCAGGGTTATGAGGTGCTGAGGGCCTCGAACGGTTTGCACGCCATGTTCGTGTCGCGCGAGCATAAGGGGGCGCCGATACGTCTGGTAATCACCGATGTCGTCATGCCGCAAATGGGCGGCAAAGTGATGGCAGACTGGTTGAAGGCAATTTATCCCGATCTCAAAATCCTATACACGTCGGGTCATACGGACGAAGTCATCGCAGAGCATGGAGTGTTTGGGGCGGGCGTTGATTTTCTGCCCAAGCCCTACACGCCGTCAGCCCTGGCCTGCAAAGTGCGGGAGGTGCTGGACGGCGCGAAAGGAAAGCCCGGTCTTTTGCACAATTAGGCGGCAAATTTGTAACAACTGCACCAAAAAGGAAACTCCACCCCGGCAAACCTGTTGCGCCAAAACCAGTTGTTGACAAATTCAGCCTGTTCTGTCAAGTTCGGGTGGTTTCAGAATAACAATTGATGGCAAAAACACGTTTTTAAAATTTGCGTAGCTTTAGCTACGGGGCTAACCAGAAAACCGCTAATTTTCCAGCCCATGCAGATTGCTCAGGCACGCGCCAGATGGCGCGGCTTGGCGCGTTATCTGGACAGGCGCTTAGCGGTGCCTCGATGCAGGGCGCGTTGAGTCGCGCTCTTTCGTTCCGGGAGAAGGCATCGCGGAAAAAGGAAATAATGAAAAAGATCGGGCTGGTTCTTTTTGGGTTGGGACTGCTTTTTTCACCTCCGCTTCACGCGCAAACAACGCACTTGACCCCGGCGATTATCACTATTGCGGCTGCTGCCGCCCCTCAAACCGATCCCATTGCCTTCTCCAATGCGCCCATGGTGGGACTGTTTTATTCCGCGCAAAACCCCGATCTCCCGCCCGCTCCCAGCGACTTCGCCAATCTGCCGGTTTGGGATTTGGGCGACGGCAACTATCTTCTTGATGATTTTGATTCCGACTTGCGCCGTCAATCCGGGATTGGCGGGGCGGTGCAGGACGACAGCCCGCCCACTCCTCCCGGCGATGGCGGCAGCGGCGGCAGTCCTTCCACCAACGGCATATCTTATTCATTCGACACGAACGGGCTTTGGCTGGAAATGGTGGACGTTTCCACCAACGGTTATGCCGATTTGAATCTGCACAACGCCACCAACCAGATTTACGCCATTTGGGGCACGTCCGACTTGACGGGCGGTTGGACGGCGCTAACCGAAGTCTGGCCGACCAACGCCTCGATCATGCCGTTCACCGTGCCGTTGACGAACCAGCAAACCTTGTTCATGCAGGCGGAAGACTGGACCGGGGTAACGGAAAACGGGAACACCACGCCGGACTGGTGGTTTTGGGAATATTTCGGCACAACGGCCTTGTCAGACACCAATCTGGACAGCCAGGGCAACACGCTTCTGTCTGACTACCAAAACGGCATTGACCCAAACGTTATAAACTTCTCGGTTAACGTTACAAACCAATATGTCAACTGTAGCAGTCCGCCAGCAATGGTAACAGTGACCGCCGGTGTCCCTTACTATTATTCGGTACTTGTGGACAATACAAACCAAGCGGATGCCAATTGGATTCCCTACACATCGTCAACGATCGCTATCAATTTGAACGGTGTGGCGGGCTGGCATCGAGTATTGGTAGGATTGAAAGGTTTGCCACTGATCGCTCAGCAAACTTGGGATTGCCTCCTCATGGATGTTGAAATGACACCGCCCTCTATTGTGGTTACGAACCCTGCTGTTGGAGCCGTCACCACTCCGATGATTCAGTTGCAAGGCTATTCCACGGAAGCGCTGCTCAGTCTAAGTTATAATTTGAGCAACGCGAGTGGCGTTTGGACCAACCGACCGGGCTATGTTATCGACCAGCAATTTGATACCGGCAGCACAAACGGCTTGGCCTTTGGCTTTGGCACTAATTACTTTCAATGCTTCGGCATTCCTCTAGCCAGTGGAACCAACCTCATCACCCTCTTTGCCAGTGATCTAGCCGGTAATACCGCGACCACCAATCTGGTTTATGTGCTTGTTCCCAACACCAACCCACCGATTATCAACCTTCAATGGCCCCAGGACGGCACCTCCGTTTCCGGTAATAATTGTACGATTCGAGGAATGTTGAGTGATCCTTTTGCGACCATCACCGCCCAAGCCGTTAACTCTGGGCTGACAAACACACTAATTGGTCTTGTCGAATTGACCGGATCCTTTTGGATACAGAATGTTCCCCTGGGCAGCGGCACGAATTATCTATCCATAATATCCTCCAACGCGAATGGTTACGAAACTATTACCAATATTGGCGTCATACAGAGTTCTCAAACACTGACAATCGACTCTTTTACTTTTAATGCTCCCCAATCTCCCACAGCCACGGTCATATGCTCGTTCGGTGATAGCAACGCGGTAGTAACGGTCAATGGCATTCAGGCCACCAACAACGGCGGCGGAACCTGGACGGCCCAATACGTGCCGACGGGTGACTCTAGCACCGTGGTTTTTTCGGCTTGCGCCACTTCGGATGGCAGTCCTGCCAGTGGCGAACAAGTCGAAGACGAAACCGCCAATATTTCGGGAATAGTGCTCGCTGAATATATGCATATCGGTGACTATAAATCACCTGAAATTTCCTCAAACATTCCTGGTGTGCATGATCGCAACACGTACAATTGGAACTACGGTGCAGCAGGAACTTCTTCTTTAACAGATTGTTATACAAGCCCCGGAGAAGACGCTTATCAATACAATCTGGCAAGTTGGGATGCAACCTGCAACGGAACCTTCACGGCTGGGGGATCCTCCAGTTGCGGACAGCCGGATCCCAACCCAAGCAGCGGACCTGTTTTTGAATTTCCGGCACAATTCCAAGGCGAGAGCGGGGAGTGGGCAAACGTTGACCAAATCCAACCCAGTCAAGGGCAAACTACGCCGAGTATAGAACTAACTTACCAAGGGTTTACCCTCCACAAACTCTACACAGGGGGATCGCTTGGTTCCCGCGCTCAGAGGCTCTGGGCTTTGTCAGCGGACGCATATGGCGAAGGCACTTGGCCATACGTTCCTCCCGTTAGCACAACACTAATCGGACAAACATTACCTGCCAGCGGCACCGTTTATGCGTTGCTTTACGACAATAGCAGTATCGACGTTGAACCGCAGGTAACCGGAGGAAACACGGCTGATTGGTTGCAAGTCTTTTCCGATACGTTAAGTCTGCAACCACTAATTGTGTCTAACGGCAACCGATGCATTCTGACCTCGAATTATATGACTGTCAAGACCCTCACGAATAATTTTGTTTACGTGCAGGCTACCCTTACGAGTCTCAATAACATGCCTAACACGGGTCACTGTCATCCGGTCATAAGATGTTGAAAACCAATTGGTTATGAGATTTGG
>CAZLEE010000118.1:0-13495 GCA_964558455.1 uncultured Verrucomicrobiota bacterium | reverse complement strand
CGTCAAACTCTGGGAGTCTCTCCAGCAGAGCTGGAGGATTTATTGGGTATTAAGTTCGTAACAAATACGCCGCCGAATTGACGCCGTCGCTGACCGAAGCCAAACGCGACGCATTGTCGTAAGCGTAGATCGCCTGACTCAACTCCGCCCCCCCGTTCAGCAGCGCCATGTTGACCCGGCGCAAATCCGGGTCGAACTGGTTGGTGACGGTCAGACCGTTCAAAGCGCCGCCCAAATACGACTCGCTCAAGAGGTCGTTGGCCCAATCGTAAGCCAGACTGATGGTGGTGGGGCCGTGCGACACGGACGTTTTCCGTCCCATCCGGTCGTAACCGTAGGTCAAGCCCTTGGTCGAGCCGTCGCTGTACACCACCGTGGTCAAATCCCCAGCCATATTATAGGAATACGTGGTGTTGGTGCCTCGCGCCCAAGTCCTGGAAGCCAGCCGGCCCGCCAGCGTGTAGGTGTAGGTGGGGCCGTTGGCGCTGGCGTCCAGTTTGCTGATCAGGAACCCCCTGTTAGGATCATAATTCCAAGTCGTGACGCGCCCCCCCGTTCCTGCGGCAAAATTGGACCAATTGGTCATGGTTTTCATCCGCCCCGCGTAATCGTAGGAATAAGCCACCGGATACGTCCGCGACCCGGAAGTTGCCCCAAGCTCGCCCGTGGGCAGGTAAGACATGGCCACGCTGGTGCCGTCGGGCTGCAGCACACTGGACGCCTGCAACATCGTGTTATAAAAAGTGGTGGTGGTCTGGGGCGAACCGATGCCGCCCGGATTCGGCGTGGTCACCGTCGCCACCAAATCGGCATTATTGTAAGTGTAACTGGTCGCGCCGTTCCGGGCGTCGGTCACGGCGCTTTGCCGGCCATGAGGGTCATAACTGTACGTCGTCCTGCCAATTTGTTTGCCCAATGAATCGTACCGGGCGGTTGAAATCAACACGCCGGAGGAATAGGTGCTGACGTTGGAAGATTTGTCCGGAGCCGTGCTGCAACAGGAACTTGACTCCAAGGCTGCTTGGGGTTGGACTATCGCCAGAGCCAGATGCAGTCGCGCCTCTAACTCGGTTGGCAGGGAACCGGCGGTGATCAACGCCCGGGGTATCCTTTGGTTGACTTGGACAGCACTGGATGTGGGTGGCCCTTGTGTTGAGGCGTTCGGATGAATACATGAGAAGGCGCACCTGCCTTTACAGCCAGGCCGCGAACTCCAAAAAGCTATGTTTGGCGCCGCTATGGGAAAAGTTGGCCCAAAGCCTGCTATTGGTTGCCGTCTGTTCGGGGTGAGGCACCGCTTGCGGTGCTGAAGTCTCACCCGGGACAGGAGGATGGACCAATTCTGTCGATTTCCACTTTCCCAATTTCTACCGTGTTTTTCACCCCGCCTTTAGCCTTCAGCCTTCGTTCCCCGCCCCTTGGCAAATTTTCACGCATTCAGGGAGGAAATTTCACGCCATCGGCCTATATTCCCACTGTATCGTTATCCGACAAAACCCGCACAATATAATCACAACTTGTTTAATTGCATAATGTTACAACCATTCCATCGCCGCCTGAATTATAATTGGCATCCGTAATGCTTATGATGGTTGTATGAAGCAGACCGTAGAAAAGACATCAGCCGGAGCCTGCCAACAAGGTTCAGACTTGGACTTTGACCCCTCGCAACATGGGTGCGGGTCTTCCAGCCCGAATACGCTCGCCGCCAGCAGCCGACGCCATCGCCGCCCGGAAGTCGCGGTGTTGGATTGGAATATCCGGTCTTACCGGCTCTCCTTGCGCGGGAACAAGGTTTAGGGCTTCAAATCCGCGGCGTTGTCGTGGATTTGAAAAGTGTGCGAACTGTGGTTCGTGATCCTCAGTTTGCCGCGGATGAGATTGTCAGAAATCACCGCCCTCCCTACATTGGTTTCCAAGTCAATTTGCGATTTGTCCACTTGGAACTCGCAACCCCGCACCAGCACACTTCCCCTTTTCACCTGCAATGCCGAACGCCCTTCGTTCTGGCTGTCCCAATCCGCAAAAGTGCAATCCGAAAAACCGGTCGTTCCGTGCCCGTCGATTTTGGCTATCTGGTTGCAAGGCCCCCAAAAAGCGCAGTTCGAGAATCGGACGCTGCCCGTGTTCTTCGGACCCACCCGCACCATCGTGGGATCGGGTCCGTGAAAGGCCGTGAATTCCCCGTTGCCGATCAGCAGCCCGAAATTGGCGCAATCTTCAACATCCACCGCCGTCTGGCAATCATCGGCCCCAATCCCCAAAAAATTGCCGTTGCACAGACCGGTTTTTGACGCGATGAATTTGTAACCGACCTTGTAGCCGAAGCAGAATGTGTTCAGGACATATTGCCAGTCGCTGCGCGCGAAGATAAACGCCTCCCCGTGCTCCATTTGCCAGTGGTAAAGCCCCGCTTTCATGCTCCACCACGGATTGAAATGCACATTCTCGATCCGGCTGATGTCGTAAATGGCGTCAACGAACACGCCCCGCCGCAAGGGTTGCCCGGATACGTTGCGAATCAGGCAACGCTCATTTTTCGAGGCATCAATTCCGTTGAACGGATTGAGCAACTCCACATCCAGCACAGCCGGATTATGCCCGCGCATCACCACCGCCCACGGATACGGGTCTGGCGCCTGATCTTCCTTTTGCAAGGGGTAGTAAATCACCACGCCGCTCAACGTGCTGTTATCCGTCAACGTGATAAAACCCGCGCCATCCTCCTTGCCCGCGTTTTCCGTGACCAAAAAGGTCGTGCCGTCATCCGTCGGCTTGGGCGAACCGGCATCGCGCAACCCGTTGTGTGAAGGAACCGATTTCCAGATTCCCGACAGCGTCACCGCCGCCGGCACAACCAGATGGCCGCTAAAAAAATAATCGCCGCGATCCGCCGTCACCGTCCCGCCCCCGCCCTGCCCGGCTGCGTCCAGGGCTTTTTGGAAAGCGGCCGTATCATCGGATTTCCCGTCCCCCTTGGCCCCGTAATCGCGCACCGGATAAACCCGGGCGGATTGCCCGAAGCCATTGGTCAGACAAAAAAACAAAACCACCACCCACTCCGCATATCGAATGTTGCTCATAAGCTGATTCTTGTTCGACCTCTGCGCGGGGTCAAATCAATCGTTTCAAAAACGCCCGTTCCCGCTCAAATCACCTTGATTACCAGGGCGGTCGTGTTGTCCCGCCCGCTTTGCTGCAACGATTCCTCCACCAGGCGGTCGGCCGGGTGCGCTCCGGCCTGCGTGGATTCCGGCTGGCGCAAAAATTCCTCCAGGTGATGGTTATATAACCCGTCCACCAGCCCATCCGTGCAGAGCAGAAAAATGTCCCCCGGCGCGTAGGTCACCGCCCCCACCTGCGGGTTGACAAACTGGTTGCCTCCGCCCAACGCCTTTTGCAAGGCATGCCGCCGGGGATGGGTGCGCGCCTCCCGTTCATTGATCTTGCCGTTGCGAAACAGCCAGTCCACATGCGTGTCATCCTGGGTTAGCCGCCGGATCGCCCCTTCATGCGCCGGCAGGTAATAGATCCGGCTGTCGCCCACGTGCCCAAAATACATCCGCCCCGGCGTGAACCAGCACAGGCTGAGCGTCGTCTGCATCCCCCGGCACTCCTCCTCGCATTCCCCAAGATAGGCCAGCGCGTGGTGAACTTCGCCGAACAATTCCTCCAACACGTCGGCAAAACCGGTCTCCAGACCGGTCGCCGATTGATGGTAGGAACGGGGCAGCATGGTGGTGATTTTTTGCACCGCAATCCGGCTGGCGTATTCCCCCGCCATCGCGCCCCCCATCCCGTCGCTCACCGCAAAAACAAAATCCATTTTCCCGCTCGCATCCTCGCCAATCGTTCCCAAGTGATAAATCTCGCGCGCGTCAAATTGCAACCCCAGGAAGGCGTCTTCGTTGTTCGGCCGGATTTTGCCGCGATCAGTCCGTCCGGACCATTGCAGCCCCTTGGACGGGACGCTTGGAAAAGGAATATCCATGAATGTTCTTCTACTTAAAACTTGGGAGGATAGTCGCCAGTTCAAAATCCACCACGCAAAAACGACCGTCGCTCTGCCGGTAGGTGATGTTGCGCACGTCGCGATCATCGTGCCGCACCCCGTAGGTTTCCAATTCCTCGAACAATTCCCGCGCCCGCGCCTCGTCCAGATGTTCCACCCGCGTGCCGCAATTGGTCGTCACGATCCGCGGCAGCTTCGCATCCGCTTCCAGCAATCGCGGCACAAACCCGCACTCCCGCTTCTCCAGAAAACGCAGCACCCGCTTTTCATTGTCGAAACGCGCCCGCGCATCCCGCCCATGGTAAGTCTTGAAAACCCGCCCGTCGAAACTGACCTGAACGGTTGACCGCAATGTGGCCTTAACTTGCAACATGTGTTCCCAAACCTGCCTCGCCGCCGCCTCCCGGTCAAATCTCGTTTTTTTTAGAATTTTCTTGCCAACCTCTCTCTCCTCGTTTAGTCATTTGCCGTTCCGGCTTTTCCCGGCCGAATCAGTTGACTGACGACATCACCAACGCAAACAAAATTAACCATAACTATAACTAGAAAATATGGCAAAATATAAGCTCGAATACATCTGGCTCGACGGCTATGAACCCGTCCCAAACCTTCGCGTCAAAACAGCGGTCAAAGAGTTTGACAGCTTCCCCAAACTCGAAGAAGTTCCCATGTGGGGCTTCGATGGCAGTTCCACCCGCCAGGCCGAAGGCCGCAACTCCGACTGCATGCTCAAGCCCGTTGCCGTCTATCCGGACTCCACCAGAAAAAATGGCGGCCTCGTCATGTGCGAAGTCATGATGCCCGACGGCAAAACCCCCCACCCCACCAACGCCCGCGCCACCGTCCACGACGACCCTGATGCCTGGTTCGGTTTCGAGCAGGAATACTTTTTATACCAAAACGGCGCCCCCCTCGGCTTCCCCCCCGGCGGCGGCTTCCCCCCGCCCCAGGGCAAATACTACACCGGCGTTGGCTACGAAAACGTCGGCGACATCGCCCGTGAAATCGTTGACACCCACCTCGACCTCTGCCTCGACGCCGGCATCAACCATGAAGGCATCAACGCCGAAGTCGCCAAAGGCCAATGGGAATTCCAAATCTTCGGCAAAGGCTCCAAAAACGCCGCCGACCAGATGTGGATCGCCCGTTACATCCTCATCCGCCTCTGCGAAAAATACGGCGTCGATGTCAATTTCCACTGCAAACCCCTCGGCGCCGATGTGGATTGGAACGGCTCCGGCATGCATTCCAATTTTTCCACCAAGCACATGCGTGAAGTCGGCGGAAAAAAATACTTCGAAGCCCTCATGGCCGCGTTCGACAAATACAAAAACGAGCACATCGCCGTTTATGGCCCGGATAATCATCTGCGCCTCACCGGATTGCACGAAACCCAGTCCATCGACAAATTCAATTACGGCATCGCCAACCGTGGCGCTTCCGTCCGTGTCCCGCACAGTTTCGTCAACGCCGGCTACAAAGGCTATCTCGAAGATCGCCGCCCCAACTCGCAGGGCGACCCTTATAAAATCGCTAGCCGCATCCTGCAAACAATCGCGACTGTCCCGACCAAGTAACATCGGGTCGCACTGACCTCTTTCACTGGCCGCAGCCTTCATTCCGAAGGTTTGCGGCCGGTTTTCGTTTGTAATGGTCAACGTTCTGGATAGAGTTGAAAACGAATCGTTTGCTTCCTCTTGTCGTTGAATTCCACTATCAGGGTATTCCCGTCCAACGCCACTCCCTTTACCGGACTGACCGCCCGTTTGGGACTGGGATATAGGACATACAGAACCGTCGCCTTGCCCCGCACTTCCTTGCCATACACCGCCGTCGGAATGGGCCGGATTCCCCCGTAGCCCAGCGACGCGTCCGGCAGCCATCCCTGCACCACCGGCTCTTTTTGCCCCTTGATGATCTTCACTCCGTCCGCCCCATATGCCGTGATGCTCAAGTTCGGCCCCGCATTCCGGGTCGCAACCCGCAGCCCCTCCACCGCCGCGTCCTTGGCATTCAGGTGAAACAGCGCCTCGCAGTGATGCGCCTTCCCGTCCAATGATTCCAATTCGTCAGCGATGATGAACACATCCGGTTTCAAGAAAAACACATGCCGGGTCTGCCGCAACGGGTGCAATGATTCCGGCCCCCACCCTTCGTCATAACGGCTGGCGACATGGTCAAAAATCTCATTGCTCTCCCAAACATGCGGCAATGGTTGCTTCACCACATAGGTCTCCTTCGGTTCGCGCCGCCGGTCCTGCTCCAAGCCATCGACCATCACCAGATTATGCGCCCGGCTGCTCAACACATATTTGCGCCACTCGCTCGCGTCGTACGTATAGACGCCGCCTTCCACCAGCAGCGGCTGCCCGTAGGCCGTGATGATCACGCTCAATTTGTCTTCGTGCTGGTGCCCCGCCCCGAATGGGCCGCCGTCCATGCACAACCAGCGCGCATTCGCGTCCCAACCGCTGCGCATGATGAACTGGCCCGCGTAGGGAAATGCGTGCGATGTCTCCGCCGGCGCGCGCCCCTCCCGCCCCCGGCTCGCCGCCCAGCGGAAATCCGCCCGCTTCGGAAAATATCGCGCCCCCTCATCCATGGATTTGATAACGCTGCCTGCCCCGGAATCATTCAGCGGCGCCGTCCTTTCGTCCGGCTGCATGGAATACAGGAAATAATCGAACATCTTCTCCATCTTCGGCAGATAATCCGCCGGCGGCTCAAAACCAGTCTCCTCCCTCAGTTGCAGCGGCCCGGAAAAATTCCTGATCGTCAACCCGTGATACCCCGGCGCCAGTTCGAATTGCGCTCCATCGGGATAAACCTGCGCGTCCAACTCGTGATCCAGCCGCGCCAGCGCCGTGTCGCGCCAGAGTTTTGCGTCCTTGAATTCCGGGAATAGCGCCCCGACATGATAAAGCCCGTTTGCTTCCATGGTCAGCCAGTTCCCCTGCATGTGGTGGCGCATCAGATACTCGGCGTGATCCTCAAAACTTTTCAGCATCAACACCAGCGCCGCGTCGTTGAACGATTTCGCCGCCAGCATCCGCGGAAAAATCTCCGGCCAGGTCGTCCCCGCCCGAATCCCCGCCTCGATCGTGCGCCACCGGGAGAACGGCTCGTTGCTCATCCTTTCCAACGGCACTGGACAATCGTGTACCCAGCTTTCCAGCTCCGCCACGAACTCCCGCGCATATTTCTCATCGCCTGTCTCCTGAAATGCCTGCGCCAGTGCCACCCACGCTTCATGCCGGTTTAATGACCACGTCCATTCATGATTGCGCGGCCATTTGGAATCCGGCTGCGTCGTCGGATTGAATTTCCAGTCAATCGCCTTTCCAAACTGCCACTCGATCTCAAGGTTGTTGAACCGGTGCCGCAACGCCTTGTCCGCCTCCGCCCGTCCGGCCAGCGGCCTGTCTCCCGCCGCCGCCAGTTTCCAATGCGGCCACGGCCGCGTCCGCATCTCCTGCGCCAGCGCGTGCCGCGCCCCCGCCCAGTCCGATTGCGCCGCGCATTTTTGCACCGCCGCCATATCCGCCCGCGAATAATCGAGCAGCGCAAAAAACTGCTCATCTGAAAGCCGCGGCCCCGCCGCCGGCTCCTCCCCCGCCGCCGCCAACCGGCTCAACCCGGCCCCCGCTAAAATCACAACCGCAAAAAAATGCCGCATCCGGCCAGGTTTATCAAGCATATGTCCTTTGCCAAAACCTATGCCGCCCCGCCTTCGACCGCAAGACATGAACGCATTTCACCCCAATTAATTTTTATTTCTGAATTGGCCCAAATCCCCCGTCTTCTGTTAAAGTGCGGGAACAAAGCAGGACTTATGCGAATACAAAAATGAACCAGACCGCCGCACCCATTCCAACGCCCCCGACGGGAACCGCCTCCTGGCTCCCTTCCTTCGCGTTCCTCCGCGGTTACAAACGCGCCTGGCTCCTGGCCGATTCGCTGGCCGGGTTGAGCGTTTGCCTCGTCCTCATCCCAACCGTCATCGCCTATGCGGGATTGATGGGGTTGCCGCCCCAGATCGGGCTTTACGCGTCCCTCGTTCCCCTCGCCATTTATCCCCTTTTTGGCGGATCGCGCCAAGTCATTGTCGGACCGGACATCGCCATCTGTCTGCTCATCGTCAGCGCCGTCCGTCCCCTGGCCAACGGCGACCCCGCCCGCGCCGCCGCCCTCGCCGGAGCAATTGCCATCCTGAGCGGCTTGCTCCTCGTGCTCGGCGCCCGCGCCAAAATCGGCACCGTGGCGGACTTCTTTTCCAAACCCGTCCTGGTCGGTTACATGACCGGCGCGGCCCTCATTTTGGTGGCGTCGCAATTGGACAAATTGTTCGGAATCACCCTGTATCAAAATGAATTCTTCCCGCGTCTGGCCGAATTGTCCGGCCAGTTGGTCAAAACCAACCACGCCACGGCGATTTTCGGACTTTGCCTGATTGCATTGTTTTTGGGTTTGCATCGCTTCACCCCAAAAATCCCCTCCGCCCTCGCGGTCTGCGTTGTCGCCGTGATCGCCTCCCGCGCCCTCGGTCTGGAACGTCATGGCGTCGCCGTGGTCGGCGCGTTGCCGGCCGGATTGCCCGGCTTCCGCCTGCCGTCTCTCGACTGGCACGATGTGCAGACGCTGTTCCCGGCCATCATCGGCATCGCCCTGCTCAGCTACACCGAAGGCATTTTGCTGGCGCGGGCCTTCGGCGAGAAAAACGGCTACAAAGTCAACCCCAACCAGGAACTGGTCGCCCTCGGCATGTCCGATATTTTCACCGGCTTCTTTCAAGGATTCCCCGGCACTGGCAGCCAATCGCGCACCGCCGTCAACGACGAGGCGGGCGGCAAAACACCCGTCGCCAGCCTGCTGGCCGCCGCCTTGCTGGCCGTTTTTTTGTTATTCTTGACACCAATGATCGCGCGCCTGCCGGCCGTGGCGCTGGCGGCCATTCTCATCTGCGGCGGCATCACCCTGGTCGAATTCGCCGACATGAAACGCATCTACCGCTACTACCCGCGCTCGGCCGCCCTGGCGGCGATCACGACCCTGGCCGTCCTCGCCGCCGGAGTCATCCCCGGCATTTTAATCGGGGTCTCCCTTTCCCTGCTGGGCCTGATCAAACGCATCTCCAATCCGCCGGACGCCGTTTTGCGCGAAGTGCCCGGCCACGGCTACCATGACCTCGGCCTCAGTTCGGATGGGGAAACCCTGCCCGGCCTGCTCGTTTACCGGTTTTACGCCCCCCTCCTCTTTTCCAACGCCACCCACTTCGAGGCCCGCGTCCATGCCCTGATCCAGGATAGCCCCACCCCCGTCGTGTGGTTTCTGCTCGATGCCCAAGCCATCACCGACATCGACGTGACAGCGGCGGAAATGCTGCACGCCCTGCATCAGGAACTGCAAGAAAGAGGCATCGCCCTGAAAATCGCCCACACCAATCCGCCCTTGCTCTCCATCCTGAAAAAAACCGGACTGGCCGGCGAACTGAACGAAGCCAGCTTCTTCGCCTCCGTCCACCTCTGCGTAAAAGCCTTCAAATCCCGCCCCCCAATTTAACGGTCCCCTTCCTATCGGCTCTTGGTGAGGTCGAACCCTAATATTCCTGTCACCCCTCGCTTTTGCCGTGCAATCCTGAAAGGATGGCAATCCGACTTCCGACCAATACAGTCACAAAATATCCCCGGAGACGGACGACATTTCTCCCTCTCCCGCTCGCGGGAGAGTATCCCTGTTGAGTATTGCACAGCGCACCATACGAGTGTCGAGACGCCATATCCCGACCAGCCGCCGCCCTTGCAAACGCTTCCCGACCGATCCCAGGACTTTGGGGGATAAGATAAAGGTGTGGCGTTATGCTCGAGGGATGTTGTTGAGCGACATTGCCGCACAACTGGCCGTTCCCGTCTCCCGCGTCAAAGAATGGGAAGAAGATGTCGCCATGCCCAACGAGGCGACTCGCAAGTTCCTTGCCATCATCCTCGGCTGGCCGGTTGTGTCCAAATCCCCCACATCGGGCTTGTTCAGTTGATGTCGATCATTTCCCAAGGGGTCGAATTCCCGTCATTTTGCGAAAACCTCCATCCGTTTATACGGTCACATGCGCCATGAATTTCTTGCAGATAGTCCTTCCATGCGGAGCAAATTTTCCGATATGAATCCTCCCGCGCTTTCCAAATGTCCGGGGTCGGATAGATGCGAACCCATCTTTCCCGTTGATCCTGAAAGAAAGCGAGCCACGTAGACAGTTCAAACACATCATCGTCTGGTTTGTTTTCGTAGTCGGGGTATGACTGGATCAGGATTTGCCGGAACTGTGAAAGTCCTACCTGGGGAAAACAAGTCGGCTCGTCAAGCGGCTTGAGCGAAAAACAGGCGACATGCTTTTTGCAATTCGTATCGACAATGGCCTTGATTCTTTTTGTAAGGCCTATAGTTTCGCTTCTGACTTGCAAGTATATGCTTGACAGTGTTTGTTTCTTCTGCTTACCCAAATCAAGGATTTCTGGATATGCGCAGACAATAGCCAGAAACAGCCGTTTCTTATTTATTAACGGCGCAATCTGTTGGGCCAGAAATTCTTGATGAGCAAAATCGGAAAAGGTGCAGTAGGTCATGCTCACAATGACAGGCGGCGATTTTTTAATGCGCTCGTCAAGAATTTTGAAAAAATTGGTTGGGTCGTCTTCCCCGTAAAAATCTAGAATTCCAGCCCGTTTGGAAACTTGGTCGATCATCACGTCAGAGACGCCAGGATGCCCGGCAATTTCCAACCACTCCCGTGCCGATTTTTCCAACGCGGCGGCGAGCCGGATGACGACGTCAAATCGCACCTTGTATCCAATTTGGGATCGTTCAATATTTACGATAGTGCGTAACGCAACTCTCGACCGTTTAGCGAGTTCGGTTTGCGACCATGCTCTCTGTTCCCGGACTGATTTAAGTAACGCACCGAATTCTACTGGCTCTGTCTGCTGTTTGTCTAATCTTGCCATATCTTATGAAACTCCATCACTGCACGGACAAAATCAACAAAAAAATGATGTTTTTACAATATTGCGTACATGCGCGATAGTTTGACATTCGTGCTGGTACTGATATGTTGTGATATGATGAAAAAAAGCACCCAAAGAAACGAAACACGAAACCCATATGACAACCCAAAATAAAAACAGAAAGGACCAAGGTGATTACGCACCAAGGTCCCGCAAAGCCCCGAATGATTTAGGATCAGGAGTCCTTGCACTTCTAGTAAAGCATAACACGTGCCAACATGCAAGCTGTAGAACTCGACAGGAGAGGCGCGGCAATATAATTACAAAAAAACGGAGAGGAGGGATGTGATGGCCTCCTCTGCGATAATCTTGGGAGAACAGCAAGCTCCCATTGGCCGCACGACCACTTTTAGCATTTTCACCGCCGAAGATGCGCAGAATCATGGAAAAACGTTCTGGGAGGACACTGCCTATCCAATATATCCAGCATACAAAAATGGCCGGATTTAGCGGCAGTTGCTAAGCTTGTGTTTTTCTGGCGTCAAACCCAGCAACCTCCTGTCTTGAATACGTTTGAAACTTTTAATGGCATCTTGTTCGGGATGCTTTTGAAGGGATCAAAGGCCCAACACGATCTGCTTGCGCGAGAAAGCGCTGTTTTTTTTGGGGGGAGCGACATTGCCGCACATGTGTGCGTTCCGTCCTCTATTGGCGTCGGCGTTATTTCCCCCGCACCTGCTTGGTGATCGCCAGCGCCACTGCGTCAAAAATGCCCATGCGGTAATCTTCGCTTTTCCACGGCTTGCGTTTCGGCGGAAGCCGATGGCCGAGTTCCTCTGGAAAACGCATGGCGATGATTCGAGCAATGGTGTACTTGGTCCCTACGCCGTCCTCAAAAAAAAACCGCATCACCTGATTCCGCGTGAACAGCGCAACCTTCATTTGGGCGGTTGCAGACATCGCAGCGATTGTCTTGGTGATGTCCCGGATGCGGCGAGAACGCCGAGACCATTTCGCGGAGGCATCTTCAAGAACCAGCACCGCTGGTTTGTAAAGTGAGATCATGGCTCCCACTTTCTTGAGAGCGTCAGCATTTTTGTCGCCGGCGACCGATTTTACACCCCAATCGACAAGCGTTTCCCCGCCCTCCATAACGGCAAAGCCGAAACCACGCGATGACGGGGCGATAGCCAGGATGCGGCCATTCCTTCGATGGGTGTGTTTACTCATGGGTTGTGATGTTTCTTGGATTTCGAGGCGGCAATCCGCTCAAGCGTCTCGCGCTTGCGGGCGGTCTGCCTGTCCGATTTCATTTGGCCGGTTTTGAGGACGAGTTCCATAGCCCGGCCCGCGACTTCCCGTTCGATTTCCTCATACAGACCGGCGAACAGTTCGCGAATCGGCCTTTGGAATACCGCTTCACAGGCGAGAGCGGTGCGAAATCCCGGCTCGCGGGAAAACCGCTCATACCGGCAAGCCTTGGCTCCGCTTCCCGCTCCCAACAAAAACGCAACTTCGTTCTGAGAAAGACCGAGGCGCTTGCGATGTTTTCGCAAATAATTGGGGAGTTGAGATAGAGTCATATGGTTTTATTTTTAAAGAACCCCATTGCGGAGTTCAGGACTCCACAATATCCGATTGATAAAACCGCCAAAGACACGGACTTTTGCCGTTGACGGCAAGTTTTTTTAATAAAAAAACCGAGATTCGTTTCTCCCGGTGGTGGTCGTGTATATTAAACCATAAAATTTGCGCGCGGGAAATGGGGGCTGGGAATATCTTTGGACTGCGGACCGTGAATCTGTCGGACACGGCAACTTTCCGCGTCTTCGCCCGGCGTTGGCGCACCAGTAAACTGGCAACCATGAATCAGCCACAGCAATTGAGCCGCGAGGCCATCGACGACTTCAGAGCCATTTACCAGGACGAATTCGGGGTAACCCTGACGGACGACGAAGTTCAGGAAATCGCCATGCGATTGCTGCATCTTTTCGGGATTTTGGTCCAGCCAGGCAGTCACAGCGAATAGCCTCCAGCATTCGTCCATTTGTGGACTCATTGACGTACCGATTGGGTACGTTAACATAGTGTACCCCTTAATCATGCCCAAATATTTTATCTATTGCCGCAAATCATCCGAAGCCGAAGACCGGCAGGTTCTTTCCATTGAATCGCAGACACGCGAACTGGAACAGCTTACTGCAAAACTCAATCTGCCCATCGCCGAAATCCTGGTGGAATCGAAATCCGCCAAGGAGCCGGGCCGGCCAGTGTTCAATGCCATGATGCAACGGCTCTACCGGGGTGAAGTTCATGGCATCATCTGTTGGAAACTTGACCGCTTGGCGCGCAACCCGGTGGATGGCGGCTCCATCATCTGGGCGATCAAACAGCACGGCATCAGAGTGATGACCCCGGCCCAAAGTTATGCCCGCGAGGATGACAACATCATCCTCATGTATATCGAATTCGGCATGGCGCAGAAATA